>JAPKYD010000070.1 GCA_026394475.1 Methanothrix sp.
TTGATCGAAAGTGGTGGGTTGCGATGGGACGAAGATACTGGGGATCTCAATGCATATGATGTTCCAAGTATAGGATTTGCGAATGTCTATGCTAGGAATAATGTCTTGGGCGATATATTCTACGCAATTTGCCTAACACCAGTTGCCGGTAAATCAGCAAGTACATCGCCGATTGGAACATGGGACTGGTCAGGGGGAACTTCTAAGCATGTGACACTTGATATAAAAACTGATGGAACCTGGGAGCAATATGATGATTCGGGCTCATGGAACCGCGGGCAATGGGAGCAACAAGGCAATAGTATCGTTCTATCGGCAGAGACATGTGGACGAGGATGTGAAGGAGAGGCATCCGTAGACACGGTGACATTGTCTGAAGACGGACAAAAGATGACAGGGACCAACAATTATGGGAATCCGCTAACAGGACTAAAAAAATCAATGAGTTCAGATTGGACAGGGATTTGGGATACAACATGGGGAGAAATGGAGCTTCAACGTGCCGGTGACACAGTAACAGGATCCTATGGTCATAATGATGGTACCCTCAAGGGAACTATATCTGACAATAAATTAAAAGGCACCTGGAGAGAATCACTGGGATCATCCACATCAGGTAAACCCGAACACGACTATGGTCCTTTTGAGTTCACAATGTCCGCAGAGGGCAATACTTTTGACGGTACTTGGTACTATTCTGACGGCACCACGGGAGGTTATTCGGAACAGTGGACTGGAGAGCGAGTAACTTGAGATGGAGATGGGAATCTCCATGCTTCTGGGATAGAAAGACTATCTTTCTTTATTCTCTTTTTCGATGAGAAACACATTTTAACCGAGAATTAGGAAAGAGACGTCAGTGCTGAATAGCCGGCAGCTCCGGGGAGCGCGCGGAGGGAGGCGATCCTGCTCGACCGGATTCCAGCCAGCCATCTGCCGCCGCCAAGCTGCATCCCTGCCGTTGCATCGCCGCCAATGAAACTCCGGGGAGCGCGGGGCTGCCGACCATCCAGCTCGACCGGAGACAGGCGATGAGAAGCTCGGCTGGCACAGACTCACGGCGCTGTAGCTCTGCTCATGAGGCGCCACGATTGTCCTAGCTCGAAGTCTCAGGTCTTCTTCAGGGATCTTAAACCAAAGCTCAGGTACTTGACCTCACCCTTCCTGTCTCTGATAAACCCTATGAGCTGAGGGCTAGTGGAACCGGGCAGAATCATATCAAAACGATCCTTAGCTGTTTGCACCAGCGGGACCTCAACGTCGGCACTCATGAAGAGCTTGCCCTCCTTCTCTAGAATCTTGATCCCCGAGTAGTTGCCTACGTAACCTGCGGTCTCGGACTGGTTCACGGTCGGGGGAACAGGCGCAGCTTTTTCTTTCAAGGGAAGCATGAGCCTGAAGGCCTTCTCTGTGGAATTGGGGAAGTGCCTGTCATCGGCATTGGCCAGGATTATCAGTGCAAACTTATGCTCAGGGACCATCATGAAGTTGGATGTGAATCCCTCTATAGCTCCGTCGTGCCCCACCACCTTCTGACCTAACCGATCATAGATCATGAGGCCGTACCCATAGCTTCCGTTCTCATACGCGCTGGCCATCTCAGCCCTGGGCTTGGACATCTCCTCTATTACCTTTGGCGAGATGACCTGCCTTCCTTCCAGGGAACCATTATTCATCAAGGCGATGGCCAGGTGAGCCATGTCGTTGACGCTGGAGAAGACGAACCCAGACGGCCAAAAGCCTGCGTTATCGGAGTAGGGCCTCACGACAGATGTGCCGTTGGCATTTACCGAGTGCCCCTGAGATAAGGGATAGGTCATGGCCAGGGTGGGCTTGAAGGTAGTCCTGTTCATGCCCAAGGGTCTGAAGATCCGCTCATCGATTTGGTCTGCATAGGTCTTCTTGCCAATCTTCTCCACCAGGTACCCGACCATACCAAAGCCTATGTTCGAGTAGGAGAAGACCTCCCCTGGCTCTGCGAACAGGATCGAATCGTTCAAGGAGAGCATGCATCTGGCCAGCTCCGACTCATCGTGCAGCCCGTAGGAGGGCGCAGCATCCTTAAAGCCCGCTGTGTGGCTCAGGAGCTGGGAGGCTGTAACCTTGGAGAGATTGGTGCTCAAGTTCGGAATGTAATATCCTATGGGCTTGCTTAGGTCCACCTTGCCCTCCTCCGCCAGGGAGACAAGGGTGATGGCCGTGAAGACCTTGCTCGTAGAGCCTACCCGAAAGAGGGTATCGGGGGCAACGGGCTGTCCTGTCTCGATATCAGCCACGCCAAAGCCTTTAGCGTAGACGATATCGTTACCGCTGACTATAGCCACGGCGCAGCCAGGAGTATTGGTGATCTTCAACTCCTCCCGGATCGTTTTATCTAGGGCGCTGAAGTCCATATTATCAGAGGCTGCCAAGGCCGGCATCACCGCAAAGGTAGCCGCCAGCACCATACAGAAAATTCTCATCGCTTGCATTCAGATCTCCACCTCTGCAATTGAAAAGATAAGTCTGATTGGATTTCTATCTTTAAGAAAGATTTGGTCGTGATCCTTAAATTGGTTGGTATTCTTAATTTACGTCTAAAACTTGCGATTAAGGGTGAACCTGAGTCATGGATCGTTCACAGACAAATCCACCCTCAATGAACGCTATGCTCTCTAGAAGATCGTAATCCCAACCAATAATTGAATCACCAGCCGAGCAATACGATCCAGCAGAATGCAGCCCAGAGCTCCCGCCTTGTCCCTCTCGATATCCCTCTGCAGTATCCCACCATCCCCTCGACTGCAGCGCCAAGCCAGTGGGCATGCGAACGGGGCCACCGGCGATCCCGCTCGACCGCAATGCAGGCGACGAGCGACCCCGGCCAGCTCCCTGGCAGACGAGCCCTAATCCACGCTGCCAAGCCGCATCCCTGCCGCTCCCCCTCACGAGCGGCCAGTGGGCATGCGGGCGCGCGGCGGATATCCACCTGGCAGCTATTCATTTATGGACTTATCTTGCTGGCAAGGGATTAATAATGGAAATTTATGTCGAACCTGAGGAGGTCAAAGAGCTATGATGCCTAATACTTTTGATGTTGCCCAACCCGCAGACGCATCACAATTTCAAGCTTGGCAAGCTCTGGGTCTTTAAGCACTTCTTCGACAACAAGGAGCTATTCAAAGCCCTGCTGGATTGTTATAACAAAGACCTATACCGCTTCGAGTTCAAATCCGTTGACGCGAGAAACAATGCCCTCAAGCTTCTGGATCAGAGTGGTTTTTACGGGTAATTATCTTCCACTCGTCTAGAGCCTGAGGAAAGGAGAATCATTGAGATAGCTTACATCTTTTCCATCAATTTCAGCGACTCTTCCAGAGACAACGCAGGATTTACGTGAGGAACTCCTAATTCCCTGAATGGATAGGTTATCTTCAGGATTGCTTCTTCGGTTGGGGCATCGAATATTGCCACAGAGATATGCCTGCCAATCAATAGATACCTTCCTATTACTTTCACCTCTTTGGGAAATTTGAATTCTCTCCAAAGCTTTTCAACTTTTGATGTATTCTCTGGTTCCCATTTAAACCATAGTATAAATAGCATTTTAGCACCTCCGTTTTTGATATACTTAATGATTATACATGATGTAATGACATTTAAACTTAGCTGGTGTATTTGCAGCCTCCCCTTCTCCAGCTTTACAATGAGAAGATCTAGCCCAGCTCAGTTGATCTTCATTCGATGCATCAGCATGCTTCTCAATAGTTTCCGCCATGACTGGCACGCTGAAGCCTATATACTTGGGGTCCGTCGCCCAATGATATAGAAAAAAAATGCAAGAATCAAGTGATGATAGCCTAGGCATGGGGTGGATTTGCATCTCTGATAGGATGCCGCACTTTAGCGGTGATGAGGCCTGTCCTCTCGGGACCGAGCCCCCACCGATTCTATGACATCCTCTTACCGATCATAAAGAATGTCATAGAACTGGTGGCGACGATAGCCTTGGCGCGCTGCCCAGGCTGCCTGGCCGTCAGCGCGGAAGAGACGGGCGGCTCCGGGGAGCGGGCGCGGGAGGCAGCTTCAGGGCCATCCTGCTCGACCGTGCCGCAAGTGACGAGCGAGCGGTCCTGCCCATCACTTGAGTATTGCTTCCTCAGAGCGGAAGCTGTTTGCTTCTTTTCATGGATCACCGGCTTTGCATCTAAAATTCAGAGGATATGAATTCATCCATAATCCGGTTGAACTCGTCGGGCTTGTCCAGTTGCAGCCAATGTCCAGTGCCGGGCATACTGACATGAGGCAAATCGGGCAGGAGATTATGCAGGCTTATGGGCGTGTCGTTGAGATGAGTTATGATGGAGAGCTTTTTCCCTGGATAGCGCTGCAGCGGCGTCAAGGGATCAAACCTGAGAAATGATCTATAGACCCCGATCACGACTTCTTTTCTGGTGCTATGCAGATCTCCCAAGACCATTTCCTGGATAGAGGGATTTGAGTTAACAAGTATAACTTTCCAGTACTCATCAACTGCCCTGGCATACGAATCCGATTCCAATGCCAACATAAAAGGGGCAAATTGCTCAGCTGGTATCTTCCTTGCATCTCCGGAAGGATCGGCCAGAAGTAGCCCAGCGACTATTTCCGGATGACGTCCGACATACACAATCGACGCCGATCCGCCCATGCTGTGGCCAACCAAGACAAATCGCTTCAGGCCCAGAGCATTGGCCACAGAATCGATATCGTTGGCCATTGCCTCAATGGAATAGTCCCCATCCTTGGCCGGATCGGACTTACCATGGCCCCGCAGATCTATGGCAATAGCCCGCCGATCTCTTCGCAAATGTTCGAGCTGGCGGGACCAGTGCCCAGAATTGCCGGTAAGGGAATGAACGAATAAGACGGGAATGCCACCCGAGCCACCATCGTCAACGCTGAGGGCAGGAGAGCTTGCCGAACTCTCAACACGAATTACTGTCATTTTCCACTCCCTCCAGGCAGAAAGCAGAATGCAAGAAAACCCTCTTGAGGCCATTGCACTTTCCGCTTAGCTCCCTCTCGCGATCTTGTCCATCGCGGATGCAACTGCGCTATCATAGCGCAAGCTATATCTTATTTTCCCCATGGGCATCCAAACGCTTTTTCGCCTGATGCATCCATTCAGAGCGGGAGAAGGCTGGGCAAGAAGCCTCGATCATTGCCGCAAAATCCATCCCGGAAGATAAGATTGATTATATCAAGGTGGGCAGGGCAATCAAAGAAGAGAGATCTTAGGCCCATTCTATAGGCCTTAGTTCGATGCAAATACCAAAAATAAAAATAGTAGGAGGTGATAAACCACGAGAAGAATATTGGCCGTATGCCTTTTACTGCTGCTTCTGGCCAGCACATGTACGGCTTATTATACCAGAGGAGCGCCTGACTCTTCGAGCGTTCTCGGAAAGCACAATATTGCATACAACGCCCCGATGAGCAAGCTATTCTATTACGATGGCATCTATAGAAATCTAGGAGACATCATAATTGAACTCAGGGCCCAGCAAGGGGCGAAGGTTCTGGGACATGGTCTGCTCCAAAAAGTCGGACGACTGGGAGCTCAAATGAGCAAGCACTAGGAGAAAGGCGGGGCCTGCTTCGGTGGGCTCTGGAGGATACATAAAAAAAACAATCAGTTGAGGAGGTCGAATGTCATTAGAGGAGGCAATAAATTGATCTCGTGCGTGACCAGGCACTTCCATCCAGTGCCCTATCTCATCCAAAAGTCTTTCGCCTGATGCATCCATTCTAAGCGCGAGCACGAGGCAGAGAGCTGGTGGCAATTCTGGAGGAGAACTTGACCGACGAAGAAAAATCCGTTACGAAAGCAAGAACATCGTACGAATTTATCCCCAAGCTCAAGGGTAAGAAGGTCATTATGCGCCTGGTCTCAGGAGGCCAACCAGTCACAGGAACTGTCGAAGGATACAACCCCCATGATATCCTTCTCCAAACCGCAAAAGGGCAGCTTCTGGTATTGAAGCATGCTATAGCCACGATTGAGATTGTGGATGAGCCGCATAGTTACAGGCTAAGCGTTTAGGAGTCGGAGAAATGACGAAAGTAGGGATGGTTGCGTGCCTATGAATGACTAGCAATTACCCGATATAGGCAATCTCAGGTAATGTGAGAAATATGATCGAAAATAAGACACAGCTCTTGGCCGATTTGGCCTACATTGGCTCGAAAGTTCAAGCCAAAACCAACGTGTACCTATTCTCTGGTGCAGCTTTTCTGTGGCATGGCTTGAAGGATGCCACAAAGGATATCGATATCTGTTGCTCATATGAAGAAGCTGATCGGACTGTATCTGCACTCAGGATGTTCGGTAGGATGGAGTCTGTCACCGGGATCAATGATATTCACTTCCTCAGAATATTTCTGAAATCGTTCGCGTTGCAGATCTTCATTAAAGAAGTATGGATAGGCGATGAATACCAGCTTCTGGAAGCTGCCCATTGCGGTTCGCTCACATTTGGTGGCATAACCTTCTTGATTCCCGATATAAAAACCCTCATCATGATCAAGGACAGGCAAATCCAAGCACTATACAATGAATGGAAAAAATTGAAGGGTGAGAAGTGTATCTAAATTTTGATAATGGTATCTGCCTTTCGGTTTTATCTTTCTTTCTTATGTAACCAAATGCCCTAAAATCGATTTTCTCCGGCCAGCGGATAATGCCAGGCCAATGTTTCATCCTTCTAGCCAGAACTCTCGTGGCCATAGCCCATTTTCCTCGTAGCGAGCTTCTTCGTTGTGAGCTTCAAAGCGGTTCTGGATCATCTCATCCACGTCCGAGACCCTGATCCTAAAGACCTCTACCAAAATCTCCTTGGCTGTCTCTGACTCCATCCTGTAACGCCAGGCCATGGCACGCTACTCCGCCTGCCTGGCTCTCAGTGCTGAGTAGACGGGCGGCTCCGGGGAGCGCGCGGGGGCGCGGCTTCACGGCCATCCCGCTCGACCGGAGTGCGGGCGACATGCACTCCCGGCCGGCTCGCTGGCAAGTATCCTCACGAGGGCCTGCCACGTGACCTAGCAACAGCACCATCAGTGGCCTGAGGCCGAGCCTCTCCTGATTGACCAAAAGGCTTTTTATTTGGGATCCATACGACAAATTTTTTAATAATGTTGGCCCAGTTAATTTTGATCAAATAGGCTGGTATAACGGTTGGGGGCCTATGGATTATATAAATTTCACGAAGGAGGCTGAGTTTGAGTATATGCCGGTAAGCTACCAGACCGGCACCTATGATCAAAAGTGGATGGAGAAGCTGTGTGTGCAAAATTATGCTATAGGTGCAGTCCTCACTGAAATGTACACTCATGCCGAGCACCTGCAAAAGACCACCGTGGTCAAAACAAGAGCCTATGACCTCACCATTCCTCCAGGCAATTATGGGATTGGCGTTGATTCTAAATTTAGGTCGGGGCCTTATCCGCCATTGCCTTGCTGCACCGGTGTTCTCGAGGCTAACCTCAACAGCAACATCATCGGCGTGGCCCACATCGGCTGGATATCCCGCGACCCGCAGGCTGATCCACAGCTCAAGGGCCGCCATGCCGAGTATGGTCGAAGCGTCGAGGATCTAACTGGCGTATTCTCCATCGAGAAGTTCATCCAGCTCTGGGGTAACTCCACATGCGGAGCCATCAGCGTTGACTGGCTGCCCTGCGTGTAAATCCGAGTTAATCCCACCTTCTTTTTTTAGCGTCTTAATCAGAGCGGTGTTCGCATCCCGCTCTGCCGGATAGCAGGACGAGCGAACCCTGGCCGGACGAGCCTCGCCTATGGCTACGTGCCCTGCGTGATCTGCCATCCGCCGTGATTGCCGAGCTCTGGGAAGAGCTCTTCGATCGCCTTGAGGTGCTCCAGGAGTGCAATCCCTTTTTGAGTTGTCTTGTAACGGGCAGCATTCTCGTGCCCGGCTTCAAGAAGACCATTCTTAATTAGCAGATCCAGATAATGGTGACGTTGTGGAAATTCAGATTAGAAGCATAGACGATCCTAGTTTTGCCTGCGCCCTCGCATACAGAGAGAATTCGAGAGACTATCTGATCTTTGCTTCGTCTTGATGCCATCTTATCTAGATCAGTATCCTAAATACATATGAGATTTTCTGACGCTAATTACGATGATAGAGCGGCTCGATAGATCGTCAATAAACCTCCTGGTGAGTTCCCATTGAGACAAGAAGGATATCTTCCGGCTCTGCGTCCGGATTTTTCAAGAACATGAAGAGAATGCGATTATCGTAGTCTATACTACATGCCCACAGCCTCTCCAGCCGCCCTTTCAATTTGTGAGTATGCAGCTCGGGATGAAAGGGGTCCTCCGCCAGGAGGTGCAATGCATTCTCTACCTTTGGCAAAATATCGGGCCTCTGTTTGACCGTTTTTTTGAGAGCCCGGCGGAATGCATTAGCCCAGATGAGCCGCCTCAATCTCTCAGATCCTCGTCCAGATCCTTCAGGAGGTCATCCGCAGTGCCCATATGAACATCGCCTCGCTTGTAGGCCTCCAGTGACTCCTCCATATCTGCAACCAGCCGTTCTCGGCGCTGCTCAATGATGCGTTTGTTGATAATCTCCACAAGCATCTCCCGGTCTTCGATGGGCAAAGCCTCCACGGACTCGATCAGCTCCTGAAAGCCGGGCCTTGCCATCACTTCTCTCATTGAAACCATCCATTACAACTAGTTGCTGCTATTTAGGTACAGCAGACCATTTACGGCTTTCCTCTTATTTATCATATTCGATTTGCTTAGGATTAAAATAATTATACCATGTTTAAAATCCAAATGAGGTGAATCTGAAAGCCTCCGGGGAGCGCGCGGGCGCAGCTTCACGGCCATCCCCGGTCAATCGGATTCCGGACAGCCATCTGCGCCGCCAAACTGCATCCCTGCTGCCTCCTCCCGGAGCTCCCTGGCAATCCCGCTCGACCGGATGGCAGGCGATGAGCGAGCGGTCCTGCCCATCGCTGCCCAGGCAGCCTGTCCTTCAGCGCTGAAGAGACTGGCAGCTCCGAGGGGTTGGCACGGAGGGAGGATGGAGTGGCTGCATCGGAAAACTATTTAAGATTAATGGAAATGAAGTATTTAGCAGGTTAGTGAGAACTAATGAAAGGCATTACTCTTATAGCTGGGCTGAAAGGAAAATCCGTAGATGTAATATACACGGTCCCCACCATTAATCGCCTGATAGAATCAGGAGAACCAGGCGTAACCAGCGGGATACTGCAGGACGAAGACGCAGACTGCATAGTGATAGAAACGCAAAATGGCATGACAGAGTATCTGATGAAGACGGCCATTATTAGAATTGTGCCGAGGGAATAGAAACATCTAGGAGCTGGATTCAGCTAACTCTCCTCTCGACAGCTCTGTCGTTGGATTCCTATGATGTTTGGTGAAAAGATTGGTTCTGAGAAGTGCTGGGTCAATATCGCTGTCATTCATAAAATATTAAATCCCAAAAAAAGTACAGCTGGCGGCTACAGTATAAGCGATATTGCCGCCAATATTATGAATATTATAACCAGCCATTTTGCAGTATCCCTTGGTATGCCTGCAACACCCCCCCCAATACTCCTGCTATGAGGCGAGCATGAAGAGCCTCATAGCCAAGTTGAGTAAGCCCATTCTTGTGGGAGGAAATTTAGAGGTGATAATCTGAAAAAGATTGCAAAATCTAAGAGGGCAGAAGAAAAAAATGAATTTTATGAATCAGAACCTTCTGAAGAGATAGGAGAAACAAGACGAGAATGTTCAATCTGTGGGGAGCTAGTCAATCCGGCGTGTTTGCTCTTCATTGGTACTGATGATAAAGGTCAGGCTCTTTTTGCTTGTGGTGACTGTTGTTGTTCTAGTTGTGAGGATTCACGTGATGTCGAAGATTAGAGCGAGTTAGCCTAAGGTATTGAACGATGGCCAGGCAGCTAGCATCCCGATCTTCCTGATAATGGATGCAACCAAAGCTTTTTCGCCTGATGCATACATCCTGAGCAGGAGAAGGCTGAGGCAAAAAGCTGGTGGCAATTCTGGAGATGACTTGCGATGGTATTCACGTTGCAGTTATCACGCACTGCTCAGAAAGCCTTAGATAAGCTTCATTCCAACACCGGGAAGAAGATTTACCACTATCTGGAAGAGGTCGCAAGATCCTTACAGGCCACGGCCCAAGGCGGATATTGTACCCGTGGCTGGAAGTAAGACATTGTACAGGCTGCGAGTTGGTAAGCTCAGATTCCAGAAGAAAAGAAAATCGGATTACAGATAAAGCAATATACTAACAAAGGAGAAGATTGTCCAATGGCAGCACGAAGTAGAACCATAGTAGCCAAAGAGGAACCCCTTAATGACATGGATTTCGCTGCTCTTGATGAAAAGGATGAATCAAGCGCCGAAGAAATCCATGCACTCATCGAACGAGAAAAGGATGATTTCATTTGCTTTGAGGAATACGCTAAGCGACGCGGCATAAGTCTCTGAGACTATGGCCGCCAGAAAGTCCCTTACCGAAGAATTGGCCGATTGGCAATACAAGAAGCTCTTGAGGGAGAAGGACCGGTATATATCCCTTGATGAGTATTGCGTACGACGTGGCATTGAGTAAGTGCAAGCTTTTATCTCTTTTGTATTATAAATTCTGTAATGCCCTATAATTGATGATCTTCCGGCATGATGGATTACCGGCCATAGATCATTAAGATGGTGTGGGATGGCATGGCAATTGCAATCCGCCCCACGACGAGACGGGCATTGCAAGAGCGACGTGGGGCTGGATATTCACCTGTCTGCCAATTTCGCAATACTTTTTGCGGTTCCCAATACATCAATCACAATTAAATCTCCCGTTTTCAGATCTAAAGTTTCTCTAATTTCGATAGGGACTGAAACCTGTCCATTCCGGGTCATCCTAACAGTAGCTTGCATATTGATAAGAACCCTATTTATCCATTATTAATCTTTCGGTTTGATTAGTTTAATTTACAAATACATAGTATTAAGTACTAATAAAGTGTAATAGATGTTTGTGAAACAAAATGTTAAAGAAAATATCTAATGCGGGATGGGCTAAGATTGCTGCCCAGGCTATGAAGGGGAAGAGCGTGCTCTTGCCGGACATTTGTGCAGGCAACTGGCATTTACACAAAGATAAAGGATTCAGATGAAAAGTTGGAGTCGGAAATAGGAGTTTTTGATTATGGGAAATCATATACAATATCAGAGTCGTGGGTATCAAGAATATCAAGGCAGACGCGCAGAATGGTATTTGCGAAAGGTAAGCGGAAGGCTTGGGCTGGATAAATCCAATCGGGTCGGCCGACGGGATTTTCCTGCATGAACTGCCTGAAGGAGATGAGATATAATGATTTTGATCAGTAATAAATACAAGGCTGACATCGGGCTAGCCGCATTTGTTATTGCCAGATTTGTTCAGCTAGGTAGAGAACGTGGTTGGCGGCAGAGTACTTATCGCTTCAACAGATGCTGGGATCTCGGCAAGTAATAAATCATGGAATTTACGAGAAAACGACCAACATCGTTGTTCTCGGTTATTCAGGCCATGTGGCACAGCTCACGCAAAGCATATCACAGTTTGCTCTGCGGCCAGGTGATGAGGAGATCACGGCTAGGGGTATCCTCCCTTCCTGGCGTGATGTAAGAGGAGAAAAATGTCAAATATCGAAGAAAGGATCGCAAAAGTACGCGAACTTGAATCAGTGGCGAGCAATACTGCAAATGATGCCATAACTAGGAAAATAGCGTCGGATAGAATTATCAATCTGCGGCTACTCATCCAGAGCCAGCAGGGCAGCAGCCGCACAGGACGCAAGAAGGCAGTCCAGCGTGGACCATGATGCTAAAGTTCGGGCATTGGTGGCAATTCTGGCGGTGAGAGGATGGGCTGGATGGCGATGAGTTCATATCCTCCCTGCTACTTGATGAGGTTAATATTTCGGTGTCGATTTTTAAGCGGCATTGTTGTAGGCAAACATGAAAAACAACTTGGATATGGCCATATCGCGGCGCAAAGAGCTTTTGGAGCTTATTGCGGCCGCGTCCGATGAAATAGCGGCAATAGATCGCTATTTGCCGATTCTGTATAGTCAAGCCCTAGAGGCCGATCTTCTCCGGAGCGAAGAAAAAAGCGCTAGCTCAAACCCACTAGCTCCACATAATTAAGCCAGGTAATCATAAGATGGCAGCCGTCGTGAAAGAAGAGGGGACAGATTACAGTGAGGCGGCATACGTTGATTCCCAATATGAGTATTTGCAGAAACACAACTCTGAGGGGATCACATTAGAGGAATTGCGGCGCAGGCGTGCTAGCCAACGCTGAACCGAGCACTATTTTCATAAAACCAAAAAAATTAATTTTAAAATGACCTTTACGGACCGGATCTCCTCCAGTCCGGGTATCGCCCGTGGACGGGCCCGGCCAGTCTCGCCCTTCAAGCCAGAACTCCCGCGGCCATAGCCCGTTTTCCTCATAGCGAGCTTCTTCTAAGTGAGCTTGAAAGCGGTTCTGGATCATCTCATCTACATCCGAGATCCTGACCCCAAGGACTTCCTGCAGGATCTCCTTGGCGGTCTCCGACTCCATCCTGCAACGCCGAGCCTATGGCACGATGCTCAGCCTGCCTGGCCTTCAGCGCTGAAGAGACAGACGGCTCCGGGGACGCGCGCGGGGGGGGATGCGATCCTGCCCATCGCAGGCTGCCTTCAACCGCGCTGCCAAGCCACATCCCTACCGCCCCCATCGACGCCAATCCGCATCCCTGCTGCTCCCCTTCACGAGCGGGCCAGCGGGCACATGCGATCCCGGCCGTCTCCCTGGCGAGCGAGCCTCCATCCACGCTGCCAAGTCGAATCCCTCCCGCCGCCCATCGCCACCAAAGCCCGCATCCCTGCCGCCCCCTCACGAGCGGGCCAGCGAGCACGCGGGCGGGGCCACCGGCGATCCCGCTCGACCGGAATGAAGGCGACATGCAATCCCGGCCTGGCTGGGCGGGCAGCATTCTCGGCCAGGCCTAATCCGCCTATTGGGAAAATCCTCTAAATTGAGAGATCGTTCGAATTTACGATCTCTCGGCTAGCCTCTTCGCGAGATTCAATGCCTTGGTCTCTTGATCTCGTTCCACATTTCCGCCAACTTTTTTTTCCAGAATCTCCAAAGTCTGCCGGAAGTTGAGCTGCAAGATTTCCGCCGCCTCTCGGATGCTGATCTCGCCGTCCTTGTAAAGCTCGGCGACATAATCCTGGATACCCAGGTTGATTATCTTTTTCATTGCGCCCTCTTCGTCGAGGCCATTTCTCTTCATAAGATCAATGACTCTATTTAGGGACTGGTTTCTGGCGACCATCACTTCTCCCATCTCTGGACCTCCGACATGGCTGTAAGATACTGCCCTTTAGATATATACATTTTTAAGTTATCAATATATTTAATTGTATCTTCTTTTGATATTTTATTTTTATAAAGAAGATAAACAATGAGCGATGAAGACGTCAGATAGGGAATATCGTTTCTCTCAACCTGCATTCCGCATTAACGCTCCAATCCATAATATTTTTCGCAAACCGGCCCGAATAGACGAATAATCTTAACAAGGTCACGTCCTGGCTGTTGGTATTCTCATACGTGACCTTGACTGCCAGTGCCCTCAGCTTAGACAGGGCATCACTGAATTTATCGGCGGGTACCCTGATCGAGATAAACCCGCTGGGCTGCTCTTTGTCG
>JAPKYD010000103.1 GCA_026394475.1 Methanothrix sp.
CAACTACTGCCGAAAGCACCGCGCTCTAAAATTTAGAAATGATAAGGGGATGACGAAGTTCAATTGTCCCGCGAAACAAGCCGGCTTAATCGATCATGTCTGGAGCTTGCAAGAACTCTTGACTTTTCCGTATTACAAAATACAAAACTATTAAGAGATCACGACCGTCGCGTGCCAAAGAACGTTATTAGGTTTCCGCCCCAGCGCCCAAACGCCGATTGCGCCGCCAGCTCCGGCTGCGATCACGATCGCCTGCCCAGCACCCGCAGCTGAGATTTGCCGCCGCCAATTCCCGGCGCGCCCCAGGATTGCAGCCAGGAGCACTAGCTGCAAAATGACCTATCTCCTCCCCAGAACCGGCCCGCGGGCGCTCCCCGCCGCCGGCCTGCGCTCGCCCACAGGCACGCGCCCTCGCTCGCGCGCGCGGACGCGGGGCATCGTCTGACGATGCGATATAGACTTTGGATCAAAGCCGTCGGGAACTCAAATTGCATGGAAAACGGGAGGGTAAGTTAGCTATCGATCGGAGCCCGCTTTATAGCCTTGTCCAATTATCTTCAGCGGTTCAACCCTTTTAAAATCATTATCAAAAGTGGCAATCTCCGCGATCTCGTGCAAGAGGCATGTTGAGACGATCATTGCATCGTTGGGCAGGAGCTTGTACTTGGTCATGGCTTTCTTCCAGTCTTCAAGGTCGTTGTTGATCGGCAGCACTGTAATCTCCCTTTCATCAACAAATCTGAACATCAGGTCTATATCCTTTTTGAAGGGCTCATAGCCTTTTCTGGCGATGATCCTTCGGAATTCTGAATAGCTTTTTGTTCCATATCGCTCCTTACAGAGCTTACGAAGAGATATGAAGACCAGCTCATTCAGCACGGTTGCGGATGTAGCCAATTTGGATGGCATCATAATAATATTTCGAGCAGCTAAGCTGAACTCCGTCTTCACAAGGACACTATAAAATACATTCGTATCTATGAATATCACATCTGAGCCTCTTCTTCGAACCTTTCGAACTCTTCACCAGATCCTTCGCCAAAGGCGCCACAGAATTTTGAGATATCAAACCTCTCCACTTTCAGCCTAAGCCGCTCTCCTTCTTTAAAATCCACCTTTTCCAGCGGTTTGAGAACGCCGCCTTCATAAACACATTCGATAGTCTTAGACGCACTCATTATCTCAGCTCCATCTCAGATCAATCTGGTACTCTTAAATCTTCAATCTTGCTATTGAATTCCTGAAGTTTGGAGCGGATGCCGCACAATCCCGTAAATGCATGTGTGATCAGGGGTCCACCGGGGAGCAGCCTTGCAAAAAGTGCGAGGCTCTCGCCCCAGCGCCCAAACGCCGATTGCGCCGCCAGCTCCGGCTGCGATCACTATCAGCTCGCCCAGCACCCGCAGCGGAAATCTGCCACCACCCAATTCCCAGCGGCCCTGATGATCCGGAGCGCCAACTGCAGCACGGCCCGACCGGAACCGGCCCGCGTGCGCTCCCCGCCGCCGGCCTGCGCCCGCTCACAGGCACGCGCCCCCGCTCGCACGCGGACGCCGGGCCGTCGCCTGGCGGAGCTGGGCCATCGGCAAAGTCAATGCTCTTGACCTTCTCAAACATTATTTATCTCAATGGCACCCTTTGTTGTCATCAAGAGGTTGATATGTCTGAGGGTCCGGATGTAAAGATCCAGGTGGTTTACGAGGGCGGCGTCTTCAAACCTCTGCAGGATGTCGATCTGCGTGAGGGAACAAAAGCTTTCGTCGTTCTCAAGCCTGGAAGAATCACCAATGTGGCCAGAAGATACAGGATCAAAGTGGACCGGGATGCGATGTCGGAGTTCGTCGAGGAGAGGCGATGATAGTAGTAGACACCTCAGTCTTCATCGACCTTCTCTTCGAATACGACTCGGTAAGGACACATTCCGCAGAAGAATTGTTCTCTATCTTGGAGGAAAAAGGCCTAACGATCCTGGAACCAGATCTCTTCAAGGTAGAGCTGTCAGGGCAGATAGCCAGGAGAGTCAAGAGAGACCTGGCTCCCAAGATCAGCGAAGAGATCTTTCGAGAGCTGGTCTTTATCAGAACTTCGTGGATCTTCGATGAGGCGCTTTCCATTGCCCTGGAAACGGGATCAAGGGCCGCGGATTCATTCTACTTAGCTGCAGCCAGGGTAGAGAGAGCGATCTTAATTTCCAACGATAGGTTTCAGGTCGAAAGTGGAAAAGAATCAGGAATCGAGGCCTATAATCTGCTCCAGGACAAAGAGCTCATCGAGAAACGGCTGCATGAAATCGAATCATGATAATAGCATGCTGGTGCCCGATCGAAGCCGCCGGGCCGTCGCCTGGCGGAATTGGGCCATCGGCTTCTTCGCTTTCTAAGTCAGCGTTGACTAAACAGGCCATCCAGCACCCAGCCACAACGGAGATTCGCAGACACCCGATTCCCGGCGCGCCCAGAATTGCAGCCAGGAGCACTAGCTGCAAAATGACCCATCTCCTCTCCGGAACCGGCCCGCGGGCGCTCCCCGCCGCCCGGCCTGCGCCCGCTCACGGGCACGCGCCCCCGCTTGCGCGCGCGGACGCGGGGCCTGCACCGTACGATGCTGGCTATCAGAACAATGAAGGACTTTGCTAATGCTAGGTTAAAGATGCAGAAAATAGTAGGCCCCAGTGGGCAGGATTTCAAAGATAACAATACCTGCGCTAGAGATACTCTGCGAACTCTTCGGGATCTATCTTTGCCAACCGCAGCACGCTCTTCAATGAGCCAGGTTTCAGCTCAGGGTGCATAGGCACCACTGTTCCTATCTTGCCCTCTTGAGCCATTTTGGAGAGCCTGACGTGGCTTCCCGAAACGTTCCTAAGTCTTGGCAACGCCCGCCACCTCGAAGGTGGTAACGAAGGACCTCTCTGGTTTGGCCTCCAGGGGGAACTCTTCCAGGTAGAGCACGGTTGCCTCTTTGAGGTTTGCCAACGCCTCCTCGATCGTTCTACCTTGGCTCACGGTCCCGACCTCGGAGCATTCTGCTACGAACAAGTCTTCTTCTCTATGAATAACGGCAGTGAAAGTCTGCATCTGCATACATCAAAGAAAATGATGGTCAATCTTATTAAAGTGCATGCTTCAAAATCACAGGGATAAAGCGGAAAAATGCATTAGTGAAGGCGTTCGATGCAATACAACCACGCCAAGCTGAATAGCTTATCCTGCACCTCACAGCTCACCACTGGTCTGGCCTGCGCCCCTCCCACAGGCACGCGTCCGCTTGCGTGCGGGCGGGTGGCCGTCGCGTGTCGGAAAAATCTGCTGTAAATGGTTTTCGGAAGAACCTCCAGCTTAACAAAGATGCTGGATACGAACTCCCGATCAGGGTCATCGAGTATTTGAAGCGCTTGAAGAGCCGTTTCCTCAGTTCTGAGGGCAGCGGCAATGAGAACTCCCGTATCTAGAAAAGTCCTTTTTGGGCTCATTCATCTTCGCCGCTCCTATCCCGGATCCCCTCTTCGCTCTCTTCCGGGCTCAGGAGCGGCATGCCGGCGGCTATTATCTTTTGCCGCAATGCCAAGAAGCGGCGCCCGCGCGGAGTCTGGGGGAAAAAGATTCAGTTTCGCGTCAGGAAGATCTATTAACAGCTTTGGTTTTGGACATGCTCATTCTGCCATCCCAGAATAACAATGATAATAATTGCATGAGAGTTCCCTTTCATCAATTCATCCGACCAGATAACTAGAGGCTCCACCGTAGCTGGACGATAAAGGCCCTCGTGCTGTAGTAGCCGATGAATCCAAGTATGCGGAGAAGCTGAGCCACCCGGTGCCAGTGGAGGTGCTGCCCTTCGCCGCCAGGCTGGTGGAGCAGCATCTGAAGGATCTGGGCGGCGCACCAGTGCTGCGTCTCGGCAAGATGAAGGACGGGCCGGTGATCACGGACAACGGAAACTTCGTGATGGACGCGGACTTCGGGGTCATCCTGAACCCGAAGGCCCCGGCAGAAAGGCTCCGCTCGATTCCCGGGCTGGTGGAGCACGGCATCTTGGACAACCTGGATGAGCTGCACCTGGCGCGGGTGGACGGGGTGAAGGTTATCAGGAGATTGAGGTGAGGATACTGGTTTTCCAGAAGTTGAGGACTTGGCCGGTCGCAGACAGAGAAGCGGCATTCGGCAGGGTTAGTCCTCGCAAGGTTGACCCGTGGACAAGAATTGAAATATGCCGGATGTTGAGCATGAAAATCTTTGAAAGATTTGTTATGCACCACGGCTCAAAAGCCAATTATTGTGCAATTGTTTTAACCTCGTAGAGTCGCGAAGGACGAAGCAGGAAGTCCCCGGCCTTCAGGGTGTGGGATGAGTTCACTCCTTCGATTTCTTAAAAATGCCATATCTATTTCCTTCAGCCATCGACCCAGGCAAAAATGATAACAGTTTTCGCCATTGACCTCGGAAGATCTCATGGTAGGACCGTATATATATCCCGGCAATATCCCTCCCGGCCAAAAAATATATCAGCATAATACGTGCCTGGTGTTGCAATGCGTATACTTGTAGTAAACAACTATGGACAGTTCAATCACCTCATTCGCAGGAGCATAAGGGACATGGTGGAGACCGATCTCATCTCCAACCAGACCCCGCCGGAGAAGATCGATGCCAGCGGTCTCATCCTGGGCGGGGGACCTACCCTGGATCGTGCCGGACGCTGCGCCGATTATCTGCGAGATCTGAACATGCCTATTCTCGGTATCTGCCTGGGCATGCAGCTCATGGGAACCACCTTTGGAGGAAAGGTCGCGCCCGGAACCATCGGCGGATATGCAGAGGTGGAGGTGGAGGTTCTCCAGGAGAACGACATCTTGAAGGGGCTGCCGCCCAGGTTCAAGACCTGGGCCTCCCACGCCGATCAGGTGGTTGAGCTGCCTTCCGAGTTTGAGGTTTTGGCCCGCTCCAATGTCTGTGAGATCGAGGCCATGCGGCATCTGAAGAAGCCAATGTTCGGGGTGCAGTGGCATCCCGAGGTGGTTCATACCGAACACGGGCAGGAGCTTCTGGACAACTTCATCGCCGTCTGCAAGAGATGAGCCTGCAAAGTCCGCAAGATTCCAGAGAAAGGCAGCTGGCGGAGCTGCGCAAAAGTTTGGAGGCTGCGAAAGGGCTCTCGACGAAAGAGTTAGCCGCCCAGATTGAGATGATCGGCTTTCAATGCCTGGGCTGCAAAGATTGCTGCCGCGGCGAGGACAACAGCGTGGTCGTCTTCCCCTTCGAGATAAGAAGCATTCTGGAGGCCGCTGGCCTGGATTGGCTGGAGGCGGTCGAGCCTCCTGGAGAGGGCGAGTGGGACCGCGACGGCTGCTTTCACACCCTGGAGTGGCGGCTGAAGAAGAACGAAGGCTCCTGTCAGTTTTGCAGGGAAAACGGATGCAGGATCTATGAGGCAAGGCCCTTGCTCTGCAGCACCTATCCATTCTATCTGGACCATGGCACTGTGCAGTGCTCCGAGTGCCGGGGACTGGGAAGAATGATCGATCCAGCCGAGGCAAAGAAGCTGGCAGAGCGGCTCATCGAGAGAAGCATCACTGAGATTGGCGAGGCCATATCTCTCCTTGAAAAGTACCATGACTTCGAGCGAGGCCAGCCCAAGGAAAGAGGTCCCTGCATAGTTCACGACAGCGAAGGAGAGCATAAGATATTCGAAAAGACAGAGCTAGAAGGTGCGCGCGCTAGTGAACCGCGCTCTTCACCTCGTCCACGATCTTGTCGATGATGCTCTTCTCCTTCTCAGTCTGGGCGGGCCTTTTCTCTCCAAACTCCCCAGCCAGAGCTTCCAGAAGCTGCTTCTGCCGCTCGGTCAAAGTCGAAGGGATCTTGATCTTCACTTTCACGTGCAGGTCGCCTGAGCCGAGGCCCTGCAGCCTGGGCAATCCCTTTCCCCTCAGCCGGAAGACGGAGCCGGTTTGCGTGCCCGCAGGAACGCGGACCCTGGCCCGGCCATTCAGCGTTGGAACCTCCACCTCCGCGCCGAGCGCGGCCTGGGTGATGCTGATGGGCTTCTCAAAGAGAAGGTCGCTGTTCGCCCGCTGGAACTGGGCGTGGGGAAGGACATTGAGGACGACGTAGAGGTCGCCGGGCGCGCCTCCCTGGCCGGTTGCATCCCCCTGGCTGCGAAGCTTGAGGTGCTGTCCATCCTCCACGGCCGGCGGAACCCGGATGTTTATCTTGCGCGTCCTATGCACTCTTCCTGTGCCGCTGCAGTCGCTGCAAGGGTTGGTGACGATCTGCCCCCGGCCCCCGCACTTGGGACAGGTCGTGGAGGTGACGATCTGGCCGAAGGGCGTATTCTGGGCTCGCGTCACCTGGCCGGAGCCGCGGCAGCTGCTGCAGACCGCGGGGCTGGTGCCGGGCCGAGCACCGCTGCCTCCACAGGTCGGGCAGCTCTCCGTCCTGGGAACCTCGATGGTCGTCTCCAGGCCCGTGGCCACCTGCTCCAGCGTCAGGTTGAGGTCGTAGCGTAGGTCTCTGCCCCGGGCGGGGCCGCGACCGCGGCCTCCGCCAAAGAACATATCAAAGATGCTCTCCCCGCCTCCGAAGCCGAAGCCTCTGAGCAGGTCTTCAAAGTTCACTCCGCGGAAGAGGTCCTCCTGGGAGTACTGGCTGTTGATTCCGGCGTGGCCGAACTGGTCGTACTTCTTGCGCTTATCCGTATCGGCGAGGACGGCATAGGCCTCTGAGATCTCCTTAAATCGCTCCTCAGCATCGGACGCGTCCGACCTGTCGGGATGGTACTTCATGGCGAGCTTGCGGTAGGCGCTTTTGATCTCCTTCTCGCTCGCCTCCTTGGGTACTCCCAGCACCTCGTAATAGTCCTTCTTCTCCGGCATGCCTTATTTAGTTCCTTTTGAGGGCTTACTTCTTATCGTTTACTACCTCGTAGTCTGCATCCACCGTCGGACCCGATGCTCCAGCCTGGTCTTGCTGCGAGCTTGGGCCCTGCTGGGACCCACTCTGGCCTTGCGAAGCCTGCTGCTGCGCTTGCTGCTGTTGCTGTGCTGCCTTCTGGTACATGGCGCTGGAGAGCTCATAGATGGCATTCTGCAGGCTCTCCGTCTTGGCCTTGATCTCGGAGATCTCGCCCCCCGTCTGAGCATTCTTCAGGTCGGCGATGGCCTTCTCGATCTTGTCCTTCTGCTCTGGCGTGGCCACGTCTCCCGCCTCTTTTAGCATCTTCTCCGAGGCGTAGATCAGGGAGTCGGCAGCGTTCCTGACCTCAATCTCCTCTTTGCGTCTGGCATCATCGGCCGCAAAGTGCTCCGCGTCCTTGATCTTGGCCTTGATCTCCTCCTGGCTGAGCTTGTGAGGAGCGGTTATGGTTATCCTCTGCTCCTTCTTGGTGGCCAGATCCTTGGCCGAGACATGGATGATGCCGTTGGCATCGATGTCGAAGGTGACCTCGATCTGGGGAACGCCGCGCGGCGACGGGGGAATGCCCACCAGGGTGAACCTGCCCAAGGTGACGTTGTCCTTGGCCATGGGCCGCTCACCCTGCAGGACGTTGACCTCGACTGAAGTCTGGTTGTCGGCCGCAGTGGTGAACACCTGGCTCTTGCGGGTGGGAATGGTGGTGTTCCTCTCGATCAGCCTTGTCGTCACGCCACCCAGAGTCTCAATGCCCAGGGAGAGCGGTGTTACGTCCAAGAGGAGAAGATCCTTGACCTCGCCGCCCAGAACTCCGGCCTGGATGGCTGCGCCCATGGCCACGCACTCCATGGGGTCCACACCGCGCTCGATATCCTTGCCCGTGAAGCTCTTCACGAACTCCTGCACCACAGGCATCCTGGTCGGCCCGCCCACCAGGATGATCTTGCCGACATCGGCCTTCTCCAGCTTGGAGTCTTTCAGCGCCTGGGTCATGGGACCGCGACAGCGCTCCAGCACATCATGGATCAGCTCCTCCAGCTTGGCTCGCGTGAGCGTCATGCTCAGGTGCTTTGGGCCGCTGGCATCAGCGGTGATGTAGGGCAGATTGAGATTGGTCTGCAGAACAGATGAAAGCTCGATCTTGGCGACCTCGACCGCCTCCCGCAGGCGCTGCATGGCCATAGAATCCCTGCGCAGGTCGATGCCCGACTCCATCTTGAACTTCTCCAGGACGAATTCCATCAGCCGCTCATCCATGTCCCTGCCGCCCAGCTGAGTGTCGCCGGAGGTGGACCGCACCTCAAAGACGCCCTCTCCGATCTCCATGATGGTGACATCGAGGGTGCCTCCGCCCAGGTCGAAGACCATGATCTTGTGTTCGCCCACCTTGTCCAGGCCAAAGGCCAGAGCCGCAGCCGTAGGCTCATTGATGATCCGGACGACCTCCAGTCCGGCTATTGTGCCGGCATCCTTCGTCGCCTGTCTCTGGTTGTCGTTGAAGTAGGCAGGAACGGTTATCACTGCTTTATCCACGGTGTCGGCCAGATAAGTCTCCGCATCCGTCTTGATCTTGCGCAGGATCTGGGCGGATATCTCCTCCGGGGTGTACTCCTTTCCATAAACCTTGACCTTGTAGTCCGTGCCCATCTTGCGCTTGATGCCCGTAATCGTGCCTTCCGGATTGGTGACCGCCTGCCTTTTTGCAGGCTCGCCTACCAGAGCCTGGCCGTCCTTGGCAAAGGCCACGTAAGATGGGAATGCCTTGCCGCCGATGCTGGTTCCCTCTGCACTGGGAATTATGGTGGGTCGGCCGCCAATAAGAACTGCTGCTGCCGAGTTGCTGGTTCCGAGGTCGATACCGATAATTTTAGACAAGATCTCATCTCCTGAAACTGAAAGTTATCAATACTTTGTAAATATTTAAACCTATCATCATCGTTTTGCCAATCATCGTTTTGCTACAGCCACCTTGGAGAAGCGAATGACCCGGGAGTTGAAGAGGTAGCCCTTCTGTATCTCCTCCGCCACGGTATCCTCCTCCAGCTCATCTGTCTTGACCTGGTAGAGGGCTTCATGTCTGTATGGGTCGAACTTCTTGCCTACAGCTTCCACGGGCACGAGGCCGTCGGCCTTCAGTATATCGAGGAGCTGCTGGTAAAGCACCTTGGTGCCCTGGTCATGCTTTGCCGCCTGGTCGAGGCTGTCTAGCACGGGAAGAAGCTTGCAGATTATCTTCTCCGAGGCGTATTTCACATATTCTTCCTTTTCTTTGGCCGCTCTCTTCATCACATTGTCCAGATCCGCCCTGCAACGCAGGAGCTGATCGAGGCGCTCCTCCGCCAAGCTCTGAGCTTCCAGAAGCTGTGCCTTCAGCTCCTCTGCCTCGGAGGTCTCCCCCAGGTTCTCTTCAGATCTCTCAAACCATTCTTCAGCCATAGGCTCCACCGACGAAGTAGTCATTCCAGAAATCAAAGGGAAGGATTGGGCCGGCGAGAAGGCCGGCATCCTATGCTCATTAATGAGGCATGGGCATCTGAGGCATGGTGTAGTCGTGCGGGCTCTGGCCCGGCTTTGCCTTCATCTCTTCCCTCTTGGCGGCGATCACATCGTCCACGCGAAGGACCATGGTGGCGGCCTCGGCGGCGGACTTTATGGCCTGCGTCTTTACCTTCAGCGGCTCCACCACACCCATAGCCAGCATATCGGCAGGCTCTCCCGTGGTCAGGTTCAATCCATAGTTCTTCATGCCCTGGCCGTGCTTGGCCCGCAGGCCCGCCAGCGCGTCCACAGGATCAAAGCCTGCGTTCTCCGCCAGCGTCAGGGGGATGGCCTCGACCGCGTCGGCAAAAGCCCGAATGGCCAGCTGCTCCCGGCCTTCCAGGGTGGAGGCGTACTGCCTCAGCCTCTCTGCGACCCTGATCTCCGGAGCCCCGCCGCCGGGAACGATCTTTCCGGAGCGGATGACATCCAGGACGACGTTATGCGCATCATCCAGGGCCCTCTCCATCTCCTCCAGGAACTGCTCCGAGACGCCATGCAGGATGATGGACACCGCCTTGGCCTTCTCGCAGCCCTCCACGAAGATCATCTGCTTGTCCTTGCCTACTTTCCGCTCCTCCACCAGCGCGGCCTGGCCCAGGTCCCGAGACGTGACCTGCAAGACGTCCCCCACCAGCCTGGCTCCGGTGGCCAGGGCCAGCATCTCCAGATCCTCTCGCTTGACCCGGCGGACAGCCAGAATTCCGTTCTTGGCCAGATAATGCTGGGCCGTGACCCCGATGCCCTTCTCGCAGAAGACCACGTTGGCCCCAGCTGAGACTATGGCCTCGACCTGCTCTTTAATGATCTTCTCCTCTCCTTCTTTGAAGGTGGCGAGGTTCTTGGCCTCGGTGATGGTGATCTTGGCATCCGTGTCCAGCTTCTTCAGCTCCAGGGTGCCCTCCAGAAGCATGATCCTGGCGTTCTCGACTTTTTTGGGCATCTCCGGGTTCGTCCGCTCCTTCTCCACCACTATGCCATAGTTTATGACTGAATCCTCAATTCTTCCGCCCGGGATCTTCACGATCTTGATATTCTCTTCAATGTCCTTGCCTTGCGAGCCTGCCACAGCCAAGGCCGCGTCCACGGAGATCTGGGCCAGCGTTTCCATGGCGATCTCGATGCCTTTTCCTATCATGGCGGTCTGGGCGATCTTCAGAAGCGTCTTCTGATCACCGGAGACGTCTATGGCCATCTCCTGCAGTATCTCCTGGGCCCTGACCTGAGCCTGCTTGTATCCCAGAACGATGACCGTGGGGTGGACATCCAGATCGATGAGGGCCTCGGCCTTCTCCAGCAGCTTGCCGGCGATGATCACCGCCGTGGTGGTGCCGTCTCCGATCTCGTCATCCTGAGCCTTGGCCACCTCTACGATCATCTTGGCCACGGGGTGCTCGATATCCATCTCTCTGAGGATGGTGGCGCCGTCATTGGTAATAGTAGCATCTCCGCTGCCGTCGATGAGCATCTTGTCCATTCCCTTTGGTCCAAGGGTGGTCCGGACGGCCTCGGCTACCGCCTTAGCCGCCAAGATGTTCTTATGCTGCACATCCTTTCCGGTCTCTCGTTTGCTTCCTTCTTTTAGTATTATTATTGGCACGCCGCCTAAACCTGCCAAATCAAGTCCTCCCCGACTTTTTTCCTATTACCAGTTTGAAGTTCTATATAAAAGATTCGCATGATCGCAGGTCTCAATTATATGCAGCGCAGCACATATATAGTCTATATAGAAAGCTCTATATAGCCGCTTCTCGTCTCAAGGGATCTGTGGTGACCTCTAAGATCATCTCCAAGAATCTGAACCTCTGGTATGGGGAAAAGCAAGCCCTCAAGGACATCTCCCTGGAAATTCCTGAAAAGAAAATAACCGCGCTCATCGGCCCGTCTGGCTGCGGCAAGTCTACATTCATACGCTGCCTGAACAGGATGAACGATCTCGTGGACAAGATCAGGATTGACGGCGAAGTCCTTTATGATGATATTAATATTTATGGAAAGGACGTTGACGTGGTGGAACTGCGCAAGCGTATAGGCATGGTCTTTCAAAAGCCCAATCCTTTCCCCATGTCCATCCACGACAACGTCGCCTACGGTCCGAGGATCCACGGGCTGAAAAATATCGACCGGATAGTGGAGCGCAGCCTGAAGGATGCCGCCCTCTGGGTGGAGGTCAGCGAGAGGCTGGACCAGCCCGCTTTGGGCCTCTCCGGCGGCCAGCAGCAGAGGCTCTGCATAGCCAGGACCCTGGCCATGAGGCCGGATGTCATTTTATTTGACGAGCCCTGCAGCGCCCTCGATCCTATATCCACGAGCAAGATCGAGAGCCTCATGGAGACCCTGAAGGACAACTACACTCAGGTGATAGTCACCCACAACATGCAGCAGGCAGCCAGGGTCTCGGAATGCACCGCGTTCTTCTTGATGGGAGAGCTGATAGAGGTAGGAGCGACGAAGCGCATCTTTGAGATGCCAAGAATGAAGAGCACTGAGGATTATATTACGGGAAGGTTCGGGTGAGAGGTTTATGAAGGGGGAGGATGATGAGCCCGTACAGGGAGAGATACCGCAGAGAGCTGCATGAGCTGAAGGATCTGACAGAGGACCTGGCGAATCAGGTTAACTCTGCCATCGACAATTCAGTGATTGCCTTGTGTGATTCAAATGTGGAACTGGCCAGAGAGGTAATAAAGCAGGATGAGAAGGTGGACGACCAGAGCCAGAAGATCGAAAACCTGTGTATGGAGCTGCTGGCCCTGCAGCAGCCCATGGCAAAAGACCTGAGAAGAATCATAGGCGTCCTGAAGATTGGCATAGACCTGGAGAGGATAGGCGATCTGGCGGTGGACGTGGCCAGAGTAACGGCACAATCGAAAGATAAGATCCCGATAACCAAGCTGGAGTACATACCCCGTATGGGGGAGATCGACCGAAATATGCTCACCCAGGCCATGGATGCACTGATGAGGGGCGATGCTGATCTGGCCAGGCAGGTCACCAAGTGGGACTACGAGATAGATGGGCTTTATGTAAAAGCAAGAGATAAGCTGTTGAAGATAATAATTGAGAGGCCAGAGGTGATAAACCAGGGCACATCTCTGCTCATGGTGAACCGACATCTGGAAAGGATCGGAGATCATATCTGCAACATCTGCGAGACCGTCGTCTACATGGTGGAAGCAAAAAGGGAACATCTCAACTAGGGTATTTATGGACACGAGAAAAGTTCAGAGGACCGGCAAGTCAACTTTTATAGTCTCCCTGCCCAAGAACTGGGCGACGAAGAATGGGGTACAGGCTGGCTCGATAATTTACATCCATCAAGGCGATAACGGAGCTTTGACGCTGTCCACAGACCGCTCCGAAAGAGATCTGCGGACGAGGCTGGACATCGGAGACAAGTCAGGAGAGCATCTGGTAAGGGACATAATAGGATGCTATGTGGGAGGATACCGGACCATCGAGGTATTCTCCGGTCATATGTCTATGGCCCAGAAGAAGGATCTGCACCAGATTGTGAACAAACTCATTGGGCCGGAGATCCTGGAGGAGACCATAAACAAGGTGGTCATCCAGGATCTGCTCAGCTACGAGGAGCTTCAGGCGGAGAAGGCACTGAAACGCATAAGGACAGTGGTGAAATCCATGATTCAGGACTCCCTGTCTGCCCTGCAAAGCGACAACAAAGAGCTGGCCATGGACGTGATCCAGAGGGACAATGATGTGGACAGGCTCAACCTTCTCATCGCTCGCCAGTTCACTGAGGTCCTGAGATCCGGCTCGGTGAGGCAGGAGACCCTTAACCCTATCACGACCTATAACTACATGCAGGCGGCATCAAATCTGGAGAGAATCGCGGACCATGCCCATAAGATTGCAGAGATCGCCAGCAAGTGCAGCAGCCCCCTGCCAGAGGAGCTGAAAGAGGAGCTTTCCAGCATAGAATCCCTGCTGTGCGGCCTCATAGACGACTCGCTATCCTGTCTGCTGCAGACCAACTCCAATAAAGCCAATGAGCTTATCGATAAGATAAGCGAAATTCAGAGACGTGCCCAGGGGATGGCCAACTCCTCTGACACAAAAGATAAGTCTGAGTTGCTGGTCCGGCTGGTCCTGGCGGGCAGCCTGGAGCGCATGCTCGACTACATTATGAATATCGGCGAGCTGACCATAAACCTCTCCCACGCAAACCCCTCCCATCCTGAAAAATCCCGAGGATGAACTCGTTAGATCCCGATCTGGAAAAACGCCTGGTTGAGATGCAAAGGCGAATAGCCTCCCGGGTGGTGCTGCAGGACCAGTTCTCTGAAGAGGCAGTGGCAGGCGTGGATCAGGCCTTTTCCGGAGAGCTGGTCATATCCGGAGCCGTGGTGCTAAGCCCATCTTTTCGGGTCCTTTGCACGGCCAGCCATATCATGAGGGCTGCCCTGCCTTATGTTCCTGGGTTTCTCTGCTTCCGGGAAGGGGCTCCGGCCACAAAAGCCGTGCGAGACCTTGATCCTAAGCCTATGCTTCTCTTTGTCGATGGCTGCGGGGTAAACCACCCCAGGATGGCCGGGCTGGCCTGTTACGTGGGCATCATCCTTGGGGTGCCCACCATCGGCATCAGCAAGGATGTTCTCTGTGGAAGTTTCAAAAAACCTGAAAATGTGGGCGAGGCCGAGCCTCTGATTTACAGAGAAAAGACCGTGGGCTATGGGCTCCTGTCCAGGAAGGGCTGCAGGCCGATTGTGGTGGCTCCGGGACACAGGATCTCGGTTGATTCTGCCCTAGAGGTTACGCGTCGCTACCTGAAGGGCCAAAAGCTGCCCGAGCCTTGTCGGCTGGCGCACGAGTACGCCAATAAGATCAAGATTTCGCGCTCTCCAGAGCCAGAAGCTTCTCCTTAAGATCCGGGCCTCCCCTGAATCCACCAAGGCCATGCTTGGCAACCACACGATGACAGGGCACGATAACGACAAAAGGGTTGGACGCCATCGCTCTTCCCACCGCCCGCGAGGCCCCCGGCCTGCCCGCCAGGGCTGCCACCTCCCCGTAAGTCCTGGTCTGGCCGCGGGGTATTTCCCGCACCACGGCGAAGATTCTCTTCTGAAACTCCGTCCAGCCTGCCGAATCCATCTCGACCTCAGGGCAGGGCGTACGGCCCAGCAGAAAGTCCGCGATAGCTCCTGCCAGCTCCGAAGGCTCTGCAGGCGGATCGAATGAGAAGCAGATTCGAACTACTTTGTTCCCGGATCGCTCCACCAGCAGGTAGCGGCCCAGTGGCTCAATGAAGATTCCTTCAGTCATTCCAACAGGGTCTCCCGGAAGGTCTTGACCCTTCCCAGCTCGATCGTCTCCACCTTCAGGTTTGAGGTCTCCAGGACGGCCACACTGCGTCGGCCGGTTAAGTGGCCCCAGATCTCGCCGGGATTGATCAGCAAGGTCTTGCCGTGGCGGGTCACCTCGGCTCGGTGGTCGTGGCCCCTGACCACGACGTCATAGAGCTGGGAGGCCACTACCGCTTTTACCAGCGGCTCCTCAGTGCCGTGCATAAGCGCAATGCGCAGGCCGTCCGCATCCACCTCTCCAAAGTCGCCCAGGTATTCGCCCCCCACGCGGGCAAAGTCCCGCTGCAGCCCAATGCGGTCGCCATCGTTGTTGCCGAAGACCAGCTTGACTGCCATGCCGCACAATTGCCGGAGCCGATCATGTCTCCGGCAAAGAGCACCATCTTCACGCCCTTTTGAGAGAACGCCTTCAGAGCATCCCTGACTCCCTGAATGCTGTCGTGAGCACCGGACATTATGCCTATGAGCATCGAATCACCAAGAGATAAACTCAAATAATTTCCTGTCGCCCTGATCAAATGCGCATTTTGCCCTGGAACTGGCATGGCATAAAGGAGTTTTGCGAGCCTTAGGCTCGAAAGGTCTAAGTATTAGGAATAACCTGGTAGCGAGAGGCCCGCCTTAACTCAGCCTGGTAGAGTGCGCGGCTGTAGTATGTCTCGCACCGCAAAGGTGCTGCGCGCAGTCACCGCGATGTCCCCGGTTCGAATCT
>JAPKYD010000021.1 GCA_026394475.1 Methanothrix sp.
CCGTCCTTTAGGGCGGGGTGGCCGCACGCAATTTGATTTTATAATTAACTTTATAATTATTTTTTTCATAATACCATATTCTAATTCTCAAAAGGATTCAAATTACATTTTCTCTTGATCGACAAGATAATCTCTTATTAGGTCCTCTTGTTCCATAGCCTTGTATCCTCCTAGATACGCAATCCTAGATTGGATAAAGGGCTAATATTATATCCATTTGGTGATCAGTTTGATGCCGATCTAACTGAACCAAACTGAGCTTCTCACAGATATACTACTACTATTTTACAGAAAAGTAGAGACACTACCTTTTATTCCGAGAAGCATTATCATAAAAATATATAAAATTATATGAATAGGTGTCCTTCTGCAATATCTCAAATCTTTATCTTTATCCCAAACAGCTTCTCGAACTTCTCATACTTGGCCCTGGCCCGATAGAGGTTCTGGCGGATGTAGGGCTGATTTTGCTCGCAGGCCAGCATGTCCCTGATCTCGGCGGACGTGAAGACCGCCTCCAATTTTTCTCTGGGAAGGGAGGAAATGCTCTCATCTTTCACAGCCATCTGCAGCTCCAGGTCGCCCAGCCAGTTCCACTGCAGGTCATAGCGCATTAGGATGAGATGGTCTTCCTTGCAGCGAGCAGAGACGAGCCACCCGGATTCGGTGCGATGGTAAGCCAGGCTCTCCAGGTCCGATTGGCACTGCTCGCAAAAGCCCACCTGGTTTCTCTCCAGGGATACCGGCTCCAGCCTCTTCCCTTCGATGAGGAGCGCGTAGCATCCTTCTTCCAGCCTGTTCATCGAGATCTCAAGACATCCGCCATGCTGTAGATTCCGGGCTCTTTATCGACCACCCATCGGGCCGCCCGCACTGCGCCAGAGGCAAAGGCTGTACGGCTGTGCGCCTGATGCTTGATCTCCAGCCGCTCGCCAGGTCCAGCAAAGAGCACGGTATGATCGCCCACGATGTCCCCCGCCCGGATGGCATGCACCCCGATCTCTCTGCCTCGAAGCCTTATCCCTTCACGGCCGTAAACGACCTCTGCGTCACCCAGGACCTTCTTGATCACCTCAACCGTAGCTAGGGCCGTGCCACTGGGAGCATCTTTCTTTTGATTATGATGGGCCTCGATGACCTCGATGTCATAGTCCTGCAGGGCTTCTGCGGCGACGGCTATGAGCTTCCAGAACAGGTTTACTCCCACGCTGAAGTTGGGGGATATCACCGCCGCCACCTTTCCGTCGATGGCCGATCTCATCCTGGAGATCTGATCCCCAGAGAAGCCTGTGGTTCCTACTACTAGGTTCACTCCCATCTCGGCTGCAGTGCATACGTTCTCGACCGCAGCCGCAGCTACAGTAAAATCGATGAGCACATTCGGTTTGGTCGAGGCGAGGACCTCCTTTAGCTTTGAGGCATCGGATACAGTCACGCCACCTGGCAGCGGCCTGCCCGCCCCGGCAGCGTCGAAGCCCGCCACGAGCTGCATGTCACCGGCCTTGGCCAGCTCCTGTATGACCAGGGTGCCCATGCGCCCCAGGGCACCGGTTACGGCAACCTTGGTCATGCTCTTCATGCTCTTTCGCCCAGCCTGTCGAGAATTTCTTTCAGTATCTTCTCCTTCTCTGGAGCCATGGCCGCCAGGGGAAGCCGCAGGGGGCCAGCTGCCATATCCAAGAACCTTTGGGCGGTCTTGACGGGGATGGGGTTGGTCTCCAGGAACATGGCCCTGACCAGGGGAGCGAGCTCGTAGTGCAGCGATCTTGCCTTCTCCAGGTCGCCTTTGGCCATGGCCTCCACCATGGCCACCGTCCTCTTGGGAGCTACGTTGGCCACCACAGAGACCACGCCTGTGGCCCCCAGAACCATGATGGGCAAGGTTAAGTCATCGTCTCCCGATAGAACGGAAAAGCCGCTACCTCTGGTCTGCTCGATGATCTGAGAGACCTGGGAAGGGCTTCCGCTGGCCTCCTTTATGGCCACGATGTTCTTTACTTTGGACAGTTTTGCGACCATTTCCGGCTTGAGGTCGATTCCAGTCCTCTTGGGAACGTTGTAGAGTACTATGGGGATGTTGCACTTCTCGGCTATGGTCTTGAAATGCTCAAACATGCCGCGATCGTTGGGCTTGTTGTAGTAAGGCGTGATCAATAGAGCAGCGTCCGCTCCAGCGTCTGCCGCATGACACGTCAGCTCCAAAGCCTCTCGGGTGTTATTTGAGCCCGTACCTGCTATGACCGGCACTTTCGAGCAATCCACAGCAATCTCCACCACCCTCTTATGTTCCTCGAAGGTCAGGGTGGCGGACTCCCCCGTGGTTCCGCAGGGAACAATTCCTGCGATGCCCGTTTTGCTCAGGTACTCGATGTTCCTCTTTAGTCCCTCCTCATCCAGGCTCAAGTCTTCTTTGAATGGCGTGATTATCGCGGGAAACACGCCTTTAAACATCAACCTCGACCTCTCCCCTGCGAGTGCTCTTCTGTCTCAGCACGCGAGTTATGTAGCCTGCCACGCGGTTGCGAATGGTCTTATTCTTGATGTCCGTGTACTCAGATACCTTCAGCTTGTTCTGCTCGAAGTCCGGGCTAAAAGAGCTCTCGTAAGTCCTCAGCAGATCCATCGCGAAATTCTTAATATAACTAGGTTTTACGCATCCCATAATCAACACTCCAGATAGAGCGATCCTTTGTGCTTCCTTCAGCCACCAATTTATATCTTCCCGTCCCCCAGGAGTCTGGCGAGCCTTAGGGCCTTGCGGGCTACCTCTGTGCTGCTCGTTCCCAGCAGCCTGAGCATGGGCTCCTTGCCAGGAGCGCCTTTATCCCAGATCACATCCGGCAGGCGGCCTGCCTCTTCTATGGCTCGCAGCGTTCCCCAGCGCATGGTGGCCATGCCGGAAGGCTCCTCTTGCCGGTCAAATTGCGCCGTCTTCAGGCCCAGAGCCTCGCAGGCCGGCAGAGCCTTCAGGCTCAGGTTCATGGCCGCCCTAGCCCGGGGGTCAAAGCTCATGGCAGCCAGGATGATCCTGGCGATGTGGCTGCTGGCCCCAAACTTTACACAACCAGATGGATGCACCTTTCTTCCTGCCCGGACCAGCCTGCCCTCCACTGCGGCCACATCCTCCCTGGATAGCGCTCCTGCGATGGCCATGCCCAGGTTTGATCCCACCTCTGGAATCAGCCCAAGGATCTTCGGCTCATCCAGGAGAAGGTCCACAGCGCTCTGCACATCGCATAAAACCCTGAACCTGTCCGCCTCCTTTTGAAGGGCTGCTGCCTGGTTCACCGGCCCTGCTCCGCGGCCCACATTCATGCTGTGGGCGACGGCCAAAGCCGCGAACTTCTTGGCCTTGAGGGCCGCCTCTCGCAGAGGGCAGCCTTGGGCAAGATATGAGGTCAAAGCCGCAGAAAAGGTGCATCCCACACCGTGGTTGCCGCCGCCAATCCTTTTTCCGGGCAAAAGATGAACCTCTCCACCATGCCTCAGCAGATCGGTGCAGTCCAGGTGCCCTCCCTTGACGATGACCGCTTCCGCTCCGAAGGAGATGATCTTTTGGGCAGCAAGATCGGCACTGGCGGTATCTTGCACAGGGATGCCGGTCAGGGCCTCGGCCTCGAAGATGTTGGGGGTCACCACCTTGGCCAGGGGGATGAGGTGCTCCTTCACAGCCTGCACAGCCTCAGGCCGAAGCAGCCGGCCGCCGGCCTCGGCCTCGATCACCGGGTCCAAGACGAAGGGAATCCTTGTATCCCGAAGGTGCCCTGCAACTACTACTACAATCTCTGGCGAGAAGAGCATGCCCGTCTTGGCGAAGGCCACGGAAAAATCATCCGTTATGGACCTGAGCTGCGCTGCGACCGCTTCAGGCTCAAGGCCAAAGACCTTCTGCACGCCAAGCGTATTTTGGGCAGTCACTGCCGTAAGGGCGGATGTGCCGTGCAGCCCCAGGATGGAGAAGGTCTTGAGGTCGGCCTGGATTCCGGCTCCTCCCCCTGAGTCCGAGCCTCCGATGGTGAGCACTACTTCTAGCATGCTCTCTTTCTTGACTTGGAGCTTTAAGATATCTTCTTCTCTGCTTCCTGGACCAGCTCTTCTGGAAGATTGTACTTCCGAGCGATCTTCAGGGCCTTGCGGTAGAGCCCGGCCTGCATGTGCTGCTCAAAGGACTTCATAGCCGCATCCTGTTTCATCTTCAGGGGAAGTTCGAAATCCTCGGCTATTTCAGCGGCGTTCTTGACCAGGCCGAAGCTCATGCTCTTGTTGAAGGCCTGAATGGCGGCTTCTCGGATCGTTTGCTCGGGCAGGCCGAACTCCTTGGCATAGTCCGCCGCAGCCCGGAAGAATTCGCTGTCGATCTTTCTATGGAAGGATCGCAGAGCAGCCTCATTCCGGAGATCGGCGGGAAGATCGTACTGCTTGGCCAGATCGGCTGCCAGGGAAAAGTCACCTTTCTTCATGTTGGCCTCATAGGCCTGCCTCACTGCATCCTGAAGCATCTCACTGGGAAGGCCGAAGTCAGACTTGATCCTGGCCGCCTCCTTATAAGCACCCAGGTTCATCTTTACGGTAAACTGCCTCACACCTTCTGCCAAATTGCTATCGGGCATGGTATCCTCCATACTACTATTACTCCCAAGAGATAAAAAGATATCAGTCCTCGATCTGATTCGTTGATCGACACTGATCACCATGATCCTTAGCTTCATACAAGTAAGATGTCAAGAATATCTTATCTTCCCATATTGAGAGCAGCGGGGTGACCACACCTCTGCGCACCTCATGCAAGGGCTGCAAAAGGCGGCTATTGCCTTGCCGTTTAAATGCAGCTGACCTCCGCGTGCTACCTGCGTGGTCGCTGTAGCACGGCCGGGTAGGGGGAGCAGAACTCTCCTCCCTCGGACCCGTGTTCAGGGGCTTGCCCTACAGCCCGAAGGCTGCGAGAAGAGGCAAAAAAGGGCCACTAGTGCAAGCTGATGCCCTGAAGCCCGTGATGAGGTTTTAGGACCCGGACCAGATCAGCCGGGGTGATTATGCCCCACAGTACTCCGGAGTCCGAAACTACGAGCTGGCTTAAGTCATTTCTTCCCAGAATATTCACGGCCTCGGAGATGGGTTCCTTTGAGTCGACAGTCAAGAAGCTGTGGCTTGAAATCTCACTGACCTTCAGGTCAGTCCGACCATCTGCTATGGCCCTAGCTATGTCGATCATGCTGACCAGCCCGGGAGAGCTTTCATTAACAAGCGCCTCACGAACTCCGTTGCGTATAAGTATCCTAGCTGCCTCTTGGATTGTAGCATTGGCATCGATACGAACGGCACGCCGCCCCACCTCTTTGACAGGAATCCTAGGCACTGAGATTATCTCCGTTACATCGAAGATAAGCTGGGACATAGTGATATCCTTCCCTGTGATATTTCCGCGAATGTAAAGCTTGTTCATCGGTGTAGGTCCGATCCGGATCTCATCGCCCACGTTGAAACCTTTGATGTTGCCTATTACACGCACCGATCCACTACACTCGTGGGATTTCATGACCTTGTCAAAGACAATTTCGCTGGCAGTGATCCCATCGACCACGATTCCGTTCTTCATAATGGGCGTCACTACGTCGCCGGTAGCATCGAGGTTGAGAGCCTCATAAGCGGAGATCGTAGCCTTGTAGCCTCCTTTGGGTCCAGGTATGCCCTCCACTAGGTTCAAAGCCTTCAGAGATTGCATCTGGTTCCTTATGGTACCAGGATGGCGATCGGTGAGCTCTGCGATCTCCTCGCCTTTGACGGCACGGTTTTCTGTACGGTAAATGTTTATCAACGTGGTCAAGATGTCTCTTTGAACCAGTGTTAATTCCATGCTTAGATCAGTATTAATCATGACTCTCTCCTTATAAAGAGAATTGCTGTTCCCAGAGGCGCTATAATGGTAATAGCTTTCTTCGTTCTTGATACAATTCTAAATATATTTCCTTTCATGTTCCTACTGCAAATATCTCATAGTTCTAATAGTAATAGATATTTATGAATAATTCGTACCGTAGCTGGAAGGCCCCTGCAGTAATCCGCAAGATAGGCATGCTTGCCAGATCGAGAAGCGCAGTTCTTTGGTCGGCGTCCTTCAGCGTCACCGCAACCGCTCAAAGAAGCTCTTCGTCCTTGAGCTCAGGGTCGCTCGCATCCCGGATTTGCCCTTGAAGGCATAATCTGTCTCTTCGATCCTATGAGCCAGCGCCTCCAGCGCCTCGAAAACCTCTGACTCATCTATACCTTTGGTCCGACACACCTCGGACAACATCTCCTTGGGAGCTCTCTGTTGGGATGTGGCCAGGACCATGGTCGCCCAGCAAATCTTCGCGTATTTGCGGGGAAGCTCAGCTCGGCCAGGGAACTCAGGATTCCAGGATCTAGCTGCCCTGGCGATCAGCTCATCTCCAAAAGGGGGAGGCTTAGGCCTCACCAAATGAGAGATATCCATGCTTTGACCTCAAAGACATTTAATAAAGTTAATGATTAAAAAGTTTTTGTTATTTGAATCTCCGAGACGTGAAACGTTAGCGAATAGATCTCAAGAGATATGGGCGAAGGGATTACAGTTGTGCAAAACTGGATCGAATTATGCTTCCCTCGCCTAGAACCATCATGAATAATACTGATATTTGAGAGTTTCCCTCCAAAATTATTTCATGGATTGCCAATAATCTCACAGAACCAAGCGATGCATTTGGCATGGGTCAGCTCTAAGTCATTCCTGTTTGGCGAGCTGAAATGACCATAATATTGCTCAGTAATTATATGCTCCGGTTGGGATTTGAACCCAAGTCGAAGGAGTGAGAGTCCTTCATGATTGGCCGAGCTACACTACCGGAGCGCGGAATGGCGGTGGTTGTTACTATCATTTAAGCCTTGTGCCCGCAAATAGCAGTCGCATAGGGATCGCAGCGTGCACTCCACATGGCGGGGATTTCGCGCCCGGCAAATGAGCCTTCCGTGTCTTATCAAGTTCAGATGCAACGAGAGATACTTATCCGCTGGGACGGTCTTCTCCAGAATCTGCTGGGCCTTTTCCAGGCCCGCTCTCTCCGGCACCAGGCCAAGACGCCTGGAAACGCGAAAGACATGCGTGTCCACGGGCATGACCGGGAGGCCAAAGGAGAAGAGGAGAACCACGGAAGCGGTCTTTGGGCCGATGCCTGGAAAAGATAGCAGATACTCCATGGCCTTCTTTTTGTCCATCCCGGCCAAAGAGCCAAGATCGATCGCGCCCGCATCCTGCCGGATCTTCAAGAGCGCGCCCCTGATTCGTCGGGCCTTTATCTTGGCCAGGCCTCCTGCCCGGATCTTCTCGGCTATCTCCTCTTCTTTCGCGGCCAGCATCTCCTCATAGTCGGAGTATGCTGATCTCAGGCTGGCAAAGGCCCGCAGGCTGTTGGCATCGCTGGTGTTCTGAGATAAGATGGTCATGACCAGGAGGTCCACTGGATCCCTCTCCTCCTCCTGAGGTACCCCGTAAAGATCCTCCAGGATCGCAATGCAGGCATTGACCTTCTCTTCGTTCATCCTTCCTCTCAAAGCTCGCCGTTTTAAAAATGTTGGCTAGCAAAAATTATTAACTCAGAGATGGCTGAAAGGAGCAATGAACTTTGCCGAAACATACCCCTTTATCATAGCCCTGCTTATCGGCGCGCTCATCGGGACAGAGCGCCAACGAAGACTTGCAGAGGAGAAGGTGCGGGGTGTGGCGGGCCTGCGCACCTTCACTTTGATCGCCCTCTTGGGTGCCCTGTCCGCAACCCTGGCCAACCATTACGGCCCAGGCTTCGCCATAGCAGCTTTTGCTGCTTTCACCATCCTGGCGGGCATAGGCTATGCGGCCTCGGTCAGCACCCTGGGCAGGATTGATTTTACGGCTGCCGTGGCCGCCGTGGTGACCTTCACCCTGGGAATGCTCGCCAGTTATCAGGAAAGCATGCTTCTGTCTGTGGCCCTGGCCATCCTCACCACCTGGATCCTGGCTACGAGGTCCATCACTCACCGCTATGTCGAGGCCCTGAGTGAGGCAGACCTGCTGGACACTCTCAAGATGGGGATAATCGCCCTGGTGATCTATCCCCTTCTTCCTGATACCCCGCCGGACCCCTGGGGTGTCCTCAATCCCCGGCAGATCTGGCTCTTCATCGTACTGGTCAGCCTCATCGGCTATGCCGGTTACGTCCTGATCCGCATCCTCGGCGCGGAGCGCGGTCTGATCTTGACGGGAATCCTGGGGGGGCTGGTGTCGAGCACTGCCGTGGCCACCGCCATGGCCTCGGAGGCAAAGGAGAACAGAGCAATCATATCCTCTGCCGTCTTCGCCACAGCCATCGCGAGCTGCACCATGTTTCCCAGGATCCTGTTCATAGTGCTGGTGGTGAACAGAGAGTTGTTCCTCTCCCTTCTGCCCCCCCTCTTGATGATGGCCGTGGTGGGCGCATGCCTTGCCTTTCTGCTGACGAGGAAGAGCCAGCCTGTGAGCAAAGATGTGAAAGTGAAGGACCCCTTCCGCATCATCCCCGCCCTGAAGTTCGGGGCCTTCTTTGCCGTTGTACTGCTAACCACGAAGCTGGCCAACCTTTACTTCGGAAATGCAGGAGCCTATGCCGCGAGCCTCATCGCCGGGCTGGCTGATGTCGATGCCATAACCCTCTCCATGGCCACCTTGGCTCAATCGACCCTGGATCCGGGCGTGGCCGTGACATCCATCATCCTGGCGGCCATGACCAATACTCTGGTCAAGCTGGTCATAGCCTATGTCCTCGGCACTGTTGAGTTTGGCAATAAGATTGCAGCCATCTTCCTGCCCATGATGCTCACAGGGATCCTCATCATGCTCCTGATCTGAAAAGACCAAAAAAAATTTCTTCGCGGATGGGCCCGACGCGATTCGAACGCGTGATCCCCGCCGTGTAAGGGCGATGTCATAACCAGCTAGACCACGGGCCCTGCCCATTCACTATCTTCTTGTCGTATTAGATCTTATCGCTTAGCCTGCTGCAGGAGAGAGTGAGAAACTTTTATAGTGGGGCCCACCCATTTTAAGGAGATGAGCGAGCGACTTTCCTCGAGATGCAGCGACCTGAAAAGGCTCTGCGACACCATCGCCAAGGCCGTGGCCTCGGCCATCCGGGAGATGGTGGGCACCGCGGAGGGCGGTCTGATAGTGACGATGGGCGCAGACGGCACTCCCACGAAGAGCATCGATCGCGCGGCGGAGGATGCCGTCCTGGCCCAGCTGCGGGCCTCGGGGCTGGGCTTCAAAGTTCTCAGCGAGGAGATCGGAGAGGTCTTGATCGGCGAGAAGCCCGATTATTTCCTTCACCTTGATCCCCTGGACGGGACCTTCAACGCCATCAAGGGGATCCCCTTCTACTCCGTCTCCATTTACATCTCCAAGGACGACTGTCACTTCGGCTACGTCTGCGACCTCGCTTCAGGGAGCAAGTATTATGCGGAGGCGGGAAGGGGTGCCTGGTTCGATCCCGGTTTGTGCCTATGTGTCTCCAAGACCTCAGATCTGAAGGACTTCAGCATCTCCGCCTACACTCTGAGGCCCCATACCGCAAGGATGGTGGGCATAGGAGACAAGGTGCGGCGGATTCGTACCCTGGGGAGCACATCCCTGGAGATGGTCCTGGTGGCCTCCGGCAAGCTGGATGCCTTCGTGGACCTGCGGGGCATGCTGCGCGTGGTGGATGTGGCGGCAGGAAAGCTCATCCTGGAGGAAGCGGGCGGCATCATCACGGATGCAGAAGCTAGAGAGCTTCACCTGGACGGGAATATGTGGCAGAGGACGGATCTGATAGGATCAAACCGCCTGCGACATAACGATCTGCTGCAGCTCATCGGCGGTGGTAGCCATTAAGATCGGCTTCGTCTCCCGGCATGAGCCCGAATCGGTGCGGCTGGTAAAGACCCTCGTAGACCGCCTCAAGGCCGACGCAGAGTCTGTAGAGATCTTCGTGGACCAGGATATCGCTTCGCAGATAAGCTGGAGGGGAACTTCAGTAGAGGAGATGGAGGCGACCAAGGTGGACTTCATGGTCTCGGTGGGAGGGGACGGGACCATTCTTCGCACCATTCACAAGATGGCTGACCCGATGCCTATTTTAGGCATAAATATGGGAACGCTGGGATTTCTGGTGGACGTCGAGCCAAAAGATGCCATAGCGACTTTGGAGCATCTTCTCTCGGGCTTCGAGGTGGATCTGCGCTCCCGGTTGAAAGTGGTCTTGAACGAAAAGAGCCTGCCTCCCGCTACCAATGAAGTGGCCCTCCTGACCGCCAGCCCGGCCAAGATGATAGAGTTCGAGATCATGGTGGACGGCTCGCTCATGGAGGATTTCCGCGCCGATGGGGTTATAATCGCCACCTCCACAGGCTCCACGGCCTATGCCATGTCCGCTGGCGGACCCATCGTCGATCCAAGAGTGGACGCCATCGTTCTCGTGCCCATGGCCCCCTTCAAGCTCTCCAGTCGCCCCTGGGTGATTCCAGGCGGAAGCGTCATCGAGGTCAAGCTCAAGCTGCCCATGAAAGAGGCGCTGGTGGTGGTGGACGGCCAGAGCACGACCACCATATCGGTCAACGATACTGTGGTCATAAGCAAGGCAGAGACGCCCGCCAGGTTCGTGAAGGTGGGACGCGACGGGTTCTACGCCAAGGTTAAGAGCAAGCTGACCTAGCCGTTCTTTTTTCTTGAAATCGGTATTGTGCCAGGATACCGATCTAGGCCACCTCCCGCCTCAGCATGAGTGTGGCGGCGACGAAGAAGAAGAGGAAGAATGTGCTTAACGCCAGGAGGTCCGGGTAGAGAATATCGGTGATGGATGCCCCCTTGAGCATCACCGCTCGCAGGGCATCGCTGGCATAGGTAAGGGGAAGAATGTAGGAAATAGGCCGGATGAACTCCGGAACGGACTGCAGCGGCCACCACACCCCGCAGAGGACGATCTGCGGCGTTATGATCAAGGGTATAAACTGCACCACCTGAAACTCGCTCCGGGCGAAGTTGGAGAAGAAGGAGCCCAGGACCAGCGCGCCAGCCCCCAGAAGAAGGACGACCGCCAGGGCAGTGAGCGGATTGCCGCGCATGGGAACTCCGAAGCCGATAGTGACCACCAGCAGAGTGGTGGTCGATTGGAGGAGAGTGAAGAGGGAAAAACCCAGGACGTAGCCGGATACCATCTCCACTCTGCTCAAGGGCGAGACCATGAACTTCTCCAGAGTTCCCTGCGATCGTTCTCTGATGAAGGATATGGCGGCGTTGATGAAGGTGAAAAAGAAGACCACCAGGCCGAGAATGGCGGGGCCCACCGTGTCCATCATCTCCAGGTCGTAGCCAAAGATGTAGCGCATGACCACGATGTTCTCAGGTCCTTTTTGGAAGCTCGCCCTCTCCCCGCTTGCTCCTGCTTCTACTGCCGCCTGGATGGCGTTTGAGATCTGCAGGCTGGTGGCGTCCAGGAGCACCCGGACCTCGCCTGGCCGCAGGATTACCGCTCCATTGAGCCTGCCTTCATAGACTTGCTTTTCAGCATCCGATTCTGATCCCAGGTAGAGAATATTGAAGTCCTTGATCCCCTCCAGGTGAGACTTCAGGACTGCATGCCCTCCATAGTCCACCAATCCCAGTGAGACGCCGCTCATCTCTCCCGAGAGGGCGTAGCCGAAAAGGATCATGAGAAGGATGGGGGCGAAGGTGATGAGGCCAATGGTCCGCCTATCCCTCTTCAGCTGGCGCACCACCCGCAGGGCCACAACGCTTACCCTGGATAAGTCCAGCAGCCTCATGATGCCTCCGAGAGCCGGAGGAATGCTTCTTCCAAAGTGGGCTCCTTCAGCCTCATGTCCAGAGGGGTGACCTCCGCCAGCACCCGTTTGATCTGCTCGGGGCTCTCCAGGCGAAGCTGCACCACTCCTTTGCAGATCTGCAGCTCGTAGCCCTCCGCCCTAAGCTGGGCCGCATCCTTCTCAAGTTCTTTCAGCCAGAGTTCCAGGCACGGCCGAAGCCCGGCAAGGCGCTTGATCTCCTCGGGGCTTCCCACGGCGGCCATCTTTCCGGAGCGCATATAGCCCACGATCTTGCACTTCTCAGCCTCATCCATGAGATGCGTGGTTATCAGCACCGTCTTTCCCTGCCTGGTGAGCAGATCGAAGTACTCCCAGAAGGTCTGCCGGAGCCTGGGATCGATGCCAACAGTGGGCTCGTCCAACAAGAGCAGCTCCGGCTCATGGATGAGGGTGCAGGCCAAAGAGAGCCTCTGATACATTCCTCCGCTGAGGTCTCCTGCCAGCCGGTTTCGGTGCTCCTGCAAATTGACCATCTCCAGAAGCCTCGTAATCCTTCGCCAACTCTCACTGCGCTCTATGCCATAAAGGCCGGCGAAGAACTCCATGTTCTCCTGAAGCGTGAGATCGGGGTAGAGCGCCTTGTGCTGAGTCATATAACCGATGCGAGAATAGATCTCCTTCACCCGCGCCACCGGCTCGCCTAAGACTCGAAGATCGCCCCCGTCCAGGCTGAGCAGCCCCACAATGGCGCGGATGAAGGTGGTCTTGCCCGAGCCGTTGGGGCCCAGCAAGCAATAGGTCACGCCTCGCGGGATGTCCACAGAGAGATCGTTTAGCGCTCGCAGCCGCCCAAAGCTCTTGCTCAGGCCGCGGGCGGACACAGCCGGTTCATCCCCATTGCCAGCCATAGACCTCAGCTCTTTCTCCTTCTCTTGACGATGACGATCGAGGCTCCTGCTGCGACTATCACGAGCAGGACCACCGCCCAGATAAGCCTGAAGCTCTGGGATTCTATGGTCAGATAGGCGTTCTCAGTGTCGGTCAGATCATCCCGATAGCTGTCGGAGAACTCGAAGAGGATCTTGAGCTGGTATTTCTTGCCGGGAACGGCATCCTTGGAGACGTCCAGCTTGTAGGCCAGCTCTGCTTCGTGCCCTGGCGCCAGGGCGGGTATGGGCGACTCGTCAACGCTCACATAAAGCCCGCTCTCGGGTCGAAGCCTCGCCACCAGGTCTTGAGCCGTGTCATTGCCCACGTTCTTGATGGTGATCTTGATCACATTGTCCTTCGAACCGGCCTGCAGGCCTATGGGGCTGATCTCCTGCACCTCAAACTCCGCACCGCTCTTACGCTCCACCTTCAATGTTAGGGGGATCGTCTGGCTGAGGCTGTCGTACCAGTAAAACACATCAGGGCTCTCGGGATGATCCTCATCTCCCTTCACCGCCACATCCCTCTGATAGGTGTAGTTGACCAGGGCATAGAGCCGGTAGAGCCCAGGGCGGGCATTCTTGTAGACTTCCATGGGAAACTCCAGCCTTGGAGAGGTCTGGCCCTCCCGGATGTTGCCAGGGAAGGCCACGGCGCGCTTCACATCTATGGCGCTCTCGTTCTCTGCCACCAGCTGCACGGAGACGTCCTGAGCGACGGTCCTCTGCTTCTCCAGCTCCTGCTCGCGCTCGGCAGCCAGGATCTCCTCTCTTCTGTTGGCCCCAGGCTCCTCGTTCACCTGGAAGGAGGTTATTCTTCCTTTGTTGGTCAGAGTCAGAAAGAGGGATGTCTGCTCTCCTTGATAAACATTGGATCGCTCCAGGGAGAGGGTCAGATTGGGAGTGCCGTAAACTTTGTAGTAGTCGTCTGAGAACTTCTCGGGTGGGATGGGGGCTCCGGCCTCGATGGCCCCAGAAAGCGGCGGAAAGGCCAACAGCAGGGCGAATATGAAGGTGAGCCAGAAGACCCTTGCACAGGCGCACACAGGCTTTGAGCCATGGATTTCGCGTATCATTTAATCTTCTCCTATTGTGGATTATCCTGGGGAATTATTGGAGAATTGGGCAGATGCTCCGCAATTATTCTGGCTAATTTGCGTTATCTTGTGGGACAGCAATATATTTAACTTTGTTGTAACTAATTGAGTTACAAAGTTAATGAGTGATCATGAAAGACGGATTGGTAGATGGCCTAAGGAAGCTGGGGCTCACGGAATATGAGGCCAAGACATATGCAGCCCTGGTGGGTCTGGGAGAGGCTACGGCCAGAGGGGTGCACGAGAAGAGCGGAGTGCCCAGGACCAGGATCTACGATATCTTGAGAGACCTGGAAGGAAAAGGCTTTGTGGAGTTCATTCACGGGTCACCCAC
>JAPKYD010000113.1:0-2697 GCA_026394475.1 Methanothrix sp.
GATGGTTACTTATATATTTAATTTCTAGTCCTTTCTTTCCCATTTTTCTTTGTTCTATAAGCCATGATTTTGCCCATTCGTCCATGTATGGTATATTAGGGTATACATATATTTATAGATTTCCCTTAAAAAGAGTTACAATAGGATAAAAATTCAAAATAAAATCAAAGTTAAGCCCTAAATCGCGGAGTTAAGGTTTTTAAAATTGACTTGAAAATCTCCTGCATAAAGGGCTTTGCCGGAAGTTTCATCTTGACAAAGACGCCATTCATCTACATATGAAGCTGGAGTTCCACGGAGCAGCAGGTGGCGTTACAGGCTCGCACATGGTTCTTGACGACAGAGATTATAGAATTGGTATCGATGCCGGACTCTTTCAGGGGAGTGAGACGGATCAGAACCGACTAGGTTTTGGGCATGACTCGCGTTCACTGAAGGCGTTGCTACTCACCCACGCACATATCGACCATAGCGGCCGGATACCACTGCTGGTCAAAGAGGGCTTCACAGGCACGGTTTACTCAACCCCAGCCACCGAAGACCTTTGCGAAATCATGCTTAAGGACTCCGCTCACCTAATGGAAGAGGCAGCAGATCATGAAAGCCGCCATCCAGATCAGCGGCACGGCCCAACACGCCCTCCGCTTTACACGGAAAAGGATGTTGATCGGACCTTGCGAAAGTTCAAACCTCTTGGTTATGATAAAAAATCTGAAATTGGCGGTTTTTCTGTCAGATTTGTGGACGCAGGCCACATCCTAGGATCTGCACTGATCGAGCTGTCCTTCGGCAACAAGAAGCTGGTTTTCAGCGGCGATCTGGGGCGGTCTGGTGTGCCATTCCTTCGCGATCCTGAAAAAATGGATGATGCAGATTGGCTGGTGCTCGAATCAACCTATGGAGACAAGGACCATGAGGATATAGCTGACCGTGGGAAGAGGCTATTAGAAATTGTGCTTGATACGTTAGAGCGCGGCGGGAACGTCATAATTCCGGCTTTCGCTATCGGACGGACGCAAGAGATACTATACGAGCTGAATCCCTATGCTGAAACGGGCAAATTGAAGGGTGTAAAGTGTTTCGTAGATAGTCCTATGGCGGTCTCAGCGACGGAGATCTATAGCCGACATCCAGAATGTTTCTTGGTGTCCAAGAATCATTAAATGCTTATCAACTGATAGGTACAAACCGCATCGCTGCGGCAGGCCATATTTATCCGTTTAATTGTTCAGGGACACCAAGAAACATTCAGGACTACACAGTGTCTCATGATGATGCCTTGCAGCTTGGCAATACCTTTGCATCTCTGTTCTCCACCTGACCGTCATTTCGCTGCTCAGCATATTCTGGGGATATCTTTACAGCCTCGATCCGAACTCCTGACTCTTGGCCGTAAGAGCCGATCCTTTGCAAAGAGTGGTCCACCATCCCTCCTGAGGTCATTATCAGGGAGCTCTTGCCTATGAGGGCCTTGAGGATGCACTTGTCGATGACGCCGTAGGTGAAGTCCAGAGGAATCCCGGACTGCTCCGCCATAACCTTGGCATTCGAGCCCATGGCTCCCGAATAATCTGCCCTTATCTTGTCGATGATACCTTTGACCTCGGCAGGGTCTTTTCCATCCACACTGCAAACATAAATCTTCCCGGCTTTCTCTCCCCGGGCGTTGCCATGGATCTTCGACTCCAGGAGACCGCAAAGCTCCAGGATGTTCTTAGGCGGCTTCGATCCGTTTACTAGACCCCTGTCCGCCAGCTCCTGGTAGAGATCCACGACTGTGGGAAGCTTCAGCCTGGCCCTTCTGATCAGCTCCGCATCTCCGAATACCTCCTGTCCCCCGCCCCGGTGCAGCACTCCTCCGTCCTTCATAAGGATCACCTCGTCGGCCCAGCGAAAGGCCAGGTCCACGTCGTGCGTGGATATGATCATGGTCTTTCCGCCCAGGTTCAGCTCATCCAGCATCTCCATGATCTCCTCCGAGCTGGCCGGGTCGAGGTTGGAGGTGGGCTCATCCAGGATCATCACCTCAGGCTCCATGGCCAGGATGCCGGCTATGGCAGCTCTCTTCTTCTCGCCGCCGCTGAGGTGGTGTGGCGGGCGGCGCTCGTATCCGGAGAGGCCAACGTAAGCCAAGGCATAGCTCACGTATCTGATGACCTTCTCCTTGGAGTAGCCCAAATTTGACGGCCCGAAGGCTACGTCTTGGTAAACCGTTGGTGCGAAGAGCTGGTCGTCCGAGTTCTGGAAGACCATTCCCACCTTTCGCCGGATGCTGCGCAGCGCCGCAGAATCGTAGCCCAGGGGCCGGCCCCGAAAGAGGATCTCGCCTGTGCTCGGGCGCAGGATGCCGTTGAACATAAGCATGAGGGTGGATTTTCCCGCTCCATTGGGCCCCACCAGAGCGACTTTCTTTCCCTCCTCCAATGTGATGCTCACCCCCTTCAGGGCCACGGTTCCGTCTCCATAGGAGTAGCCAAGGTCTCTGGTTTCAATGATAATCGTCATCTTCAACCTCACAGCATCTGTAGGTCTCTGGTCAAAACCGCAATGGCCGCGACTGCAGCCAAGTACGCCACCACGGCAAAGACCGCCCTGGGCTCCGCTCTCCCGGTCTGCTCCGTGAGATCGAGCTTGCCGTCGTAACACCGGGCGTCCATGGCTACCATAAGCCTCTCGCCCTGCTCCCATGACCTCAGG
>JAPKYD010000113.1:2723-12694 GCA_026394475.1 Methanothrix sp.
AATTTTTTAGCCTGGCATCTCCCAGTCGCATCATCTGGGCGCTGTGGATCATGGCCGCCTGGTCCAGAAAGACGAAGATGTACCTATAAATCATCATCGATAGCTCAATGACGGATTCAGGAATTCGCAGGGACTTTTGCACGGCGAAGATATCAATCATAGGCGTTGTCAGGGCTATAAAAAAAAGTGAGCACATGCCCCCAAGGGTCCTGGCGATCAGGAGCAGGGCCAGGTTTGCCCCATCTTCCCGGATGCTCAAGTCCAGGCCAAAGACGTCCACGGCAAATAATGAGTTGCCTGTGCCGTGCATGAAGGCCACGACTGTGGCGCTGAGCAGAGCAAAGGAGAGGGGTATGAGCAGCAGTCTGGAGTAAACGCGGCCGGGAATCTTGGCCATGGTTGTCGTTATAAGCCCCATGGTAGCAGCCACGAATAACGGCGCTATTGGTGTGACTGAGGATACGCAAAAGAGGATGGCTCCCAGGCCGAGTAGCAGCTTGAGCCTCGGATTGGTCTCTCTCAGAGCGCTCGATTGGGCATAGTCATCTAGAAGATCATGCATTCGATTTTCCTTCTTGCTCCGTGGCGGTTGCGGCTTCTTTCATCTTTGCCAAAGCGCGGTAGTAGCCCAGGAAGTAGCCGATGATCATGCTGCCGATGGCCGCCTGCAAGGCGAAGAGGAGGCTTTCAATCTCTTGGCTGGGTGGCGTATAAATAGAGTTGAACCATGGTTGATAGGTGCCTCCCGTCAACTGGGAGATTACATCTTCTGCCTGACCGTCTGCTCCTCCCCACTCATGGTTCTGAGTCGAACTGACATAGGCAAAGGCGGCAATGAAGACGACAATAATTCCCAAGGTTATGAGCTCCAGTTTCGTGCCGAAGCCTCCTTCAGTCTCTCTATCGTGCCAGGGGAGACGACCTTCATTCTCAGCAGCACATCGCTGCGAAGCTGCACGATGTACTTGAACATCAATGCCGTCACCGCTCCTTCCACTATGGCCAGGGGAACCTGAGTTATGGCAAAGACCGCGGCAAAGGCCTCAAAGGAGGCGAGCACTCCTCCAGAAGCTGCCGGGAAGGCCAGAGCAAGCTGGATGGACGTAACGATGTATGTGGCCCAATCGGCGAGCATCGCCGCCAAGAAAACGGCCACATAAAGATTCAGTCCAGACTTCATGGCCAATTTATAAACAAAATATCCGACTATTGGCCCTGCAATGCCCAGGGAGAAGGTATTGGCTCCTAAGGTGGTGAGGCCGCCATGAGCCAGAAATACGGCCTGGTAAATCAGCACTATCATAGCCATGACCGAAGTGATCCACGGTCCGAAGATAATCGCTCCCATGCCCGTACCGGTGGGATGAGAGCAGCTTCCTGTGACGGAAGGCATCTTCAGAGAGGACAAAACGAAGATGAAGGCGCCGGAGACTGCCAGCAGCGGCAGAGTTTCGCGTCTTTCTTTGATGATTTGGTTCATTCTGAAGACACCATAGGCCACCACGGGCAACGAAAGCGCAAACCAGATCTCCCACCAGGGATGCGGAAGGAATCCCTCCATAATATGCATCATTTCACCTTTCCAGAGAGGGGGTGATCAAGGCTTATAAAGTTTTCTTGATTAGAAACCAGAAAAGTTTAATTAGAGTTTAGACCACACCACCGCTCTCGATAATCGCTACTCCCAATCCGCATTGCTGTTATTCTTTTCCTTTCTGCGATGCCTGATGCAAGCGAGCAATGCGCAGCTGATGATCGCCCCCAGGCCGAATAGCAGGATTCTTTCCGCCAGGCTGGGCTGCCAGGACGAGACGGCCAAAGGAGTGTAGCCGCTGTCGGGCAGAGCGCTAATCCCCGGAAGCGCTCTTCCATCTGAGCCTTCCCAGGGGGTTGTCTGGGCGACGATGATACTGAAAGAGGCAATGAGCAATGCCAGGGCCATCATTTACGCGCTGCACAGGGAGATGTTAAATATGCAGCCATCTCTCTTGATCATGCTTTGACTCAAGTATTCACAGTCACTGAATTGAACGAGAGGATAAGGGACCGCCTGGAGAATGATCCTCGCCTGCATGACCTCTGGGCACAGGGAGAGATCTCCAACGTCGTCAACCACCGGTCAGGCCACAGGTACTTCACCCTCAAGGATCGGGACTCTCAGCTCTCCTGCGTCCTCTTCAAGAATCAGGGCTCAAGTCTCGGCTTTGAGCTTGAGAACGGCCAAAATATCCTGGTTTTTGGAGATGTCGGAGTTTATAGGCCGCAGGGAAGGGTGCAGCTGGTGGCTCGGGGCATCAAGCGAGACAAAGGCCTGGGTTTTCGGCATTTGCAGTTCGAGGCCTTGAAGAAGAAGCTTGATCTAGAAGGGCTGTTTGCCGTGGAGCGCAAGAGGGCCCTGCCCAAATATCCGAGCCGAATCGGCATCGTCACCTCCCCGCAGGGAGCGGCGCTGCGAGATGTCTTGCGCATCATCGGCGCATATCCTGTGCAGATCATCCTCTCCCCGGCGCAGGTGCAGGGCGAGGGGGCGGAGGAGAGCATAGCCCTGGCGGTCAGGGCTTTATGCGGTCGAGCCGATGTAGTAATAGTATGCAGGGGAGGCGGCTCGGTGGAGGATCTGTGGTGCTTCAACTCGGAGGTCGTGGCCCGCGCCATCTTCGAATGCGACTCGCCCGTGATATCGGCCATAGGCCACGAGACCGATGTAACCATTGCGGACTTCGTGGCGGATGTGCGCGCGCCGACGCCTACGGCAGCCGCGAAGATGGCTGTGCCGGAGATGGAAGAGCTGAAGTCCTGGCTCAAGCAGGTCGAGATCAGAATGGTGCGCGCTCTCTGGTCGGACCTGGAGCGAAAAGGGGAGCGCCTGGAGTATCTCTCCCGCAGCATCTCCGCCCGGAAGATGTACTCTTTGGCGGCGGAAGCCCGCCAGCGTCTTGACTTTTTAGGAGAGCGCCTAGGCGGCGCTGCAGCGGGGAAGCTGGAAGGTCTGATGGGCAGGCTGGATCTGGCGGAGGGCCGCCTGGAGGCTGTGAGCCCGCAGGCCACGCTCTCCCGGGGCTATGCCCTCGCCAGATCCAGGCGAGGCTTGCTCTTGCGATCTGAGGATGCCGAGCCTGGAGAGGTAGTGGAGCTGATCCTGGCGAAGGGAAGGCTTCTATGCAGGGTTTTGGGGCGCGAAGACGAGGAGGAGTCTCATTGAGCGAAAGAGAGGTTGGCCTTGAGGAGGCGCTGGATGACCTGGAGCGGATAGTGGCAAAGCTGGAAGAGGGCAAGCTGAGTCTAGAGGAGAGCCTGGTCCTCTTTGAGAAGGGGACGATGCTGGTCAGGCTCTGCCAGGGCAAACTGGAGAAGGCGCAGAAGAGGATCGAGAGCCTGACCGGAGAGCTGCCTTCTGACCTGGGCTGAGGGAGGCTATTTGTATGAGGTCACAGAAGGGGCAAATTCTTTGGGGAGAGCCAGGTGGGTGCCTGGAAACTGGAAGCCTTAATCCGAATCCCATTCATGGACTCCAGTAGCTTCATAATAAAGGAGCGCGCATAACCAGGCCAGAGGTCCTGGCCTTGCAAAACGGCATCATCCCGGCATTCGAGCTCTCCGTCGTCTCCCGGCATATAACCTACCGAAAATGGCGCACCTTCCTCTCCGTGGGCGCTGTCGCCTTGGCTGTGGCCATATCCATCGTCTTCATCTCCATCCAGAACGGCTTTTCGGATTTCCTCTTCGATATCGTCTTTCGGTTTCTGCCTCACATCACCGTAAGCCCTCTGGAGGGCGAGAATTACATCCACCTCTACCGGGGCATCATCGACACTGCCTGGATGCTTCCTGGTGTGGTGGGCGTCTCTCCCTCTCTGGCGGCCACCGCCACATTAGCCTACAAAGACCAGTCAGACAACGTGGCCATGATCGGCATTGACCCCGCAGAGGCGGATAAGATCTCCGAGATCTCCAAGAACATGCTGCAAGGCGACATCGGCTCCGTCCTGGGAGGCAGGAGGATAGTCATGGGCCAGGCCCTGGCCAAGAAGCTGAAGGTGAAGATGGGCGATACCGTCCAGGCCAGATTCCCCGATGCCGTCCCCGTCAATTTGGTGGTCTCGGGAACTTTCAGCTTCGGCTACAAGCCAGTCGATGAGTCCGTCACCTACGTCTCCCTGAAGACGGCCCGCGACTTTCTGAATGAAGGGGATGTGGTGACCAGCATCGACATCAAGCTGAAGGATCCCTTCCAGGCGCAGGCTGCGGCCGAGCAGCTGAGATCCTACGGCTACAACGCCAAAGACTGGCAGCAGCTCTACCCGGATATCGTCAGAACTCTGGCCTTCGAGAGGACCCAGAACGCCATAACCATGCTCTTGCTCATGATCATAGCCACCTTCGGCATTGCCAGCATCATGAACATGCTGGTCCAGGAGAAGACGCGCGAGATCGGCATGCTCATGGCCATGGGTGCCACGCCTGCCAACATCCGCAGGCTTTTCTTGCTGGAGAGCGGGGTCCTGGGCCTCATGGGCGCCATCGCTGGCTGTGCCCTGGGCCTGGTGGTCTCGCTGCAGCTTCGCGGTGTTCAGATACAGTCGGGCATGGGAGAGACCATGAACCTGCCCATTGCCATCAACCCTCTGGACTTCGTAGTCTTCACCATCATCGCCGTTCTCCTGAGCATTGTCGCCGGCTACTATCCGGCCCGCAAAGCATCTCGTCTTGATCCTGTCGTGGCCATGAGGGGTTGAGGGCGCTTGTTCGAGCTAGAAGTTGCCAGAAAGCATATTATCTCCGATCCCAAGATGGTCCTCTTCACCGTACTGGCCGTTGCCCTGGCCATAGGAGTGATAGTGGTGATGATGGGGATCAATGAGGGTTACAAGACCGATCTGGTCAACAGCCTGGTGGAGAACAACCCCCACCTGACCATAAGCCCCAAGGAGAACGAGGACTACATCACCCTCTATCGAACCCTCTCGGCAATGGTCTGGAGCTATCCCCAGGTTGATGCGGTATCTCCTCGCCTCCTGGGCAAGGCTGGCGCCAAGCACAAAGACAAGGTGCGCGGAGTGAACTTCATCGGAGCCGATCCCCTGAGGGAGGATTCGCTCATGAAGGTCCAGAAGGATATGGTCTGGGGCAACTACTCGGATCTGGTCTTCAAAAAAAGGGCAGCCGTTATCGGAACCAAGCTGGCCGACGAGCTGGAGCTCCGGCCAGGGCAGCAGTTCACTCTGGCCCTCCGGAATAAATCCGTTAGCCTGAAGGTGGTCGGCCTCATAAGGACAGGAACTGGCTCAGACGAGACGCTCGTTTATATTCCCCTGGATTTGGCCCAGGAGCTTTCGGACCAGCCGGACGTGGTATCCCAGGTGGCTGTTCGGCTCTCAGACATTTACGCTGCTCCTGCCATCGCCTCCTCCTTGAATTCCCGCTTCAGATACAGGGCTGAGAGCTGGCAGGAGCAGAACAAGGATGTTCTGCAGGTGATGGACACTCAGAAGGTCATCCTTTACATATTCTATGGGCTGATCTTCGTGATAGCCGGATTCGGGGTGGCCAACACCATGATCATGACCGTGACCAGGAGAACCAAGGAGATCGGGATCCTCATAGCCATGGGAGCCACACGGCGAAGCATTGTCAAGATCTTCCTGACGGAGAGCCTGATCCTGGGGCCGCCCGCTGCGTTTTTTGGTTGTGTGCTGGCTTATGCCACCGCCAGGTTGATCGAGGCCTATCCCGTCCAGCTCCCCAGCGATGTCTACATGGTCTCCAGGCTGACGGTGCTCCTCACCCCGCAGACCTTCGCTCTGGCGGTGGTCTTCGCCCTGGCGGTGAATCTCCTGGCAGGATTATACCCGGCTTACAAGGCATCCCGGCTCGATCCCGTGGAGGCGATAGCAAGTGAGTGACGACATCATTGTTCTGAAAGACTTGAGCAAGATCTATGGAAACGGCGTCCAGGTGCGAGCCCTGGACGGGATCAATCTCAACATAGAAACTGGAGAGTTCGTGGCCATCGTGGGGCCTAGCGGCAGCGGAAAAAGCACTCTGCTCAACATGATCGGGCTTTTGGACACGCCCAGCAGCGGCCAGATCTTCCTCAAGGGCATAGATGTCAGCCGGGCCAGCGCAGGGGAGCGTGCTCACCTTCGCAACCGCGAGCTGGGCTTCGTCTTCCAGTACCATCATCTCATACCGGAGTTTTCGGCGCTGGAGAACGTCATGATGCCCATGCTCATCGCGGGCAAAGAGAAGGCAGAAGCGCAAGAGACGGCCAGGGAGCTTCTCGTCTCCGTCGGCCTGGAAGAGAGGCTGAGCAACAAGCCCAACCAGCTCTCCGGCGGCCAGAACCAGCGCGTAGCCGTGGCCAGGGCCCTGGCCAACGGGCCGTCCATCGTCATCGGCGACGAGCTTACCGGCAACCTGGACACCAAGAGCTCAGATCTGATCTACAACCTATTGAGAGAGCTGAACAGAAAGATCAACCAGACCTTCATCCTGGTCACCCATGATATGACCTTAGCCGAGAAGACGGACCGGATCCTGAGAATCGTGGACGGCAAGCTGGTCTGCGAGCTGAGAAGGAAAGGAGATCTCTTTATCGCCAGCGAGGCCTGCGAGCTGGGAGAGGATGGCGGCAAGATAAAGAGATCTTGAAAGCCCCGGGAGGCGTCCTTTCGGGTCCCTGGACGGGTAAATTGATAAGCTCCGAGGCCATGGGATAAGGCCGAGGATTTATATGAATAAGCAGTTTATATATTTCACGAGCATCATGGTTCTGATGGTAGCCACCATCGTCGCTGTTCCAGCCCAGGAGAACCAGGCTGTGCTGAGTAATATTATTATAAATAATACAACATTAAACGCAATCCCGAATGAAACCTTAGATGCAAATCTCACCTCATCGGACAACGGGACGGTGCGCATCCCGGCACCCGTCGCGCCCGTGGAGAACACCATCGCGAATAAGACTTCTGAGCCCAAGGGAGATACGATCTTTCCGATCGGCGGCGGCCTCAAATCCAACCAGATCTTCCAGATCCATGGCAATGCTAAGCCCACGCAGACCTACGAGGTGGGCATGCCTATCAAGCCCCTGAGAGATACAAGCAAGATGTTTTTTGCCTGCAATATAATCTGAATAAAAATTGCGCTCCTGATCGGAGGAGCGCTTTATTTTAGATCTGTGAAAATCCGGGATCATTTTCGACAAATTTTAAATACGATCCTCCTTATTATGGCAGGCAATGGATATCCTTCAAGCCCAGACCGGAGTGGACGCCCTGATCAACAACATCTGGTTGCTGCTATTTTTACTGCTATTCTTAATTCCCATGGCCCAGAGGAACTACCTGCAGATGGAGAGGAGGCGCGTCCTCACCAGGCTGAGCAAGAAGAGGGGCACTCAAGTTATCACTCTCATCCACCGCCAGGAGGTGATCAGCTTCCTCGGCATACCTCTGGCCCGCTACATCGACATCGATGACAGCGAGCAGGTCCTGAGGGCCATCCGCGGGGCGCAAAAGGATGTGCCCATCGATATCATCCTGCACACGCCTGGTGGGCTGGCTCTGGCGGCCACGCAGATTGCCATGGCCCTGAAGGCCCATCCCGCCAAAAAGACGGTTCTGGTTCCGCACTACGCCATGAGCGGAGGCACCCTCATCGCCTTTGCTGCCGATCAGATCATCATGGACCAGCATGCGGCTTTAGGTCCAGTGGACCCGCAGTTGGGAGACCAGCAGGGTGTCTATCCAGCCACATCGCTCCTTCGGGTCGTGGGCAAGAAGAAGCTAGACGAGATAGACGACAAGACGCTCATCTATGCCGAGGAGGCCCAGAAGGCCATGGACCAGATGAAGATACTCCTGAAAAAGATCCTGGCCAGCAAATGCGGCGAGGATAAGATGGACACCATAATCGAGGAGTTCGTCTCAGGAAAATATACTCATGACCATCCCTTCATGGCAGAGGAAGCAGGGTCCCTTTTAGGAGAGTGCGTGCAGACGGATGTACCCGAGGAGGTCTATGAGCTGATGAAGCTCTACCGCATGGAAGTGGGCAGAAGCAGGCCCGGTGTGGAGTACGTGCCCCTGTCGCGCTGAGGGCATCGTTTTCCGGAGAACAGGAAAGGTTTTAATCACTCATCGGCCATCATCCAGGACAATTGCAACCGGCTCGGCATTGCGGATTATATCTAACACGGGGGACGTTCTCTGCACATGGTTGAAGAGTTCTTCAAGCCTCTCCCGTGATGCGTCGCTTTTTACTTTAAAGGTTATCTTCATATTCTGATAACCAGGTCTGACTTTATCGGATATGCCGAGGAACCCCCTGAGGTCCAAGTCACCTTCCAATGAAATATCCAGTGCATCTAAGTTGATTCCTCTGGCAGCGGCATTGTAGGCGAAACCGATTGCCAGACACGATCCCAATGCAGCAAAAATAGTCTCTACAGGATTAGGGACTCTGTTGCTTCCAAGGTAAGAGACCGGCTCATCTCCCTCCAGTATGAAATTCCTGATCTTTGTCTTAGAATACGCACAGCGGATCCATTTCGTCTCAGCCTGGAACTTGACGCTGGCCTTGCTTGGATCGGTCTCCATTACTCTGATTATCTCTGCCAGTTTATCTACATCAACGCCATTTATGATGCCGTTCATAAGATACCTCCTTTCGGCAAGATCATTATCCGTCCCAGGATGACAGCATCACGTTCGGCCAAATATCTTTTTGACTACTGCGGTCAGGATAGGATTGGCCACGTCCACAATGTTCGCCCCGTAAAGCCAGCCCTCAAATTTCGGAAGAGTGCCGCTGACCATGAGGGCCTTTCCCTCATGATCCCCAAGATCAATTTCATGAAGCTTTACCGCATCGCTCTCCGGTATAGCCGGGTGTTCAACCTTGGTCAGCTTTACTGAACAACAACCGGCCGCTTCAGGGATCAGAACGGTGAATCGACCATTCTCTACAACGCCAAGGAAAGTGTTCATAATATCATGTAAGGCTCTGCGGACTGATATAATTTTCGCAGATTGAGAGCACAATTAGAATTGACATGAAATAATATAAGTGCGAGGCTTCCTGGCAATCATCTCTCTTGCCATTCCTCCACATTGTCTCGCTTCTTTTCAGCTCACCAGAGCTTGAATCCGAAGAACCTCGCTACGTAGATCAGGCCGATGACGATCACGGCCGGCCCGAAGATCTTCCCAACCCACTTTCCGGCGGAGATGTACTTCTCTCCGATTCTTCCGCCCACTGCCCCGGAGAACGTGGCGATGGGAATCACAGGCACGCCGTGGCCCACGCCAAAAGCGAAGAGCATCATGCCTCCGACCAGGGGCGTGACATTTTGCGATATCAGCCAGATGAGCACCGGGAAGACCAAGGATACGGCGCAAGGTGCCCAGCCCAGGGCAAAGAATGCTCCCAATGTGAAAGCTCCTAGGAAGGCAGAGTACTGGAAGAGGTTCATGGAGAAGCAAACCAGTCGCTCCATAATTCCCATCTTCTCCCCCGGGGAGTCATCCGGGTGGGCCCTGCAAAAGGAGAGACGAGAGCTGACCGGCCCAACTATATCGCCGATGGGCTTGAGGATATTTATACCAAGAATTATCATCAGCAATCCTGCCGCCAGATTGAAGAAGCGCGCCTGGCGGATGAAGACTCCAATATCAGAAAGGAACAGCCCCACTACGAAGAAGACGGAGGCCATTCCCAGGGTGAAGGCCACGCCGATCATGAAGCCCTCTTTCGAGGCGGAGGTTCCCTTGCGGAGGTATTCCTCCTTCCTTCGTGCCGTCATGACGTAAGGAGAACATGGCCAAAAGCAGGGCCTCGGAGCAGGGCGACTATGAGGTTACAAGCTCATAGACCTGTTGATGGTAAAATGAACCATATTCCCAAAATCTAATCATCGCCATATGGAGATAAGTTTATATCAGAATATGGAGCTAAACTTGTTTTTGCCA
>JAPKYD010000037.1 GCA_026394475.1 Methanothrix sp.
AACGTTTTATAGCTATTTAAGAAATGTTCATAAAACTTATGAACAAAGCGGGTTGAAGATTTTCTCTTTGTCATGTTGTGTCCTCTCAGCAATTTTGACATGAAATCATATAAATAAAATAAAAAGTTGAGCCCGATGTGGGCTCAGAGCAGAGGCAGGTACCTCTCCAGCTCCCACTGGGTCACATTCATCCTGTATGCATCCCACTCTGCCTTCTTGTTGACGATGAAGGCGTTGAAGACGTGCTCGCCCAATGCCTCACGAACCAGCTGGCTCTTCTCGGCGAGCCGGATGGCATCGTTCAGGCTTCCCGGCAGAGAGCCGATTCCGGCTGCCTTCCTCTCGGCATCGGTCATGTGGTAAATGTCCTGCTCCTGGGGGGCGGGCAGCTCGTACTTGTTGGCCATTCCGGCAAGGCCCGCGGCCAGCATGACGGAGAAAGCGAGGTACGGATTGGATGCTGGATCGGGGCTGCGGAACTCGACCCTGGTGGCGGCCTCCTTTCCGGGCTTGTACATGGGCACCCTGACCAGAGCGGATCTGTTCCTCCTGGCCCAGCAGATATAAACGGGCGCCTCATATCCGGGGACGAGCCGCTTGTAAGAGTTGATCCACTGGTTGGTCACCGCGGTGATCTCAGGAGCGTGTTTGAGCAGTCCGGCGATGTAGCACTTGGCCTCAGCGGAGAGGTGGAAGGGATCTCCGGCATCGAACATAACATTCTTCTTGCCCTGGAAGTGGGACTGGTGGACGTGCATTCCACTGCCATTCTGGCCGAAGATGGGCTTGGGCATAAAAGTGGCATGGTAGCCGTATCGGCGGGCGATCTCCTTGACGGTGATCTTGTAGGTCATGACGGTGTCGGCCATGGCCAGAGCATCGTTGTAGCGCAGATCGATCTCGTGCTGGGAGGGAGCGACCTCATGGTGGCTGTATTCGACGTCGATGCCCATGGCGTCCAGGGCCAGGATGGTGTCCCTGCGCAGATCAGAGGCTGCATCGAGCGTGGTCAGGTCGAAGTATCCTCCGGTGTCCAGAATCTCTGTGCCGAACTCATTCTTGAAGTAGAAGAACTCCAGCTCAGGACCTACCAGGAATCTATAGCCCTTGTCCTTGATGCGCTCCAGGTTCCTCTTCAGGACATGCCTCGGGTCGCCCTCGTACGGGCTGCCGTCGGGGTTCAGAATGTCGCAGAACATCCTGGCCACAGCGTTCTCCTGCTGCCTCCAGGGGATGAGCTGGAACGTGGTCGGGTCGGGCTTGGCGACCATATGGGACTAGTGAATCCTTGCATAGACATCGTTGGAGGAGACGTCTAATCCCATGCCCTCTGAAAATGCTCGATCCAGCTGGTTGGTATTTATGGCGAAGCTCTTGGGAACTCCCAGGATATCGGTAAACCAAATTCTGACAAATCTTACATTATACTTGTCAATTGCCTCAAAGACTTCATCCTTTGTCTTTATTTGCATAGACATATCGCTTGCCTCCTGGAGCGCATATCTCTTTGGAACGTAATTTATAGGTATTTGAGATCTATTCACAAGAATTATGAAAAATTATGATTACCATAACTGTATTCAAGGATATATTTCTTTGGTTTATATGTGAAAGGATAAGTATGAAAAGCTCATAACCGGAAAGCGATCCCGAGAAAAAAATGGAGAATTTGAAGAAGATTGGTGTGGCCAGCTTAAAATGCTGTGTTGGATAAGTCCCACAAATCCGCATGCTACGTCTGGCGGCTGGAGCCGAGAGATGGCAAAACCGTGGTTCGGACGGAGGAGTCCTGGGAAGGGCCACTTGTCCGCATCTTTCGCGGCCCGATGCAAAAGATGCTGCAAAGGGCGATCGATGCCGGGCTTCGGCACCTGAAGGCAGAGGCAGAGAGTAGGGCGAATCGTTGAATAACCTAAGTCCTGCAAGCTGGAGAGACAGGTTCTGGGCCTGGCTGATCGATTTTCTTCTCGTCGGCATCCTCTGGTCCAGTATCATGACCATCTCGACGACTGCTGCCTTCAGTCCCGGCGGCTTGATGCTCATGGGAGCTCTGCTGTTCATCTACTGGACCGCCCTGGAGGGCTATCGCGGTCAGTCCCTGGGAAAGATGCTCCTGAATATAGTAGTAGTAGGTCCTGCAGGAGAAGAAATAGGCTTTAAAGATTCAGCCATCGAGAGCTTTGGAAAGGCCTTTCTGCTTCCTCTGGACTGCCTCGCGGGCTGGATCGCCTATCGCAAGAGCAGGCAGCGGGCCTTCAATAGGATCTCCAATACCATTGTTGCCGATTCTAGTGATGTGATCCAGTGTTCCCGCTAAGCATTCAGTCCGTCATTGCTGTGATCGCGCCGCGATAGCTCAGCAGGGCCTATGGCTTGCAGAAAATGCGACTTTCGGGATAGAAGGCCGCCGCCATGGCCGATCGCTTCGGCCTTGCCGTCGATCCTTCAGAGGATCTTCTCCAGATCCTCCCTTCTTATGAGATGCACTTCCACCATGTGATGCGGATGATATCGCATCTTTGCCTCACGGATTCCTTCCACGCCCAGATCGCTCTCCCGGTTGATGTAGGTGTACTTCTTGGCCAGGATCTTTGCCGTCTCGGCATTGATGGCCCTGTAGATCCCTTTGCAGTCGGGAAGGCCTTTCTCGAAGTGCACCAGAGCAGTGTCTTTATTAAGGCCCTCAAAGAGGGAGATGGCTCCGATCTTGCCGTTCGCCCTGATGGCAAGGCCGGACAGCTTCAGCTCCTGAAAGTGAGATATGGCGAAGGACACAGCCTCCTTTTCGTGAGCAAGCATGGGATCGGAGTCGCAGTCTTTCCAGTCGCACCAGAGGTCCAGAAAATCCCGTATCTCCCCGATGTTATCTTCCGTGATCGCCTCGATTAGCGGCGAGCAGGTCCGCTGGAACTTGTTCAGCTGGTGCCGGATGGTGAGATACTTTTTGCCGGGCAGATCTGCCAAGTCGGAGGCGAGGTAGACGTAATCAAAGTACTTTCGCTCCGGATGGAGCCTCAATTGAGGATAGAGATCGGAGATCCAGGCTTTTGTTTCAGGATCCAGGATCATCAGAGGGTGCTCGTCTTCGCTCTTGGCGGCAACCTCAAGGAGGTCTGCAAGCAGAGCGGGGCTGTGAGGCCCAATGGGAGGACGGTAGCGCGTCTTTCCCTCGATGGTGCTGGAGAGGATGATGTTGTCCTTCCCAAAGGCAAACCGGTAATGGGCATAAGGATTCCAGCAGATCATATTGGTAAAAGTGTTATCGCTGTGTACCTGCGGATAAAGCTCATAGTGTCTGGTGAAGAAGCCCCGGTCAGAGAGCGAAACGGAATTGAAATCAGATGGTTTCAGCATTCTTCCATCTCTACAGAGAACAGCATAGGCACTTCAGTCGGATTCTCACCCAATCCATTTCAGAATCACGTTCTCTTCCCGCCCTGGAGCTTTCAGATCGAGCTGGGACGGATAACCGAAGATCAAACAGCCCATGAGCTTGCAATCCGCCGGCACGCCCAGCTCGTTCATTATTTCGCGCACCTGGCCCAGGACAGCGGCCAGCCCAATCCAACAGCTGCCGATGCCCAGGGATCGCGCCGCCAGCATCATATTCTCTGCAGCCAGAGCGCAGTCGATCTGAGGAGAGAAGGCATCCGGATGAGCAAATATCATTATCAACAGCGGAGCATTGTAGAAGATGTTGAAGTCCGGCCGAGCTATCATGTTGGCCAGCCTGATGATATCGGGGTTGGAGGCGCTCACATCCTGCTCCATCCACAGCTCCTTGGCCCTGTTCGACAGCTTCTTCATCAGCTCCCGGTCCTTAATGACCACAAAGCGCCAGGGCTGCTTGTTGACGGCGCTGGGGGCATAAGTTCCGGCCTTTATCAGCTCCCGGATCACATGATCGGGCACGTCCTCGGGCCGATAATCTCGGATGGAGCGCCGAGCGTAGATAGTCTTGAAAACGTCATTGACAGGGGCCCTGCAAGTAAGATCGCTCAGATCATTGCTCATTGGATTCAATCTACTCTCTTGAACAGCTTGCCACTTGTTTCACAGATCGGACAGACCTTGGGAGCTTCCTTTTCCACAGTATTCCCGCAGATGGGACAGACGTAATAGGGGAATGCCTCCTCAGAGGTGCCGAGGCTGCCCAGGACCTTCCTGTAGAGCCCAGAGTGAATCTTCTCCACCTCATCGGCGTAATAGAAGGATATTTCCGCACTCTTATTCCCCTCAGCCTTGGCCGTCTGGATCATTCCTGGATACATCTTCTCCCATTCATCATCCTCGCCGGCTATGGCATCCTGCAAGTTCTCTTGGGTGGACTTGATGACTTTTTGCGCCCGCAGATGATTATTAGCGTGGATGGCCTCCGCCTCGGCCGCTGCCCGGAAGAGCCTGGCAGCCTGGGCGAAGCCTTCCTTGTCCGCCTTGGCTGCAAAAGCGGTGTATTTACGGTTGGCCTGCGACTCACCTGCAAATGCTTCCTTCAGGAACTCTATGGTTTTGGACATAGTCCGAATTCTCCCTAATATTATGCTTGCTTTTTCCTTATCTATCTATGCCTTTCGAGAGGTGTGCAATGAGAAGAATGACGATTGTCAGACAACGATGGCCTAAATTGAGGGGCACGGCTTTCAGAATAGCAGAAAATTTTAGTAGAAAAGGAATCCTTAGCTTGGCCAATGAGAGAATACTCGAACGGTGAAATTGTAGTCTGCTGGGACCCTGCTAAGTGCATCCACGCCAGAGAATGCGTAAAGGGCCTGCCGCAGGTGTTCAACCGCGAAAAGAGACCCTGGGTGAATATGCAGGGAGCCAGCTCGGCAAAGATCATGTCGGTCATCGATCGATGCCCTTCCGGAGCTCTATCCTATAAAAAGGTTGAGGATGCCGGAAAGCCCGCTGCCCGGATCAAGGTCGTGAAGAATGGCCCGCTCCTCGTCGAAGGCAGCTGCGCTCTCGTGGACCAGGATGGAAAAGAAGCAGCTAGCTGCGGGCCCTTTGCCCTTTGTCGGTGCACAGGTTCCAAGAACAAGCCCTTCTGCGATGGAACACACATCCAGATCGGATTCGACGACAGGAAATGATCCAAAGCTCTAAAATCGGTAGTCTACCCTAATTAGGTTTATATACTACAACTTAATGAATACTGTAGTCGGGAAAAGCAATGAAGGCAAATCGACCAGTTTTGGCTGGTTCGTTTTGCTGGAACAGAGAGTGTCCTGACTATGGCCTGGTTGATCACGGAAACATTGTCAAGTATGGCCGAACAGGAAAGGGCACACAGCGCCTGAAATGTACTACCTGCGAGAAAGTCTTCGTGGCGAATAAGGGCACTGTATTCTATGGTCGGCATCACAGTCCAAAAGAGGCTCTTCGCTATTTCCTATGGGTAACTTCAGGATATCGACCAACAACATTCATGATTCACTATCCTGCCAGGGGAGTACAAAGATTGTGATTGATAGCGATAACTGGCTCCAGGATTTGCCCTCTTGGAATACACATCATTGAGGTGATCCGGCCAATGGACTCCTCATCCCCAGGTTTACCCACACAAAACAGCGAGGAGCCTAAGGAAAGTCTATACATACTCTACATCGGCAACAGATCCCGATGGAGACCAAATTAAATATACCTTCGACTGGGGAGATGGCACAACCTCAGTGACCGGTTTTGTAGATTCGGGAAAGCGTGCAGCTGCATCTCATCGCTGGCTCAAGCCAGGAAAATACCGAGTTAAAGCGATGGCTACAGATAGCAAAGGAACATCTTCCGGATGGTCAAAGACTCTAACCGTATCTGAAACAGTTGCGGTCGCTCGTGTGGCTGGCTAAAAATTGTATATGAGGCCAGACTTTGTCCAGTATTGCGGGATGGCCGGTGGCCCCGCCCGCCTGCCCGCTGGCCCGCTCGTGGGAGGGCGGCAGGGATGCGGATTGGCGGCGCGGATGCAAGCATCCCCCGCGCGCTCCCCGGAGCCGCCCGGCCCTGCAGCGCTGAAAGCCCGGCAGCTTAGGCAGCGGTGGGCAGGGCCTCGGCGCTTAGGGTGGGTGGCCCTCAATGGTC
>JAPKYD010000065.1 GCA_026394475.1 Methanothrix sp.
TCGATATTGCCCTTGGTCCGGGAGGGCAGGGAGATATGGGGCACGATGCCCTGCTGGAATTGATCGTAAAGAGTACCGGCGAGGCCGAGCAGCTTCTCCTGGACTTTCTCTGCCTTTTCCATTGGTTAGATCACCCTGGCCCCCGTGACGATCTCTGCCTCCAGCCCCTCCACCACCGGCTCCCCCAAAGACGCACCATCAGCAGGAACGCTGTAGCTCAAAGATGCCCGCTCTCCCGGGCCCAAAGAGAGCTTCCAGTGGTAATCGTAGCCGTCGCCCAAAGGAATGACCTTGGCCGGAGGCGAGACAAAGACAGCCTTCTGCTTCAGCACCTCGTGCAGCTTGAAGGCCCTCACCAGATCGCTGTGATTTTCCACCTCGATCTTGATCGCGGTCAGGCCGTTCTGCTGCGCCGCATGACGGTGCACCAGCAGATTGCCCATGATCTTGGCCACCACTGGTCCGATATCCGGCTCCTCCTTCTCCAGGAGATCGGAGAGCTTCTTGGCAATCCTGGGCAGGATCTTTCTGATGATCTCCTCCTTCTCCCGGCGCTCAGAGAGACTGCTCTGGCGGCTCAGGTAGCGGCGCAGCTTTCGTGCCGCTTCCTTTAGCCCCAGGTCGATCTCTGCCAGGATCTCAGGCATATCTGCCACGGCATCTTTGCTCTCCGAGGTGAAGGGGATGTTCGTGGAAGCCACGTGAACCAAGAGAACTGCCGGTCCGACGGGAACCCCGGCGCCCGTGGGCTGGCTTAAAGAGTAGTTCTTCCAGGAGACGCTCTCCACAGCATGGGTGATGGCGCAGGCTCCCTGCTGGTACACCAGAGGGACACGGTTGGCAAAGCGGAGGATCTCCACTCGGCTCTCCTTCTCCAGCTCGCCGCCAAAGCCCAGGCCCACCTCCACCAGGAAGGGATTGCCCGAATAAACAGAAACAGGCCGAACCGTGGTGGCAATGAAGTCCAGCCGATACTCCTTCTCAAGACCGGCCTTGATCAGATCCTCGCCTATAGGTGATAGGCAGTCCGCAGGGGGAGCCTTCACCTTGATCTGCTTGAACGCCGCCAGCAGCTTTTTAGCCTCCTCGTGGTCAAGGCTTGATGGCGGCCTCTCTGGATCGAGGCCTGCCCTGACGCAGAGCTCCTGGGCCGAGATCGAGCCAATGCTGGAGAAGGTCTCCTTCAGGAAAACGCGCAGCTTCTTTTTTTCTGTGTACCGCAGGAGCTTTATCAGCTCGCCCAGCTCGATCCCGGCAGGATGGGGCTGAATGGCATAGGCTCTCTTGGGGAGTGCCTCCGTGGCCCTCTCGAAGACCTCCACGTTACCTTCGGGCTCCATCAGGGTTATGCGGGCGTGGGGGTTGACTATGGCCGCGCTCTTGAGAGAGCCAAAGACCGACTGGCGTCGGCTGCGCACGTAGGAGCCTTCCAGCTCCAGCTCCACGCGCGTGCCCCGGGGGCGCTCCCACTCCACCTCTTCCGCCTTCAGCACCTCGGGCTCGTTCTTGGCCGTATTTATCATCAGCTCGCAATAGCGGGCCGGCCGGCCCGGACCGATCTTGGAGATGACTTTGGTGGGCCTGCCGCTGGTGAGCTGAGAGTAAAGGACGGCCGCGGAGATGCCGATGCCCTGCTGCCCCCGGCTCTGGCGCAGGGTGTGAAAGCGAGAGCCATAAAGCAACTTTGCAAAAACCCGGGGAATCTCCTCAGCCACAATGCCCGGCCCGTTGTCCTCCACGATGACCTGATAATAGTCGCCGCTGCGTTTTATCTGCACGAAGATGTCCGGCAATATCCCTGCATCTTCGCAGGCGTCCAGGGAATTGTCTACCGCCTCCTTCACGCAGGTGATCAGCGCCCGCGGTGCCGAGTCGAATCCCAGGATCTGACGGTTCTTCTCAAAAAATTCGGCTACGGTGATGGCCTTCTGCTGCCTGGCCAGCTCCTCAGCGATCTCCATGGAAAGATGAAAAAGGGCTAGAGCTCAGCCCCGACCACGGTCTGGGTGGCAGTGACGTTGTCTATCTCGCGAATGACGTCCACGAGCTTGTTGAGCATGCTGAGGCCCTCGACCTCAATGATGACCACGAAGTCGAACTCGCCGAAGACATGGTAGACATCCTTGATGCCCTCGATCTCCTGCAGCGCATTGTAGACGGCCTTCTCCTGTCCTGGCACCACCTTCACCATTGTTACTCCAATTACCATGTTGATTCACCCATGTTATAAAGCTTCAGCACATTATATAAAACTTTTCAGCTCTTCTTGCCCAGATTGAAGGTCTCCACCTCTTCTTCATTCTCCTGCTCCGGCCAGGCATTCAATGGACTGCTCTTCTTGGGCTTGGATCTCCTTGGCCCGGGCTTCTCCGCCTCCAGGGGTGGTTCGACCTTGGCTTCAGGCTTGGTGGCCGTCTCGGCCTTCGGTTTGCTCCGGTCCTCTGAGAGATCGCCCCGCAGCGAGGAGAGAGCACGAATCACCATCTGCATGTAATGCTCCACGTCGGTATGGTAATGCTCCAGGGCCCTCTGGCCATCCTGGGCAGGCAAGGATGCGGGCGCCTTGTCCGCTGTGGAGAAGTCACTGGAGACAGAAACGGGTCCTGCGCTCCAGAGCGCTTTCAGCCGCTCCAAGGTTCGCCGAGCCGCGTCCATTATCCACTGGTCTCTCGTCGCCTCATCAACCCGCTGGATGGACTCAGCTCGCACCGATATGATGATGTTCCCATCCTCGGTCTGGTAGAGATTGGGCTTGCCCACCACGGCCACAAAGGCCGGAGCCTCGATGTTGGCCAAGATCTGCGCCGCTTCGGGCTGGTACTGGCCAGCATAGATCAGAATGCTGCCCGTTGGATCGACTATTCTACCCCGCCAGTATTCCGCGTCGCTGCCGATGTCATCCTTCTCGGTCAGGGTGCCGACCACGAAGACGCGATTGCATTTCGCGCCTGTAGGCGTAAGCAGATACTGAGGCGCGTACTGGTGCTGGTCCTCCCCGTCCCGGAAGGAGTAGTTGGAGCTCTTCAGCTCTTCGATGAAGATCCTGCGGGCCACCTCTCGGGAGAATCCTGCCATGTCAGTTCACCTCCATTGCCGCGATCAGCTCGTCCACGTCCGCGATGGTCACTGGCTGCGCCTCGTTTATGGTCTCCACCAGCAGGTAGCGATCTACCCTTGGCCCGGTGACACTGAAGTACCTGCCCACCAGCTTGCCCTCTATCAGGCTGCGCACCACCTCGTGATCGAGCGCCTCCATGGCCATCTGCTTGGCCTCATCAAGAGTTAGACCGACCAGGCGCTCCGTGGTCTCCCGGTTGATCAATACGTCCTGCACGCGCCGGCCGTCATCCATGACCGCCTTGATGCGCAGGTCGTAGGTGCCTTCCACCTTTCCGTGCTCGCTGCACACGCCCTTGGCCAGAGAGCGCTTACAAACAGGACAGCGCTTGATCAGGCCCGATCCCTTCTGGACATCCACCAGGGCTCCCGCGAACTCAGCCGCCTGAGAGCCCACCTCCACAGCGACGTCTAACAGCTCGATCTTGCTGGTTCGGTTCAACTTTACGCTGAACCTGCCCTGGAACTCATCTGTGACCAGATTCAACAGATGATAGCTCTTGCCCTCCTCCAGGTCAGGCAGATCCGCCTTGGCCCACTTCACAAACTTTATGGAGCCGGTCTCGTCTCCGATCAGTCCGGACTGGGAGATGGCCTCGCTGTTCGCTTCCCAGAGCTGCGTCACCTTGACCTTCAGATCGACCCAGAGGCCGGGCTCATTGATCTCCACCACCTTCATCGACTGCACGCGCTTGAGCTGGGCCTCCACCTCCTTCTCCAGCGGCTCGATCTGGCTGGTTCGGTTCAACTTTACACTGAACCTGCCCTGGAACTCATCCGTGACCACCCTTTTCAGACGATAGCTCTTGCCCAGCTCCAGATCGGGCAGCTCGGACTTAGTCCACTTCACAAACTTCATGGAACCAGAGCCATCACCAATGAGCCCTGTCTGGGAGATGGCCTCGGTCGCCGGTTCCCAGAGATCCAGGACCTTGACCTCCAGATCCACCCATCTGCCCGGCCCGGCAATCTCCGAGATCTTGACCTTCTCCGAGCTTGCTCTGGCCGGGAACGTCACCCCGTGCTCCTTCAGGAAGTAATTCAAAACAGATCTTCTGGCCTCGCCTTCGGGAACGCGGAAGTCTTCGATGAGCTTCTTCAAGCGAGATGCGATCTCCTCCTCCGGGACCTCGATCTTCTGATCCCTGAGGCGAGCGGATATCTGATCAACCAGTTCTTTCATACCATTCTGCCCCCTAAGTTTTATTGAGAGGTAGATGTAGCTAGGATCAGATAGTATTTAAAGAGGATCGGTGCGGGCCGAAAGTGATCTATGCTTGGCCCATAAGCAGGTTTAGCAAATGGAGATCATGGCTTGGTTTGGAAAGGTTGACCAGGAATCCGGATCATCTCTTCCGGCCAAAGATGTGGAAGCGATGATCGAGGCGCTGCTTGGTCCCAAGACCTGGGGCTGTTCCTCCCTGCAGCCCGATCTGCGCGCCCTGGCCAAGGCTTGCGGCTTCGTGGAAGGCGACCGGGACTACAACACCCGTCTGAGAGAAGTAGCCCTGGGCCTGGTCCGCCGACAGCTCAAGGCTCTGACCACGGAGGAGCAGGACCTGCTTCAGGCCGTGGAGGCTCTGGACGACCTGAACCAGGCTGTGAATTTGCTGGACGAGAGGCTCTATGAGTGGTCACGCCTGCGCCGACAGGAGATTGTGCACGGCAGGGATCTGGCCCAGGCCCTTTCTGGGGACGAGATCACCGGCGAGCTGGCAAGAGTGGTTTTGAGGCTCAGGGATGCCCGGGCGGCCATGGAGGGGGAAGTGGGCAAAGCTGTGGAGAGCATAGCTCCCAACCTCTCCTGCCTAGCAGGACCGGTGCTGGCAGCAAGGCTCATCTCCCGCGCCGGCGGCCTGCGTCGGCTGTCGGAGATGCCCTCCAGCACCATCCAGGTCATGGGCGCAGAGAAGGCCCTGTTCAAGCATCTCAAAGGCAGTGCCCCCTCACCCAAGCACGGCATCATCTACCGCCACCCGGCCGTGATCGGCGCCCAAAAGAGGCTGCGGGGCAAGGCGGCGCGCGCACTGGCGGGAAAGCTGGCCATAGCCGCCAGGCTGGACTATAACGGTGCCGGGGTTTCGCCCGATTTGAAGGCATCCCTGGAGAAGCGCCTGGCAGATATCAAGCGCAGAGGAAGAAAAGCACCAAGGGCAAAGAGCTAAGGATCAGATTTATATTCGATGCATCTTCATGTAATCCTGAGGGTTGAGGTGTCCAGATGAGATGGTTGCCCGGATTGTTGATGATATCGGCATTATTTGTTATCGCCACCACTGCTATGCTCGTTCCTACGGCCAAGGGAGTTCCCCAGAACCTGACCGAGCATTCCTGGATCTATAACCAGGGATACATGGACGACATGCGCATCTACCAGACGGAAGCTGGTTTTCGCGGACAGAAGCTGGTCACGGGCACGAGGGGCAGCGGCACCGTCTCCCGCACCATTGACGCAGAGGTCTACGGGGGCTGGGGAAGCCTCGATGAAATCAGCATGAGCGAATGGGGTGTATATCAGAACAAGCCCTCCTCCACATACGCGCCGTCTCTGACTCAGAGCGACCTTCGGAATGCTCTATGTGCTAAGAATTATGAGACAGGCTCCGTCTACTCCGAGAGCTACTCCAATCTTGTGGATCTGGTCAAGGACACCTCCATCATCCAGACCAATGAGGTATCGGTCTACGATATCAAGTCCGAAGTGCAGGGAACGGCCAAGATCGGAGCCAGGGTCCAGAAGAGCGCCAGCACGGTCCCGGCCTACGTCATGGGCGGCACCTACATGGGATACACAAATATACATATGTCGCTGGAGACTGGCAACGCATCCGTCCTGACTCTGCCCTGCCCCTGAGGGCATTGAAAATCATTTTTATTATCATCTTTCAAATAATAAGCAATTCTCAAATTATACATATCATCTTATACAATCTTCCCAAATCGGCCCAAATCCTCTTCAGCCTAACTACCCATTCTCATAGTCTTAGTACAGCCTGGTTTACAATCAGCCGATAGCGATTAATCGATAGCAGTGAAAGCAGGTAGAAAATCCACAATCCGGCGCGTAACATCGGGGAGTTTGAAACCAGGTTTGCCCTTATAAAAATGTCTTCTACTTACGAAACACAAAAATGGGATTGAGAAATAAAATTGTTATATGTACTTGATCAGCCTCATCTCTTTACAACGACTACGGCAAGGGCGGTCGATGAGAGGGCTATAGCTGCCATTTTTTTTTGAAGTTATTACTCCGCAACTTGCTGCGGGGTATTACGGATAAATCAAGGAACGCATTAGACCCGTATCGGCAGATGGGCACCCGTTTTGGGTAATTGCTTGCCCTGTCTCTTTTTGATTCCAGGTAAGCAGCTCGTGATCGAGTGCCTTGAGAGCAAGGTCCTCTGAAGGGAGTTATCCTTCGATTTTAATGCCATGCCTCTCGAAGAACTCTCGCAAGGCCTCTTCGACCACCTGGCTTTGAGCATGCATGCTACTTTTGGTTTGTGCGGTGTAAACCTTCAGAGTTTTGGCCACCGGTTCGGATAAGGTCAATGTAGTTTTTTGCATCGCTCTCCATAACGAGGCTTTGTATTTATAAATCTTACGTACCTAGAAATTTAGATACCAAAATCTTTTTATTCAAAAACATCATATTAGATTTAGATCCATAAAAGGAGGAATCAAAAAATGACAGATGAAAATGTAGAAACTATGAAGGCTGATGCCAAGAAGGCAGTGTCTGATATAGGGAACAGGATGGCACATGCAAAAGCTGATGTAAATGCTGATGTGGAGAAGATCAAGGCTGATGTTGAGAAGATGAAGGCCGATTTCGAGCATGATGGGGCCGAGAAGAAGGTAGCTTATGCAAAGGCTGACATAAAGGCTGATGCGGAGAAGGCGAAGGCTGATGTAGAGAATACGTTGGCACATGAAAAAGCAGAGCTTCAGGCCAATAGAGGCGGCTTCAAAGCAGAAATCTGAGAATTAAGAGTCAAAATCGAAAGCGAGTAATCACTCATCAATATAAAGGGGTGTACAAAAATGGCGGACTTACTTTATTTGGCGATAGTGTTCTTTGTAATAGCTCTGATACTTGGAGTATTGGGAGTACGTGGTGCAGGCATATCGATGGAAATTGCCAAATGGCTAATAATCGTATTCATCATTCTGGCGGTATTATCGCTAATATTGGGAGGCTCATTCAACCTGGCGGTATTACGGCTTGGAATTTAGGATTGCGTATTATTGCCCTAAACACATTGTGGACAATGCTTAGGTGCAACAGACGTGATTCATAGCGATCACATGAGAAAAGGAGGTTTGAAATGAAAAAGATATTAGTGGCCATGCTTATTGCCACGATGATGCTGCTGGCTCTAAGCGCAGCAGAGGATGTAATTAAATCAACTACAACTACTACTAACACGACTCCATCCTCCGAGCCTACAAGTACGACTAAATCAACAACTACGACCAGCACGACTCCTGGCTTAGAGGCAACCGTTGCTGTAGCCGGGCTCCTGGCAGTGACCTTCATAGCTCTGAGGAGAAGACGCTAAGACCTCTTCTTTTTTTGTATTCTAAAAGGCAATGTTTGGCTTAGGTGAGACGGACTATGATAAAAAAACTTATAAAAATATTGGTCATGCTGGGGACTATTATCCCCCTCCTCTTGGTCCTGGCGAGAAAGATGCACCACCACCTCAATGGAAAATAATTTGATCTTTCAGCTACCGGCCCAAGATGCAAGAATGACGAATGAAAATGCAGAGGAGACGTAAGCTCGTCGTAAGGAATAAGACGGCTAATGGTGTAGAAAAGCTAAATCCTATAGACAGTTAATAGATTGAGGTGATCATTTTGAAGAAGGAAGAATTTATGCAGCAGATCGAGGATTGCAGGCTTCCAGAGATCTTTGATCAGCATCTTTTGGATAATGCTGCGGAGATGTTCAGCAAATGGGGTATGACACCACACATGGACGAGAAGGAGCACCTTTTTGAGAGGTCTGGACTGGCTCCCAAAACCGGAGATAGCAATGCACTAAAGAAGGAAAAAGAGGCGCTGCGTTGTGTGTGCGAGAAGATGATGGACACTAAGCTGAACAGGAAAGACGCAGCAGTGATCATCAAGAATTTCAATAAGATCAAAGATCCGGGATTTGAGTGGATCGAAGGATAGATCCGCTCCAATAATTTTATAAAATTATATTCATTACCATGACCGAGCGCCTTGAGAGTAAGGTCCTCGGTAGATAGTTATATCTCGATTTTAACACCGTGCCTCTTGAAGAACTCGATTAATGATTCTTCGACCACCTGGCTTTGAGCCTGCAAGCTGCTTTTGGACTGTACGGTGTAGACCTTCAGGGTTTGGGCTACCGATTCGGATAAGGTCAATGTAGTTTTAGGCATTAATGCTTTATTTGAGTTCCTATGCATATATATGTTTTGGTACCATGAGGTATAAAATCTAAAATCTTTGAATTTAAAGCTATCGTATGGAGAGCAGAGGGGGCTTCAGGATAAGAGATCCGTGCCCATGCCAGCTCCTCTTTTTTGGCCGTCGGTTCGGATTGGTTCTATGTGGTTTTGAGTCCTCACTTTAATTTATTGAACTTTGTATGCGCATAGCTTATTGCACTTTAATATTTTGATACCAAAAGCTTTTTATTCAATGGCATCCTATTAGATCTAGAATATTGCAAAAGGAGAATTCAAAAAATGATAGATGATAATGTAGAGAAGAAGCCTGATGCCAAGAAGGCGAAGGCTGATATAGGGAAAAAGACGGGACATGTAAAAACTGATACGGAAAAGGCGAAAGCCTCACATAGGAAATAAGATGGCCGAGGCACTGAAATAAACAATATATAAATAATTCAGGCAGATCCGAGATGGGATTCAAAAGACTTTTGACATTCTTTCGCTATCTGCCTTTCCATCCCCTTAAGACTTTGAGTTCATTTGGAAATCTAAGAAGCCGGTTTAAGCAATAGTAGGTGTTGAAATGAAATATAGCAAAATTTTGATGTGTATGACGGCGCTCGTCTGCCTTGCGTTTCAGGCATGCGCACAGGAAGACCCCCTAGGCGAAAGTGCCAGTGGGAGTTCAATGGGATCTAGCGGAGATTGGATTAGCCCCAACATGGGTCAAGTGTCCAGCCGTACAAATTCTGATCCGGGGCTGGCTGGCATGTTACAGTGGCTCGATACGCCTGTCCCCAACTTCCCCTGGTACACTACGGGTGGTTCCTTCTACAGCCAAGCATATAGCGACGTCACGTTCTCACCCTTTACAGAGTACTATACAACTACCGGTACGTCTGTAGTGGGTGGGATAATAAGCAATCCTACCAGTTTCGATATAACGAATAAAACGCCTTCCCGTGTGTACTACGGTGCCGGTGTAGGGTTGCCATACACCCAGTATGCATCCACAGTGCCTTCCAAGACCAACGACCTCTGGATCCAAGGAGCAACAAACTGGACACAGTATGTGGTTAGCCCCGTCGGAACCTGGTTACAGCTAATCGCCTACGCACCCGTTGAAGGACCCGCAGGCTTCTATGAGATGATCCAGACCGACACAACCAGTTCGAAGTACAATACTTACCAGTTTAACCAGGGTTATAACACCATGAACTTCAATGCCGACCAGGTTGGAAGACACATGCTATACTTTGTGGTGAACAACCAGCCCAGCAATGTGGTCGTTGTGGATGTGTTTGCCAAAGCTCCAGCAGGGTCAACGACGCCAATAGTACATACAATATCTTAGAGATAATGCATCTCTGACACAAAGATTTGAGATTGATGGTAGGTACATTTCAGCCATCGAGACTCTAGTGAATAAGATGGAACATGCAAAAGCGGATATGGAGAAGGAGTTGTAACTATGGTAACAGAAGAGTATAAGCAACTGTCTTGTAGCGATGTGGGTATGGCGTGCGGCTTCCAGGTACGCGCAAAGACCGAAGCAGAGGTCATGAAGCATGCAAAGACTCACGCTGCTGAAGCCCACGGCTTGAAGGAAATTTCGGCGGATACTGAAAAGAAAATCAAGGCCGCCATAAAAACAGTATCGGTGGATGTTCCGGCGAAGAAGTAAGAATTTTGCCGTCGAATCTCTTTTTTTTGATGCTCTAAACAAAAAAAAGGTTGTGAATCATTTATAGGTTGGAATTTGAATCAACCAAATGGAGACGCCATTATCAAATACTGGTTTATCCAAGATTGGTCCTCATGGGGTGCGTCTACCGGATCGCACGCTGTAAACGAATTCCAAAAATTCCAACCTATTTCTGAATCACGACCCAAACGACATTGTCACAATGAATTTTGAAATCAAGGTGGCAAACGTTAATTCCCACAAATAAAATGGATCTCTGGTTTCGATTTTTCTTGAGACGTGCATGCTCATGGATTCTGACAGACCATCTGCTATCGCTATCGATAATATGCCTCCTACAACAGCCAACTCCACATCCCCTAATACGGCAAGATGCGAGGGTTGGAGGAAGTTGTCTATATGTTTAACGATGATGCTTTTAAAAACCCTATGAAATAGCTTTAGGCCCACGGGGAAGTGAACCTCCCCTAAGCTTTAATAGGCTCTATCTTGTCGCCCTGGCCCGGGGTGCTCCGACGCAATTTGACTGTCTACTTGAAGGGGTTCACTCCAGATAGCTTCGTCGTGCTTCGATGGCAGAGGGGCTGGACTTCCCTGGAACGCATTTTCCTTGATCCATTACATATTCAGTTTCTATCCAGGTGCCCTCTTGCTCTACGCCGTTCAAGTAGTCGCCCTCCCTTGCGACCATGTTCCTACAGTAGTAATCGTAGTATTTCCAATGGCCACCCTGGAGTCCGTCCAGATATTCACCTTCCGCAGCTTTTTTCGCGGGGATGCCGACCAACTCGCCCACATACCAGAAATCCCATCGCCCTTGCTTGAGGCCGTTTCTGTATTCACCCTCGACTACAGGGGTTTCCCATACTGTTCCTCCCCCAGTTGTCCAACTTTTAAATTTTCCATGAGGCACTAGCTGATATCCGTCATGGATTATGCATATGGGAATTTCCGAACCTTTGCGCCGTAAGATATTAGCAATAAAGCTGTCCGGATCGCCTGTAGAAGGCGAACTTCTATTCAGAACTTTGTATTTTTGATCGCTTTCGTGCCTGTATCCCTCTACTTCCCACAGGAGTTTTCCATCACTGTCGTACTCCTGAACTGTTTGAACCTCATTTTGTATGGCAGGTGCAACGAGGTATGCCCTGCTGCATCCCTTGGTATCTGACCGCGTCGCAACCACCGTTCCCGTGTCTCCCTTGAGGGTGACGCTCCAGGTCAGGCTTCCCGACTGACTGAGATGCTTCTTGCTATCTCCTCCAACTGCGCCCTCGCCCTGCAACACGAAGGTAACATCTGTGCCATCCTTTGATACTCCCTGGATATCAGCCGTGACACTCCATTCCTTGGGGTTGGCGGGATCGTTCTTCGCCACCAGGCCGATCCTGGCCGATCCCAGAGCAGAATCTATGTCTTGGAATGGCTCTAAGCCCTGCTTCTTGCGCTGGTCATTTATTACCTTGAAAACTGCCAGGTCAATAGCCAGGATGCTACCTCCCAGCTCAGGAGGAGCGGGCACCTTCTTGCCATCTACATCGACGCTCGTCCTGGCGCTCGCCACCAGGATCTCTTTGATCTCGCCAGCCGTTAGTTGGGGATTCAGGGCGCGGGATCAGGGCTGCTGCGGAGGTTACCTGGGGCGTGGCCATGCTGGTGCCTCCCAAACTATTCTCTATACCGCCCTTATTGTCGAAGCCGTAGACTGATTCTTCTCCCGGAGCAGCAAGGGTAACTTCAAATTCTGCACCTTTCATCTTATTGACCATATTGCTGTTTGCTGTGTTGGTGCCATCGTTCATGATGTTGCCCACTGTGATCATGTTGGGCAGGGCGAGGCCGCTTGGATATCGGTGGGATCCATCCAACGCCTTTCCATCATTTCCTGCTGAACAAACGAAGATTACGTCAGGATGATCGTTGGCCATCTTTTCAAAGAACTTTTTAGAGGCTGCCGCCGCATCGAGATCGCCATTGCTACTGCCCCATGAACAGCTTATGATTTTTGCACCGTCGTTTATGGTTTTATTGATTGCGAATAAACTACCAAAGGTATAGGTCTTGCCATTTGTCCACACCACTTTCGTTGGAGCATTTGGATCTGGTGCACTCCGTGGATTGTTTCCATAGGGAGGCGCGTATCTATTGGCTACAGATACTTCGAGTTTATCCTTGAGGGCCCCAGAGGCTATCCCGGCAATCCCGCCATTATCCGGATCGGCAGCTATGAGGTTAATTACTTCGGTACCATGGCTACCGTATTGGTTCTCGGCTACATTCAGTTCGGAGTCTGACTCCTTCGTATCTATCTTTGCCTTGCCATTGAACTCATCATTTCCTTTGTAAAGACCATCATCTATTACGCCTACATGCACATCGGATAGGGGAAGACCCGAGGCTCTGATCAGATCCCAAGCCCGCTGGACGCCTATCATCTCATAGCCTTTGCCGCGACCACCTTCGGAATAGACTGGATCATCCAAGGGAGAGCACTGTATTCCCTGAACAGTTGCGTCGAGGTAAGCCTGCTGGTTGGGGAAGGCCAGCTCCACGTCAGGATCCTGATCGGCCTTGGCCACCGCCTCCTTCAGCTCAGTCTCTGTATTGCCCGAGATCTCGATCTGGTAGAGGTTGATGTACTCAAAGAAGCCAACAACCTGGCCTGCCAGGCTGGATGCCAAGCGATCGGCATCTATCCGGCCTTTTCCTTCCTTCAACATCACTATGACTTGGTTGGCTGGAACCTCACCCCAGTCCGAGGTCTGGATCAGAGAGTCCAGGCTGGGCAGCTTCACCATATCACTACCCACTTTATACGAGCCAGTTTCAGGATCGAATGGGATGGTAGACACCGGTCTTGCGGGTGCCTGGCTAGGAGATGTATGCCCCTCAACCTTGCTAAATCCGCAGTCGTTCGATTCAGAGTTCTTGGACCACGTCTCCAGTTCAGAATCGAAGATGGTATAGGTTCCGGCAGGTATTACCTCGTTTGGATAAGCAATCCACCAGGCATTAGGCACGCCACCTTGGCCGGGCTTGGTCTCGACCTGCCAGGGTCCATACTTCGTGCCATCATCCTTTCTCAGGGTTATGGTGCCGCCTGATTGTGTGCCTGATCCGTAATTCCAGTGGTAGGTATCGATGTAGGTAATCATCTGTGGTTCGGAGATGATGAAACTCGTGCTGCCGGTGGGGTTGTTATCCACGGAACCCTTATTCCAGTTGTCGAAGATTGCTGTTGTCTGCCCGAATGGAGCCTGCCATCCCAGCTTTGTGAGAGCCTCTGCAGCAAACGCTTGGACCGTCTGATCCTCATCCTTGAGCGCCTGGATCCACGTGTCCACATCATCTGCAACCGCAGGCATTGCGAATACAGCCAGCAATATGATGATCAAGGCAGCCAACTTCATGATCATCCCTTTAGATTTTCAAGAAGATACATCTTCCGGGGAGATCTGCTCGGACCAGCTCCCCAGGCCAGGAGATCTGGCAAGCGTGTGTGTTATATGCACTACATTATACAACATACAGAAGGGCAAATGGACCAGGTAATATTTTTATAAATACTCTTTCGACCTCGTAACCCCCAATGTTGCGCGCCGGATTCTACAACGTATTATTGATTTCGCTGATGCCGATAAATCGATAACGGGCATTTGTCGACAAATCGTTCCATAAAGTAATGGAATGGTCAGGTAGGCACAAGCGATTCTAGGCCGATTGAGGAAAGGATGAAAAAGAGGAAAGGATCGTGCAATTTACACGTACCTGGGGGAGGAGGACGAGGAGGACCGCTCCGAGGAAGCCCACCAGGGTGATTGCTGTCTCAGTACTCATCCTCTTCCTCTTTGTCATAGGTTCTGGCAGTCGGTCTAAGCTTCAGCTCTTTAAAAAGGGTAGCCTGGACAGTGGTGCCTCTCATGCAGTCGCCCTTATAAAATAAATTTTAAACCAATGGCCTGGGCTGCTTCTTTTCCGGCAGAACCGGCAGCGGCATAGTGTTTATCAGCAGCGGCTGCTCCACCTCCAGGGCCCGCTCCACCAGCAGCTCCTTGCCCCAGCGGGTCAGGCCGAACAAGGGCACGGCTGTGCCCACCTGCACCAGAGGCTTCACCTGCTCGCGGATGTGTTTTGAGGCGCAGCCTGTAACCACGTCGGCTGTGGCCAAGAGCCGCCGGGCGTCTTCAGGACCTATGCCTGTGAGGTGCACTCCGATGATCATTATCCTGATACCCTCGCTCTTCTCCAAGGTCCGCAGCTCTTCCGCCGTCTTTGCATCGGCCACGGTGACCGCGAATTTCCTGTAGCCATGAGAGGCAGCCCACCTTGCCCCATCCAGCTGTTCGATCCTCGCGTCCTGCGGCGAGAGCACGTGCCCGCTCCGGGCCTGGATGCCCTCCAGGACCTCAGGGATAGGATCGGTCTTGGCCAGTCCGGAGATCCAGCCGCCCATGCCTTGGATGAGCTGGGGGTTGGAGGATATGACCGTGCCTGCACCATCACAAACGGTGACGGCCGCGTCAATCACGCCCTTCTCCAGGCCGGTCATCATCGACTCCGAGGCCCCGAAGCCCACAAAGGTCCCCATCTCCAGCTTTCGCCTGGCCGTGAACATGCCGTGCTGCTTTATTCTGAACTCCATATTTGCAGCGGCCGCCTCGGCGGTCACCCTCTTTATGCCCCTTACCTTATCAAAGAGGGGACACCACTCGATCAAAGGCTCGCTCGCCTCCAGCACCTTTTCCTGCTCTACCTTGACCCGGGACTTGCCCAGCAGCTCCATGATGTGCATTCAATCCTCCAGAGCGAAGTATACACGCCTGTTGGCCTTTCCTTTGTTCTCTGCCTTGATCATCTTTATCCTCCCGACCTCGCCTGTGCTTTTAACGTGAGTGCCGCCGCAGGCCTGAAGATCAATGCCCTCTACTACCACTACTCGTATCTCCTCCCGGTCAGGGACATCCATGGCCAGGCGCACCAGGTCGGGGATGGCCAGAGCCTCAGCCCAGGGAATGATCTTGGTCGTGACCGAACGGTTCTCTCCCAGGATGCGGTTGGCCTTCTCCACATACTCGCTCATCCTGGCCTTGTCGAAGCTTTCCAGATTGAAGTCCACGCGCGATCTCGAGAATTCTATTTGGTTGCCCGTGATCTTCGCTCCTGTCTCCTGGAAGATCACGGCGCTGAGGACATGGCATGCGGTATGGCTGCGCATGAACCGCCACCGTCTTTCCCAGTCCAAAGAAGCATGGACCCGGTCGCCCGGATTCAGTCCCGGATGGTCCAAAGTAAGCACTATACTTTCATCGGAGGGCTCGACCTGCAGCACCTTGAACTCCTCGTCCCCTCGAAAGATGGCTCCGTGGTCGGAGGGCTGACCGCCAGATTGGGGATAAAAAGCTGTTCTATCGAGGATTATGCGCTCGCAAGATGCCTCCAGTACCACAGCATCAAAGTTCATAAGATAGCTGTTCTCCAGGTAAATAGCCTTCATCAATCAAAGGGATTATGCTCATCTTTGATCAGCTTGACGGGCGAGATGTATATGAATCAAGAAGAAAAATAATTCTAAAGATTGATCAAATTTCTATTTCAATGGAATTATTTTCAACGAAACTTATATATATGTTATCATTCGTTATGCGCCTGGTGACCGCTTTGAATACTTCAGCCGTGTCAGACCCGAAAGTCGAGCGCGATGAGTTTGCATCCATTCTGATGAAGGTTGGCCTCAAGAGGAATGTGGCCAAGGTTTTGACCTACCTGGCAGGGGTGGCGGAGGCCACATCCCGCGAGATAGAAATGGGATCTGATCTCAGGCAGCCGGAAGTGAGCATCGCCATGAGGGAGATCCGAAAATTGGACTGGATCTCGGAGAGGGACGAGAAAAATCCGGGAAAGGGCCGACCGTATCGTATCTATAAGCTCAACAGAAGCCTTCCTGAGATAATCAATCACCTGGAGGGGGAGAAGGCAAAGGAATCTGAGAGGATCATGAGGCAGATCGAGAAGCTCAAATCCTTGAAGGTCAACTAAAATATCATGCCATCGATTTAATTATAATGTCAATGATCTGCCTCGCCCGAGGCAGTGCATTCGTTTCTTTCAGTTCAAATTCTTTTTGAAGTAAAAAATAGTTTAGATATCATAGTAGCGGCGCGGATTTATTGTCCGGTCTCGTTCATTTTCTGCTATCAAATTATTTGTGAATCTTCAAACTATCAGGCCGAAACAATATATAATATTTCTCTAAGTTTTCGCTTTTCACTATGCAAAAATCTATATACTAATAGATTACTACAATCAACCAGAAAAAAAGTAGAGGGGGATGGAGATGAAGTACATCATCGACGACGCCCTGGGCAGAGCCGAGGCTGAGAGCAGGATCAAGCCCTCCAGCATGATCCAGAACGATGAGGAGCTGGTGGCGGTCCTGGAGGAATTGACCACGGTCATCAGGGTCATCGGATGCGGTGGAGGTGGCTCGAATACCATCGATCGCCTGGCGGAGTGCGGCATCCAGGGAGCAGAGCTCTATGCCATCAACACCGACGCCCAGCATCTCCTGCACATCAATGCCGACAGGCGTTTCCTCATAGGCAGGCGTACCACCCGCGGCCTGGGGGCCGGAAGTTTGCCGGCCATTGGCGAGGAGGCGGCCCAGGAGGATATCGACGAGATAAGAGCCGCAGTGGACGGAGCGGACATGGTATTCGTCACCTGCGGCCTGGGCGGCGGCACAGGCACGGGAGCCTCGCCGGTTGTGGCCGAGGCGGCCAGAGAGTCTGGGGCCCTGACCATTGCCATCGTCACTGTTCCCTTCAGCGCCGAAGGAACCATCAGAATGCAGAATGCTGAAGCAGGCTTGAAGAGGCTGCGAGAGGTCTCGGATACCGTGATAGTGATACCCAACGACAAGCTTCTAGATGTGGTGCCAAATCTTCCTCTGCAGGCGGCCTTCAAGGTGGCCGACGAAGTCCTGATGCGTTCCGTAAAGGGAATCACCGAGCTCATCACCCGCCCCGGGCTGATCAACCTGGACTTCGCCGATGTGAGGACGGTCATGACCAATGGCGGTGTAGCCATGATAGGCATGGGAGAAGCGGAGGGCGATGAGAAGGCCCGGGACTCGGTCATGAAAGCTCTGAGAAGCCCTCTCCTGGACGTGGACGTCTCCGGAGCGACTTCAGCGTTGGTGAACGTGGTGGGAGGGCCCGATATGACGATAACCGACGCCGAGACGGTCGTGGATGAAGTCTACCAGAAGATCAACCCTGACGCCCGCATAATCTGGGGAGCGCAGATAGATCCGAACCTGGAGCATACTTTGAGAACCATGCTGGTTGTGACAGGCGTGTCGTCCCCCCAGATCCTGGGAAAGGAAATGGGCAGGCGCGTGACCTCCAGGCACGGCATCGACTTCCTCTCCCGACGGGCGCGCTACTGATGTATTGATGCTGGCGCACTTGATCCGGCCGATGGGATCCTCCTGACCCCTTTTCCAGTGGGATTATCCGTGCTAGCATGTGCCATGTTAATCGATGGAGTTATAAGTTCATCATGCAAATTGATATTTGTTTATCTGTCAAGTGGATGTGATAGTCATTCTGTCCGAGAAGGTGAGCGGGGAGCTTGAGATGCTGCAGCGGCACCTTGTCATCCTCAAGCAAGTGGTAGATAACGAGCCCATCGGCATCCTCAAGCTGGCCGAGGAGACGAAGATACCCAGCCACAAAGTGCGCTATTCTCTGCGGATCTTAGAGCAGGAGGGCTTGATCAAAGCCACAGCTCCTGGGGCAGTGACCACCGATCTAACCAGTCCTTTTCTGAAAGATCTGGACTCCATGATTGAGAACCTGGTCAAGAGGACCGAGGATCTGAAGAAGATAAAGATAGCGAGGTAAATGCTCTATTCGGGAATCGCCAATGTCCTGCGAGACATTTCCCAGGCCCCGCGCAGCCAGAAGGCCGATCGAGTGGCGGACTTTCTGACCGGGCTTGAGCCAGAGATGATCTGTCCCTGCGTGCGGCTTCTTTGGGGCGAGCTCTGGCCACCTTGGGAGGCTAGAGATATGGACATAGGCCCCAAGGCCCTTTTGGCTGCCCTGAAAGAGGTGTCCGATGAAGATGTTCTCCTCTTGAAAGAGAGGCTGGGCGAGATGGGATTGGTGGCCGAGGCGGCGCTACAGCGAAAAGGTCAGCATCCGCTATCGACAGAGCCCCTGGAGGCGGTATCGGTCTACGAAAGGTTCCGGCGCATCTCCGAGATGAGCGGCGAAGATTCAGAGCACAGGAAGAATGCCGTTTTGAGGGGCCTGTTTCTGGAGGCGACTCCCTTAGAGGGAAGATACATTGCCCGTACTGCTCTGCGCAATATGCTGGCCGGCATCGGGCCCCAAACCATGATGTCCGCCCTATCTTCGGCCTTCCATTGCGATCATCATGAAGTTCAAAAGGCTTACAACATCATGCCAGAGATGGGGCTGGTCGTCCGGGCCGCCTGCTTGGGAAAGCTCGATGAGACCGTCATTCAGCCAAAGAGGCCGATCAAGCCCATGATCATCCGGCCAGGCAAAGCAGTGGTTTTGGGAGCCTTTCTGCCCAAATATGCAGGCCTAAGGGTGCAGGTTCACAAAGAGGAAGGGGAGATATTTGTCTTCACCTCCCGCCAGAGAGACATCACCCGGGCTCTGAATGACCTGCTCCAGGAGCTGTGCGACCTGACCAGGGATTTGATCTTTGATGCCGACCTGATCGGTTTTGAGGAGGAGAGGATCTGCAGTCAGACGGAGATGTTGTGGTACATCAACCGTCGCCACCTCTCTCAAAGGAGCCAAGTCTCGCCAGCTCTCCTGGCCTACGACCTGATCTACCTGGATGGAGAAGACCTGACCGGCCTTGGTTACGAGGAGAGACGGCGAAAGCTTCTGGCGGTGCTGGGAGAGCCAAAAGGCATGCCATTTCAGGGCATCTCTCCCGCAGAGTTGAGAGTCATCAAGAGCCAGGATGGGGTGGAGGATTATCTTCTTCAGGTGCGCAGGGCCGGCGGCAAGGGATTGATGGCGAGAGATCTTGGGGCGCCCTACCTTCCGGGCGGCTGCAGCAAGCATGATTTCATCAGACGATGATTCTCAGACCTTTTGATCCCTGGAAGAGTCCTCTTTGCACCTGCCCAGCCAAGCTCAGCCTGAATCCCTACACAGGATGCCCGCACGGTTGCCTTTACTGCTACGCCTCACCCTACATTCCACGCTTCCAGCAGTGCCGGCCCAAAGCGGATCTGCTGAAACGCCTGGCAAGGGAAGCGGCAAAGATCAAGCCCGGCACCCTGGTAGCCATGTCCAACAGCTCCGACCCCTATCCTCCTATGGAAAGGGATCTTGGGCTCTGCAGAGGATGCCTGGAGATTCTGAAGGAAAGAGGATTGCAGGTGCAGGTGGTTACGAAATCCGATCTGGTGGCGGAGGACGCGAATCTGCTCAGCAGCATGGCCGCCACTGTGGCCGTAACCATTACCACATTGAAGGATTCCCTTTCCCTGAGGCTGGAACCGGGAGCGCCATTGCCCGAAAGGCGGCTGGATGCCATGCGCATTCTTAATGAGAACAAAATCCCTGTATCTGCCCGAATCGATCCCATCATCCCCGGCATAAATGACTCCGAAATAAAGGATCTGGTATCGGCAGCTTGCCAAGCTGGGGCTTTACACATAACCGCATCCACTTACAAGGCTCGTTTGGACAGCTTGAGAAGGATCTGCGGAGCCTTTCCAGAGAGAGGAGAGGCTTTGAAGGATCTGTTTCGAAGAGGAGGCCGCACCGCGGGAAGCCTGTACCTGCCATGGGAGATGAGGAGAGGGCTGATGGCGAAGGTGGAGCAAGAAGCATTGCAAGAGGGTATGACCTTTTCCAGCTGCCGGGAAGGCCTCACTCCGAAGTCGGGTGTAAACTGCGACGGGTCACACCTGTTATCGTGTAAACATCACAGCAGTAATACGTACAAATCTGGATAATTCAGAACCAAATATCAGCATATAGATAACTACTTTATGTGAATATTTTCAGCAGAGCTGTGCCCTCCCGGCACCCTAGTGGGAAGGCAAAAGATATAAATGCGATGCTGCCTCCTTTTAACAGTATTCAGCCATGAAAGTCTATTTATATGAAGAATAACTAGACTTCACGACAGTTCTTCTCAAAAGGGAGGATGTTCAACCTATAGTCATAAGTGTAATGCGCTAGAGGAATAGGAGGTATTCAATATGAGTAAAGTTCTGGCCATCACCGTGGCCCTCATGATAGCAGCTATGGTTTTAACGCCTGCTTTGGGGTATACCGGTCAGTCTGCCGGAAATCAGTCCTACACTGCAATTTCCGGAGCGAGAGTCGCCTACAGCATCAGTTCAGGTGTTCCTGCTCATAATCTGACCCAGGAGATGATAGCAAGCAAGTATTCCATCAAGGCTCCTGCCGTGCAGGGGTCCAGGGTCCCCTACTCTTTCCAGATAGGAGTCGCCATGCCCTACTCCATAAAGCTGGTTGGGGTCAGCAATGCCTTACCAGAGGGCTTCCAGACCAAGAAGGA
>JAPKYD010000051.1 GCA_026394475.1 Methanothrix sp.
CTTCTCGTCCCATGCCCTTTGAGCCTTCTGGCCAATGAGCTCGAAGAGCTCCGCCTCCACGATGAGGTAGACCTTGGCCCTCTCCCGGAGGCTGCCCGTGATGGACCGCTGACCGCGGCCTAAGGAAGAGTGTATATGCAGCTTCGGCCCTTCCGCTGATGGATAAAGAGTAGCCATGCCGAAGATCTCCCAGCCGCTCTCGAAGCTCTCGAAGTGGGGTGTGGGCGGAATCACTGGTGCCTCCGGCCCGGTCACAGCCCGGCCTTCCCGCAGGGCTCCCATGAAGAGAGCCATGCACGACTCGATCTTCAACTCCCAAACGAACTTTTGCAGAGAAGCGATCAGGTCCTCCCCGTCGTCCATGCGAAGCACGAAGACCCTGCCCAAAAATCCTTCAGAGTACTGCATAAAGACCACTTCAATCTCCGTATTTATTAGCGTTAGCACTCCTCAATCCTTTCCTCATTCTTTGCAGAATCTTCTCCAGCACGCATCGTCTCCACTTGCAGGTTACCGGTTTTCCGCATCTTCCCTCCAGGAGATAGACCTGGCCAGGCCTGGCTTTCAGATAATCCCTGATCTCGCCAAGGGTCTGTGCAGAAAGCGCAATCTTCCGGTCAGGGGCAATTCGTAGAGAGCCACTCGCCATATCGACATCCGAGACGCGAAGATTGATCAGTTCCTCAACCAAGAGCCCGGTCTCGAAGAGCAGGAGAAGCATGATTCTATCCATGCCGCAGGCCAGCTCCAGCAGCCTCTTCTTCTCTGATTCGCTCTGTCCATCGATTCCGTCCACCAAGGGATAATTCAACTCAAAGAATATCAAGGATTGCAGGAGATTCAAAGAAGGGGCGATTTAAGAGCGTAATTCCCGATCCGTTGTTGAGGCGGATGCTGTTTCCTATGATGCTGCTGTTGCAGCAGCTACCGAAGATGCCGTTCCGTTGTTTTGCGTCAGGATGTTTCCCTTGATGCTATTATTATCGCAGGACCATAGACCAATCCCATCTCCTCCGTTCCTGCTACAAGTGTTGCCTTCTATGCTGTTGTTCTTTTTAGCCCAGAGGTTGATGCCGTTTCCTTGGTTCTCCCTGATGGCGTTGCCTCGGATTTTGTTGCAGCAGGAGATGCTATCCACAGTCATGCCGACCTGATCTCGGGAAGAGTTGATGGCTGTGAACCCTTCGATCGAGATGCCGGCGACCGAGAGGGTAATGGTGCTCTTCCGCCTCCTCGCATCCACCACAGGGACGCCCATGCCCCGCAGAACCAGCGGCTTGGTGACATTTACATTTTCGTAGTAATATCCGCTGTGGACTTCGATTATGTCACCGGCATTGGCTGCATCCACTGCACCTTGAATGCTCTGGCCCGGAACAACGGAGATGACATCTGCGAATGTTGTCCCGACAAGAAATAATATTATGATCAGAATTATTATGCGGTGGGCCCTCATTTCCCCATCTTCTGCAATTATCTTATCATCATTATCATAAGAATCTTTCCGTTCATCGCCCTATTCGCTAAGATCATTCTCCCTTCAGTTAAGAATCACGTCCAGAGATCTTTTTTGGGGAGGCGATTGAGGATATTCAAACCTGCAAAAGAATTAAATACCTGTGGAGGTTGGTATTCCCGAGGTTGCAGGTTAGCGGTTCTGATGTTTCAAAGGCGAGGAGTTCTCGATGAATGGTTCCAATGTTTTGCCCAGCCCATGGTACTACGGCCTGGCCGTATTGATAATAGTCGTCGGCTTTAGCATCTTCGCCTGGTCCATCTTCTCCAGCTTTTCAGATATGGGCAGGGAGCTTTCGCAAGTGGTTGTGCCGGGAAGCGCGGACCTTGATCTCAAGGAGCCAGGGGAGTACACAGTCTTTTACGAGAACCAGACTTACGTCAACGGCAAGTTCTACAGCACGGGCGAGCAAATACCTGGTCTTCAGATCCAGGTCTCTGAGAAAGCCACTGCCAGCGAATTATCCACATATCCTTCTCCTGGAGGCTTCACCTACTCCTTTGGAGGCCGCTCTGGCCGGTCCATCATGACCTTCCGGGTGGAGCGCCCGGGAATCTACCAGATCAATGCCTCTTACCCCAGTGGAAAAGGCCCCGAGGTAGTCCTGGCTGTGGGACGCGGATTTGCTGAGAGCATATTCTCCTCCGTAGTGATCGCTCTAGCAGCCCTCTTCGGATCAATGGTAATGGCTGCTGTTGTCGTCTTTGTAACCTACACCAGAAGAAAGAAAGCCCTGGATCAGCAGAGAGAGGAAGAGCGCCTGATGAAGGGCGGGTTTTAATGTAAAAGGATTGAAGTTTTATTACTAGCTCCTCTTCCTCTGGCTGGCACCGATGCACCAGGCGGCTCCCACGTAATCCCCGACTCTCCAATAGCTGTTGTCGGGCATGGTCAGAAGCAGTGGATTTATCTTGCGCACATCGATCTTGCCTTCGGTAAAGCTCTCTTCATCAGCATAGCCATTCATGATCTCACCGATGAAGAGGTCGTTCGTGGGAAGCTCGATAATATCCACGAGCCTGCACTCCAGGCTGAGCGGACAGCTCTTTATCATGGGTGCGGTCTTCAGATCCCCATAAAAGACCTCGAAGAGACCGGACTTGTCCGACTCTCTCCCTGAGGCAAGCCCGCAGTAGTCGGTCTGCTCCACCATGTTCACTCCCGGAAAGTTGACACTGAAGGTCTTGTTCTCCAGGATGCCCTTGGCCGTATAGCGGGGCTTGTTGAGGCTTACTGCCAGCAGGGGCGGAGTGGCGTTCACTCTGGTGATCCAGGCCACGGCCATGAAGTTCGGCTTCTCCTCCACCATCGATCCCACTAAAGTTACGGGCATGGGATAAATGGAGACGTTTCTCCCGATGTTCACCTTTTTCAAAAGTCTCAATCCTCCTGATTCAAGATAGGGATTCGAGCATCTGCTTCAAGGACTGCATCTCTTATTCAAACCTCTCTTCCCATGGAGAATGCCTTCCCCAGATACTTCCCCACCGCGTGATATTTGCGACCCTCCGGGGAGAACAGAATCGGCTTGATCATCTCAATATCCGGAAGACCGTCCGCTCCCAGCACCGCCTCATCGGCCTTGACATCCAGTATCTCGCCAATAAACTCCGTATGAAGTCCAATCTCTATGGAGCGAAGCAACTTGCACTCTAAGACGAGAGGGAACTCCTTGACGTAAGGGGCATCCACGAGATCGCTCCTCATCGCAGTCAGGCCGGCGGCCTGAAGCTTGTCTGTATCCCTTCCGGAGGCCATGCCGAAGTAATCGGCCTGGCGGATGTAATCCTCAGAAGGTACGTTAACCGTGAAGGCCGCTCGCTCCCTGATGTTGCCGTAAGTGTAGGTTGCTTTGCGCAAAGATACGGCAACGCACGGCGGACTGGAGCAGCAGATTCCCGCCCAGGCGGCGGTCATGACATTGGGCTTTCCGGCTTTATCATACGTTCCCACCACGAAGACGGGTGTGGGGTAGAGAAGGGTCTTTGCTCCCAGCGATCTTTTCATAACGATGCATCACCATCCATTGTAGTGTACCCGCTCTTCCCTGTACCTTTCTTGGAGACCAGGCTTCTGATCAGGGTACCCCAGGGGAACCAGCGCAAAGGGAGTTATGCCTTCTGGCAGGCGGAACAGCCTCCGAAAGCCCTCTACGCGGTCCTTCAGCGGATAGACACCTGCCCAGACGGCGCCAAGGCCCATGGCGTGCGCGGCCAGCAAAAGGTTCTGCACGGCTGCGGAGCAGTCCAGCACCAAGAATCCCTGATACCTCTCCAGGCTGGCGTCCCCGCATACCAGCACGGCCACCGGCGCCTGCCTGCACATGGCGGCTGTGGGGCAGATCCTGGGAACCTCGTCCAGAATCTTGCGCTCATCCACCACGATGAACTGCCAGGGCTGCTCGTTGCCGGCGGAAGGCGCAAACATGGCCGCCTCCAGCAGCTCTTTGACCATCTGCCGAGAGACCGGCTGGGGCTTGAACTTCCTGATGCTCCTGCGCGTCTTTATCGCTTCCAGTGTTTCCATCGCCGATACCTTCGATCGATATAGTGCTCCTTTCCCATAAATTTGTGACGACCTTGCGGTGCTTTAGGAGCCTCAAGGCTAAGCACAAAATAGAAAGAATGCGAGGAATGAGCAATGCAGCCATTGAACTCCTCGGGGTTCTGCTGATTGTTCTGGGGATTCTATATGCCAGCCTGAACTCGCTTCTTGGCTGGAGAAAGCAGTTGGATCGAATCATCATTTATAATCAGCTCAGGATAAGCATTGCCAGGACGCTCCTCTTGGGACTGGAGATACTGGTTGCAGCCGATATAATCCGAACTATAGCTCTGCAACCCAATCTGCAGAACCTCGCCAGTCTAGGCTTGCTGGTTCTCATACGAACTGTCCTTAGCTGGGCTCTGATAGTCGAAGTTGAGGAGCGCTGGCCTTGGCAGAAAAGGAACTAAAATTATATGTAGGTAATTAAATAATTATTTGAACGCACCCAAAATTGATTAGATTATTAAATTCAAACTCACAATGAAGGCGATCGATTTTCAAGAAACGTTCCAAAACTATCTACTGACCTGTGTCCAGAGAAGGTTTGAACATAAAAGAAAGCTTCGAGCAAAGTCTTCTGATCATATTAAAAAATTTCGGATCTCCTCAGGGCAGAGAGCTTCATCTTGTCTTCAATTCCAGGTTCTTTCACCTATTTCTCATCTCAGATGCGAGAAATCGATCATTCCTGCTTTCTGATGGCGGGCATGCATAGCAGTTCCTCCACTGGGCCATGACGGAGAAGACGAGCATCAAGAGGCTGAAGATAATTCCCAGGAAAAAGGAGCTATGGAAGGCAGAGGCCATGCTGGCGGATGCTGCATCGCCTTCCGGCAGATTTGCAGAGTATACTGCCCCGAAGGAAGCCACGCCTATCATCGATCCTAGATATCTCATCCCCATGGTCAGGCTGGAGCCGATGCCCTTTCTCTGTTCAGGACACTTGCCCATGATGAAGCTCATGTTGGGGGAGACGAACATGGTGATAGACATTCCCATCAGCCCCATGTAGACGATCACGAAGGGCAGGGGAATTGATTGGTCGATGGTGCTCAATAGGACAAAGGATAGCGCAGCAAGGATGGATGCTGCGGCGCAAATCTCCCTTGAACCGTGCCGGTCGGCGAAGCTGCCGGCAAAGGAGGCCGTGAGCATCATGACCAGCGGAGGGGCCATCAGGATCAGGCCAGCGATATCCGCCGGATAGCCCCTCAACTCCTGCAAGTAGAAGGGCAGCAGGAACATTGCTCCAGCAAATACCAACATGGACATCATGGAGGCTATATTGGCATAAAAAAAGCACTTTTTTCGGAACAGATTCAGATCCACCAGAGGCTCGGAAATCCGTCCCTCCCGGAGGAGGAAGGCACAACCACAGACCAGGAATATGAGAATGGATGCGAGGATCTGGGGCGATTGCAGTCCCAGATTGCGGCCCATGTTCATCGCCAGGGTTGCACCGGCCAGAGAGGCCGTGAGCAGGAATGCTCCCCTCAGATCTACTTTTTCAGTACGCTTTGAGCCTGGACAGTCCGGAATTATTCTTGCTCCTAGAATTATGGCAAATAAGCAAACCGGAATATTGACGAAGAAGATCGATCTCCAACTCAGGAAGGTGGTCAGATAGCCACCAATGCCCGGCCCCAATGCAATTCCCGCAGCAGCGGCTATGCTCAGATAGCCCATGCTCCTTCCGCGAGTTTCCGGCGGAAGGATCGTGGAGATCATGGCCGGACCCACGGCTATAAACATGGCACCGCCAAGGGCCTGCAGTGCCCTTGAAGCAATTAGCATATGGATATCATTGGAGAGAGCGCAAAGCAGGGAAGCGAAAGCGAAGACTGCAAAGCCCGCCAGGAAGACCTTCTTAAAGCCCTTGATATCGGCAAGCCTCCCGAATACCACAATCGTGCTACAGAGAACCAGCAGGTAGATGAGAGCCACCCAGGAGACGAATCCGGTGTCTACTTTGAAATAGCTGGAGATGGTCGGCAGGGATATGTTGACGATGTTGGTGGCCAGGGTGCCAATGAATGCACCCAGCGCTATTTCGAAGTTCACTATCTTCTGCAGCTGCTTATCTTCCACCAGATGAAAGGCCATGCTATGATCCCTTTTTTATGAATCAATTTTTCCATGTAGCGACCCTTTGATCCCGCAAAGAGAGGCCGCTGTAAGGCAGTGTCTCGAAATTGCTGTGATTTCCTAGTCGCCCGCTATCCGGATACCATCACTACTCGTCCATTGATAAATACTTTTACCGGTCACCCATCCCTTTCAACTCGGGAAGGCGATGTGGCGATCTCTGGCCTGCTTCCGATCTCCTCAGATCTCGAATGATGGTGGAGAGCTGGTCGATCAGCTCAACGCGCCGGATAACCTCAGCTTTGACCTCTTTGGCCGGGAAGATTCTCCGGCAGGTCTTCGTCCGACTCGGGCACGAGCAGGCCGTGCTGCCTGTTGATGTAGGCGATTAGGGTACGCACCGCGGCTGCCGTATGGCTTGCAGGGCCGCTAGGAGCGAGCAGTGCTTTTTCTTTCATCATTCATCGCCTCACAAGAACATTGGATATTTTCGATGGCGTTTGCGCGGATGCTTTGCGGGCACGAGCCGCCAAGAAGATGCTGGTGCCGTCCGGGCCATTCGCGTCTCGCGCGAGCCTTCACACGCGCATGGCTTTTCGGTCTTTGCAGATTGCCGAGCGTTGAGAGCGGCGGCAGGCGGAAGCCTCCGTCGATCTGCCGCACGGACAGGTGCATGAATGCATCGGATTGGGTTACGGCCTGCAGTCGCTTGAGGTTCCCGACCTTGGGAGCGGTATGGATTGCGACGGCAACGGTACGAATCACCTATTACTACTAGGTTAACAACACATATAACTGTTTTAGATAATATGGATAATATGGTTAACTAAGGGCTTGACGTTGAATAATTTGCTCAAATTTTCCTTTGCCTAGTCAGGTTACACGTGGCTTAATAGAATAATTCCATTTGGGATATAATTTATGTGATTGAATGTTTAGTTGTGCCATGTCTTTGTCCAAGATCTTAATT
>JAPKYD010000083.1 GCA_026394475.1 Methanothrix sp.
ACGCCAAAACATGCATCATGGCTGAATATTATTGAAAGCCTTTTCAGCAAAATGGCCAGAAGCATGCTGCGTGGAATCCGCGTAGCTTCGAAAGATGAACTCAAAAGTAGGATAGATGAGTATTTCGATTATTTAAATAAAACACCAACAATTTTCACATGGAAATATAAAATGGATGAGATGCCAGGAGGCATCTCTAACTAGGTTATTGTTGCGATAATTTGGATTCTAAATACTATTATCCGATCAGGCGTACATCTCCCCGCGCTCCAGCTCGCGAGAGGCCTTCTTGCGCAGCTCCGTCCCCATTTTCGCATAGTACTTCATGGTGTCAGGCGTGACCGAGGATCCGATCTCCTGCAGGGCGGCCAGGAAATGATTCTGGTTCACCTTCTGGGAGGCCATATCCTCTCGCAGAGCCATGCGCCCAGCCTTGCGAACCATGGCAGCGATATCAGCGCCTGTGTACTGGTCAGTCTGAGCGACCAATTCAATGATGTTGACATCATCAGCCAGGGGCATCTTCTTCAGGTGAACCTGAAAGATCTTCTTGCGAGACTCGAAATCTGGAACAGGAACCAGGATCAGCTCGTCGAAGCGGCCCGGTCGCAGCAGGGCCGGGTCGATGATGTCTGGCCGGTTGGTGGCTCCTATCACTACCACTCCCCGCAGCTCCTCCAGGCCGTCCATCTCGCTGAGAAGCTGGTTGACTATGCGCTCTGTAGCATGGGGCTCACCCGCGGCGGTGCCGCGTACAGGCACCAGAGCATCCAGCTCATCCAGGAAGATGATGGACGGCGCAACCTGTCTGGCCTTGCGAAAGATCTCTTCGACTCGCTTTTCGCTCTCACCGTACCACTTGGACAGAAGCGCGCTGCCTTTGACGGTGATGAAGTTGGCCTCACCCTCGTTGGCCACGGCCTTGGCGAGCATGGTCTTGCCCGTTCCCGGGGGCCCGTAGAGCAGGATGCCCTTGGGAGCTTCGATGCCAAGGCGGCGGAAGCTCTCTGCATTCCTCAAAGGCCACTCCACGGCCTCTACGAGGAGCTGCTTCACGCTCTCCAGGCCGCCGATGTCCTCCCACTTCACATTGGGAACCTCGACCAGTATCTCCCGCATGGCTGAAGGCTGAACCTCCCGCAGGGCAGCCTCGAAGTCGTCCTTCTGGACAATGAGCCTATCCAGGATCTCTTTGGGGATGGTCGGCTCGTCCAGATCGATCTCCGGCAGGATGCGCCGCAGAGCATTCATGGCCGCCTCTCTGGTCACAGCGGCAATATCTGCGCCCACGAAACCGTAGGTCCTCTTTGCGAACTCATCCAGATCCACCTCTTCTTGCAGGGGCATGCCTCTGGTGTGAATCTGGAAGATCTCTCTTCTTCCATCCATGTCCGGAACGCCCAGCTCAATCTCCCGGTCGAAGCGGCCCGGCCGGCGCAGGGCCATGTCCAGGGCCTCGGGCCGGTTGGTAGACCCGATTACTATTACGTTCTTACGCTCTTTCAAGCCGTCCATGAGGGATAAGAGCTGGGCCACGACTCGCCTCTCCACTTCACCCGTCACTTCACCCCTCTTGGGCGCAATGGAGTCCAGCTCGTCCAGGAAGATGATGGCGGGAGTATTCTTCTCCGCCTCCTCGAACAGATCACGGAGCGCTTTTTCACTCTCTCCGTAGTACTTGGACATGATCTCCGGGCCGTTGATGCTTATGAAGTAGGCATCGCTCTCGTTGGCCACGGCCTTGGCGAGCATGGTCTTGCCCGTGCCCGGCGGCCCGTGCAGCAAAACGCCTTTGGGCGGATCGATCCCCAGGCGGTCAAAGAGCTCGGGATGCTTCAGGGGAAGCTCTATTATCTCCCGGACCTTGGTTATGACAGGCTTCAGGCCGCCGATGTCCTCATAGACTACGGAAGGCACTGACCTCTCCGGCGTCTCCACGGCCTGAGGCAGTAGCTCTATCTCTGTTCCTTCCGTGATCTTGACGATTCCCCCCGGGCTGGTGGAGATGACCCGCAGCTTGATCTCTCCCAGGCCGAAAGCTTGGGCGCCCAAAAATCCCCGGAAGATCTCCTCAAACATGGTCTCCCGGCCCAGAGAGTCGGTGGGAGGCTTTCGAACGCTGGTGGTGGAGATGACATCCCCTCTGATGATTGGCCTGCCGTTGAAGACCTTGGTGAGGACGTCTCCAGGGGCAAAGATCTGCATGCCTTGGGTCACAGGGGCCATGGTGACGTGCTTGGCTTCGTTCCAGACCGCCTTTTTGATCTCCACATACTGGCCGATGCTCGTTCCTGCGTTGGATCTGATCAGGCCGTCCATCCTGATCATATCGATCCCCTGGTCTGCAGAATATGCACTGACCGCTAAAGCGGCCGTGGGCCGCGAGCCCCCCACCTCCACTACATCCAGAGGACGAGCACCTGTCTTCTCCAGGTAACCCTCGCCTATCCTTACAATGCCCTTTCCTACATCTCCTTGATTTGCCTCGGCCACCTTGAGCCTGACGGATTCACCATCGGTCATGTCTCTTACGCACCTGCTCTCGGATGAGATATAGGGGGTCTATTTTTTAAGTAGTTTGCCATTTGAAGGGCAGTCATCCGTTAATTTGCATCCGCCCTATGTTTTATTTTAAGTAAATTATTATTTATAAATCATGAACTCATGCCCCTTAGCTCTTTTTCAAGAAAGGCATTCATCTTTGTGCAGTAGCCGTGCTTGGCGCAGTCCACGGTATGCAGAATCTTCGGCTGGAATGCCTTGGCGTAGGTCTGCTCTGCATACTCATAAGGAATAACGGTATCGTTCAATGAATGGATCATGACCAGCTTCCTGGGAGTGATCTTGCCAAGATACGTATCAGGGTCAATGGATCTGTAAAATCGAATCATTTTGGGATCAGAAAGCTCTCCTGCGGCGATCGCTGCGCCCGTTCCATAACCGCTGGTGCTGATGGCCACCACGCCTCGCGCCTTCGCGTCCAGCGCACAGGCGATGATGGCAATGCGACCTCCATTGCTTTCTCCGGCATAAATTATGAGGTTGGGATCTATTCCTGGGAGGCTACGCAGAATCTCTGCACAGGCGAGGGCATCGTACACCATCTTGTGCTCTGTCGGCTCCATACCCCGCAGAAACATCTGTAAGTCGGCTTGAGGGTTGGTAGCACCCAAATTTCGCTGGTCCAGGGTGATGATGGCGTAGCCAAGGCCGCAGAGGTACTTTGCCAGCCCTTGTTCCCGCTCTTTGGTTACAGTGGCGCCGGGTAAAAGCACAATGCCGGGGATGCTCTTGTTTTGTTCTCCTCCGTCCTTTTTTAGCTGGGGCGTTCTCAGGAGCCCTGCTATCTGCTCACCCCTGCTCGTGAATCCGACTTCGTATAGCGTGGAGTTGCTCGTGTTCTCAGATGGCCTCAAGCTGTATTCAGGCGCAGACAGCGAATACTCCAATAATCCATCCTCGGCTACCCCCCAATCCTTGCCCTTTGAGACCGATCCGATATTCGAAAACAGCAGCATGCCAATAAAGGCGGCGATGATAAAGCCAGCTGCCAGCCATCGTACCGCTGTCCAGCGGTTCTCCATTTTCCGGTCACCCTTGCCTTTTCTCTCAGATACTTGGGACCCATTCCTCTTGCGAAGGCTGCCTCTCAAGCGTCCCGGATTCGTTCCGTTTATAACCTAAGGGGATCTCTCCCCAGCTCCAGAGATCTGTATTGTTGGTTTGGCCCGAACTGATATTGGTTGCATTGGATGTGTTCGATGCATTGTCAGCCAGGCTATTCAGTATTGCCATGCCGTTATCTTTGCCGATATGAAACGGCTCAGTCGCCAGGCAGCTCAAAGCTAAGCCCAAGAAGATCAAGCCAAATATTATGAAATCTCTCATATTGCTCTCTCCAGCAAGATTCCCTCTTACAATTCCTCTCCTGCAGGTTGATTATTTTATAGTCTCAGTATTTCTTTATTTTCCTTTTCGATGTCCTTCGTTGCTCGATTTAAGGTATACTGAACGAACGATGAGCCAGATGAAGTTGAATTATCTGCAAATCCTACAAAAATCGTCGGTTTGGATATAATTCTCCTGCGGGCCGGGCTTCTTCCTAAGGCTGCAAAATCCTGCGCTTTTCTTCGCCGCATTGGGCCTGCTCCACCTTGCTCTTCAGGATGGCGTAAACTTGTTCTGCCCCTACAATCTCCTCTTTTTCTAAATCCCATTCGGACAAGTAGATCAAGAACGCACGAGACTGGCTGCCACCCAGCCCCCCATGATTGCCGATCAGTTCCTCAAAGGCCGCTACTTCATCCTTTTTTGGATCATAGAAGCTGTTGACCAGGATATCTGGGACATGCTTAAAGCTGGCTGTTCTTCGCAAGTGATTTGCAGCTCGCGGTCCGAAGTTGGAGAGGGGATTTATGCCCTCGATTCGATCCTCATCCAGGTAATAAATGCCTCCAGCACCCATAACCTGCGGGCCGTGCTCTTCGGATCGGACCATCAAGAAACCGATGCCTTCGTGCTTTCGCAGTTCAGGAATAAGGTTCGGGAAATCTCCCATAATCTGTTCGTAGCTGGCTGTTTCTTTCCAATCTGTCAAGTATATCAGGCCCAGATTGCCTGAGGCCAGCACCACAACCCGCGCATCTTTTTCGGAGATCTTCTCCTTCTCCCGGCCACATCTTTCCCTGGTAGCGTGGCAGACTGCGGTTCTGGTCAAAGCCTTGCCTCTCTCCACCGGATAGCTCAACGCCTGGCCGAAGTGATCTTGATTGGTATCAAGCTGGCTGTAAAGGGGCAGGTCCTTGGGAAGGTGGCTCTTCACCAGGTCTTCCAAGGTAATTCCGTAGCGCTGCTTGAAAGTAGCCCCCCCGCTCTGGCCATGATCCGAGAGGACTACGAAATGATAAGGCCGGGAGGAGCTTCTTGCCGTCTTCTCCAGCCAGGAAAACTGTCTATCCAGTTTCCGCAGGGCGAAAAATGCATCTTCATCCTCGACGCCCAAGTGATGGGCTATCTCGTCATATCCCACATACGTAGCATATATGACATCGACCTTTCCAATGGCAATATTTCCGACGATGGTGAACGTCGTCATCTCCCGCAAGAAGACGTTTATGAAGGCGCGAGCAATGGGATAAAACCCGATGTGAGTCAAGCGAGGGCGTACATCATTTCTCCACTGCCGCCATCGGGCGTGAAGCTCCAGGACAACATCCCAGACCGTAAGCACAAGAGTGCGGATGAGGTTATAAGGTTCCGAGTAGAAGAAGTACCAGGCCGAATTGTAAAATCTTCCCATGTCGGTCAGCTGGCTGTAGGTGAACATCACGCTCGCCGCATCCCCGGAGAAGAGATTGGAGCAGCTGGCTCCATTCGTGGCCAGTAGCCCATGTCCGTCAGAGATGCGCTTCTCCAGCACGGGAGCGTCTGACAGACCAGTGGACACCATAATTTTGTTACCGTTCTCCTTCTCTAACCAGCGAAAGGCCGGCATATCTTGGTTTTTTCCGTGCAGGATGCCTGCCTGACAGGCTCCGGTCTGACAGGATAGATCTGTCTCCCAGCCCTTGATCTTATGGCTGCCTTCTTCCAGCCATCTGGACAGAGTGGGCATATGGCCAGTGCGGAGAGCTTTGCGTAAAACATTCTCGGAAAGCCCGTCTATCTCCAGGAAGACGAAGCCGGGTTTGCTGCTTGGCTTCATCTCTGCTCTCCTTCCCGTCCTTTTGTGAACCACGGCCCGGAGATAAGAGGCGTCATCATCGATGGTCAGGATGCCGGATACTGCCATGTTGATAGCGGTCACACCGATGAGGGTTAGGATCTTCGGCCAGAATCCAGGAATGCTGATTCCCGGCACGAAGATTAAGGCCAGCCAGATCATCAGGCCGTTCAACAACAGAGTGCCCAGGCCCAAGGTGAATACCAGGAAGGGAAGGGTAATGTAGGAGAGGATAGGCCAGAGAACGGCATTGATGAGGGAGATTACAATCACAACGAACAGGGCGGCGTACAGGTTTTCCACTGTCACACCTGGGATTAATCGCCCCATCAGCACCAATCCCAGGGCCGAACTGAACCATATGACCAGAGTTCGCGCCAGCCCGATCAGATGATCTTTCTTAATCCCTCTCATTTATTTGACCATCTCCAGTTATCGCCGGCATGAAGAGAAAAGACTGTTATCTCCGGTGGACAGTTGATCCTCGACCAGATCAAATTCGTTCCCAGGCCTCGATTGGTGTACTGCACCATGTCGCCGACCTGATACCTGCCCAGAGGATACTTTCTGAAGAAATTGCTGCGTATGGGCGTTCCCAGTCCTGGAATCACTATCTGACCTCCATGAGAATGGCCGGAGAGCTGCAGACAGAACCTGCCCGTTCGGGCACTCACCTCGGCAAAATCAGGCTCGTGTACCAGCAGGATCGCCGGTCCGGAGGAAGGAAGCCTGCTGAGCACCAGATCCAAATGATGCTTATTTGCTATGATATCATCCAGGCCGGCGATGTGCAGCATAGCGCTGCCCCGGGAGACCGTGAAGACGTCATTGCAGAGCTCCATGACGTTCCCATTCCTGATAATGCGGCGGATATTATCTGCACCCACCCAGTGATCGTGATTGCCGAGGATCGCCACTGTGGCATCCCTGGGGCGCAATCTTCCCAGAGACCTGGCCAGTTCATCTGCAAAATCCTCGAAGACGTAGGAGATGAAATCTCCGGTTATGGCCACAAGATCCGGCTCCTGCCGGTTCACCAGATCCACAACCCCTTGCAGGCGCTCTGCCGTGATCCACTGACCCAGATGGATATCGGAGATGTGCACCAATCGATATCCGCTAAAGGCCTCATCAAGCCCCTGGATAGCCAAGGGAATGGATATGATCTGGAATTTTCCTGGATCGAAGCTGGGATCCCCCAGCCTGGCATGAAGACGGCATCTTGCCCTCTGAATTCTCTCCTGCAGCGCAAAGCTGAGGCGGTGGCTCAGAGGATATGGGCAGGTATTCGAATCGTATGATCCATTTCCTTCCACGCCAACGGATGTCTCTTGCCTGGAGAATCTTATCTTTGCCGCAAGCCTGGGAAGTCTTCCGGTGACTTTTTTCACCATATTCAAAGGGTAATACTAACAATTAAAGTTTTTGCCGTGGATATTGTACTGGGTGGCGATGCATCTTCTAATGGTTGGTAATTATTCTATGGACATCAGCGCATCGCCCGGAGCAACAGTGGTGCCCTCTTTGACGTAGATCTCCCTGACCGTCCCTTCCTTATTGGCCAGGATGTCCTGCTCCATCTTCATGGCCTCCAGAACGGCAATAGCATCTCCTTTGGCCACTTTGTCTCCTTTTTTAACTTTATATCGGATGACCACGCCCTGCATGGGCACTGTGACTCCGTCGGTGGGCGCCTTGGGCTGAGCCTCCTGGATGGTCATGCCCGCCGGGGCCACCTTGACCAGGTAGGACTCTCCGTCGATCTCGACGTTCAGGGCGATGGGCTCAGCCTTCAGGGAAACGGACGCCGGCGCAGCAGGCAGCTTCTTTTGCAGCGGCTCCTCCACAGCCGTGCCCTGCAGGAACTTGAGGGCCACCTGGGGATAGAGGACGTAGGTGAGGTAATCCTCCTCCTTCTTGGCCAATCCCAAGGAGTCGACCTCCTTCTTGGCCTTCCCGTATTCGGGGGGCAGAAGGTCTGCAGGCCGCACGGTGATCGGCTCCTCGTCACAGAGGACCTTGAGCCTCACCTTGGGATCTATCATGGCAGGAGACTTGCCGTAGAGGCCCTTGACATAGTCCTTGACCTCTTTGGGAACCATCTTGTACCGATCGCCGGTGATGACATTGAGAACCGCCTGTGTGCCCACGATCTGGCTGGTGGGAGTCACCAGGGGCGGATACCCCAAATCCTTTCTCACCCGAGGGATCTCCGCCAAGACTTCCTCGTTCTTGTCCAGGGCTTTTTGCTCGATGAGCTGCGAGACAAGATTGGAGAGCATGCCTCCGGGAACCTGGTAGACGAGAACGTTGGTGTCCACGCGTGCTGAGATGGGGTTGAAGACAGGAGCATAGATCTCCATGATCTTCTCGAAGTACCTCTTGATCTTCGTCAAGAGTTCCAGGTCAAGGCCGGTGTCGTAGGGAGTACCCTGCAGTGATGCTACCAGGCTCTCTGTGGAGGGCTGAGAGCTGCCGCCCGAGAGGGGCGACATTGCCGTATCCAGGATGTCCACTCCCGCCTGGCAGGCGTAAAAGTAGCTCATCTGGGCCATGCCGCTGGTGCAATGAGTGTGAAGGTTCACCGGCAAGCTGACTTCCCTTTTGATCGCTCTGATCAAATCGTGGGCATTCTGGGGAGTGATCAGTCCGGCCATGTCCTTGATGCAGATGGAGTCGCAGCCCAGCTGCGCGAGCTTGACGGCAAACTCCGCGAACTGCTCATTGGTATGCACAGGGCTGATAGTATAGCTGATTCCGCCCTGGACGTGCTTCTCCATCTTCTTGGCGGCCTTTATAGATCGCTCCATATTGCGTATATCGTTCACAGCATCGAAGATCCTGAAGATGTCAACACCGTTTACGGCTGCCTTCTCCACAAACCTGTCCGCCACATCGTCAGCATAGTGCCTATACCCGACCAGGTTCTGCCCTCGAAGAAGCATCTGCATCGGTGTGTCAGGCATGGCCTTCTTCAGTGCTCGCAGCCTCTCCCAGGGATCTTCGTTAAGGTACCTAATGCAGGTATCAAACGTCGCGCCGCCCCACATCTCGATGGAGAAGAAACCAACCTGATCCATCTTCTCCGCTATGGGAAGCATGTCCCTGGTCCTCATCCTGGTGGCCAGGAGAGACTGGTGAGCATCCCTAAAAACCGTGTCAGTAAGCTTTACCCTGCCCATGAAGATCTTCTCCTATACCGTCCCTCTTCTTTAAAACTCCTTCGCCCCTCAGGCCAGAATGATTCGCCTGATCCATTTGGCTCAATGCCTGACAGTCGAGATCGCGATATCAACTGAACTCAGGAGACACCGATGCCATCTTAGTTCTCCAGCACAACCACAGATGTGTTATATAAAGCTAATGGAATGTAATGGCCTTATATCTATAAAATTTTGAAAATAATTAGCTTTATGATAATTCATCAACGCAGACGGATTAATCCACCTGTTCCCGCTGGCTATTTCAGTCAAATTTCTCCCTTCGCGACAATGACTCTCGCTGGCATCTCCCAAAGCCGTGGTTATCCCCGCCATCTTCCTAAGATATCCTTTTGCGTTAAGAGCGTCCAGGACCTCTGATCTCCCCATGCTTCCTCATATCTATAATTTCAGTAAATCAGAGAAGATCTATTGGCTGCGGCCCGCAGGGAATGGAAGCTGATTCTTCTTTGTCTACCTGAAACAGCTAAATTAATTTAGGAGATTTTAGATCTATCGAAATCGATTTATACAGAAGTGTACAGCGGAAGTGTCTATTAATAATACAAATGCGTTTTATGCATGGAGTCATGATATGAGACTTAGAGTAGTCAGCGCAAGAAATGAGATACCCAATCTCAACCCCAATGAGAAGATGGTTCATCTGGCCTTCCGAGCCAGCAATGTAGACTTCCTCAATCTGATGCAGAGATGCCCCAGACTGAGAATGATTCAGGTACCTCCCTCCTACCGCAAGACCATGTCCAATGCCATCCAGGTATTCCTGGACATGCAGGGCATTGAGCTGCTCGAAGGCGATGTTTGGGGCCACAGAAAGGACCTGGACGAGTACTTCACCGTGGACGATGCTACCATGGAGGAGATCCGCACCCTGGCTGCCAGCGGCACCACCATGGACGATCTGTCAAATCAGATTCAGAAGAAGGCCAGGCTCGGCCCGGATCTCATCAAGTACATCGCCAAGACCAAGATCACCGCTTGAGTCTT
>JAPKYD010000009.1 GCA_026394475.1 Methanothrix sp.
CAACTCGAAATGCCCCCCGATTCAGACCTGCGAGCCTATGGCCCGACGGCACGGCCCACCTGAGCGCGCCAGCCCACATGCGAGCGCACGGGCGCGGGCAGGCTGCATGCGTGCGCAGCTCTCATCCGCATACGAGCGGCCCCGCGTCCGAAGGCAGCGCACGAAAATGCGAAGCGAACCGGGGAGGGCGGCGAATTGCCCTTTGGCCCCAGGCGGCCAGATGATCTGGGTGGGCAGGGCAATTCAAGAGAATCCGGAACCTGAAGTAGCAGCTACAACGTTTTAAATAACAAGCATTCTTTTGTACCATTCGTAGATGATGCCAAGATGAGAAACCTTCAGGATATCGAGGCAAAGCTCAAGGAAAATAAGAACCTGCTTAACGAAAGGTTCAATGTCAAGGAGATAGGTATCTTTGGCTCATTCGTGCGGGGTGAGCAGAAAGAGACCAGCGATCTCGATATCTTAGTGGAGTTTGAGGGGCGAGCAAGTCTTTTTGAAATAGTCCGACTGGAGCGTTTCTTAAGTGAGCTCCTCGGTGAAAAGGTCGACCTGGTTATGAAAAATTCGCTCAAGCCCAGGATAGGCAAGCATATCCTGAGAGAGGTCGTCTACGTATGAATGTTCGGGAGTATGGCGATTTCCTTCAGGATATTTTGGACTCAATAGATTACATCGAAAATTTTTTGACTGGCTGCGAAGCTGATGATTTTATAAACGATAAGAGGACCGTCTTCGCCGTACTCTGGTGTCTGCATGTCCTGGGAGAGGCTGCAAAGCACATACCCAAGCAAGTAAGAGATCAATATCCGAAGATTCCGTGGGAAGATATGACCGGGATGAGGGACAAGGTTGTACATGGCTATTTCGGGATCAACCTTGAAGTTGTATGGGATACAGCAACTCGCGATCTCCCTCAAGTGAAGCCTCTTGTTGAGAGGGCTCTAAGAGAGATCGATGAACAGGTAGATCTAGAGTAGCTTTTTCTTGGCAAATGCGATGAATGATCCTTGAGGGGATCCGAGAATCCGCTCTGATCCAAAGTCCTTTCCAGAAAGTCTCGGAGAGATCGAGAGGCAGCGTTAGCGTGGCCGCGGGCATCCGGGACCAGCTGGGGAAAAGCAATTATGACAAGCCGTCCAGCTCACTGCTTCTGATCCAGGCTTTCCTGCTCGGAAAGCGGCGAGAGCGATGGAAGCCAGGCCCCGAGGAGCTCCAGCCCACGCGAGCACATGGACGCGGGCGGGCCCAGTCGGGCGGCCATCACGCCCACGAGCTGCCCTAAATCCAAGGAGCACCCGTGCATTCAGAATACGCTAGTGGAAGGAGGCGTGAAATCCAGCCCTGCCCGGCAAGCCCATCGGCCCTAGGCATAGATTTATTTTCCAAGAGAGACCTCATATCTGATAGATGCAGCCGATAAAAATAATAATAGAAAAGCATCCCGATGGTTATATCGCCTATCCTATCGGCATTAAAGGTATAGTTGTAGGAGAAGGCAATACCTATGAAGAAGCCCTTGCCGATGTGAAATCTGCCATTCAATTCCACATCGAGACCTTTGGCCGAGAAGCTCTTGAAATAGATGGAATCAGTGAGACCTTCGTGGCCGAAGTGATAGTGTGACGAGGTTCCCCAGGGACGCGCCGAAAAGAAAGGTGATAAAAGCCCTGGAAGCCTTGGGCTTTGAGGTAATCCGAGAAGGCAATCACATTTCCATGAGCAGAACCAATCCAGATGGATGCAAGACGTCTCTGACTCTGCCGAACCATAAGGAAATTAAGAGTTCCACGCTATTGATGATCTTAAGGCAAGCGGGAATAACGAGAGAAGAGTTCATTGAAGTATTTGATGAGCCGTGATCTCAATTGCGGCAAATTGACTCTAGATCGTGGCCCTTATACAATTCTATCTGGCTAATGTCCATCCTTCGGTTTTTATATTGATACTGATGCGGAAGACAAAATCCAATGCGCGCAAGAGCCTCACTGGTTCGACGGCGGAGTTAGCGCTGTTCCTGGATGTTTAGATGAGCTAAAAGGTGGAAAATAACAGCCAGTCAGCTCGAAATGTCGCCCCGACTCAAGCTTTCATCGAATCCCGGCCCCCGTGCGGACGCGGGCAGGCGCATGCAGGCGGGCAGCCATCCGCTAGGAGATGCCCCTCACTCCGTCCCGCAGGCCTCCCCCTCTTCGCCCTCTGCCTTCGCCTCCTCCGGCTTGATCTTCCCGATCTTCACCCAGTAGTCCTTGATGGCCACGTGCAGCGCGTCTGCTCCCAGGTTTGAGCAGTGCATCTTCTGGGGCGGCAGCCCCTCCAGCTCGTCGGCCACGTCTTTACGGGTGATCTTCATAGCCTCGTCCAGGGTCTTTCCTTTGGCCATCTCCGTGACCATGCTGGAAACAGCTATGGCCGAGCCGCAGCCGAAGGTCCTGAACTTGATGTCGTCGATCCTGTCGTCCTTAACCTTGATGAAGATCTCCATGAGATCGCCGCAGACCGGGTTGCCCACCTTGCCGTATCCGTCCGGGTTCTCGATCACCCCCACGTTCCTGGGATTCATGAAGTGCTCCATTACTTTCTTGGAGTAACCTATCTGTGCCATTTTGATTTCACCTTTACAACGCGGAAATGGCTCTCAGCCTCTGCACGGTCTGACTGACCGCCTGGGCGACTACCGGTATCTGATCCGGGTTGCTATACTTTCCTAAGGTCATGACCATCGACCCGTGGGCCTCCTCATGCTTTAAGCCTATGGCCAGCAGGACATGCGAGGGCTCCAGGGTGCGGGAGGAGCAGGCCGAGCCGGTGGATACCTGGATGTTGAACATGGCGTCCAAAGTTAAGAGAATGCTCTCCCCCTCGATTCTGCGGAAGCGGAAGCTGGCATGGCCCGGCAGCCGCCTTTTCGGATGGCCGGTGAGGTAGGATTCATCGATCTTTTGGATCTCCTTGATCAGGCCGTCCCTGATGGCTGAAAGCCGCTGGCTCTCCTCAGCCATCTCCAACTTTGCCAGCCGGGCAGCCTCGCCAAATCCCGCCAGCGCGAAGAGGTTCTCCGTGCCGGACCATAGGCCCCTCTCCTGCCCGCCGCCGAAGAGCACCGGCTGAATGCGCACGCCCGGTTTAACGTAAAGTGCGCCCGCGCCTTGCGGTCCGTAGAGGTCGTTGGAGGAGAGGGTGAGCAGGTCGATCCCGTCCTTTTGCACATCCACCGGGATCTTTCCGCAGGCTGCCGTGGCATCCACGTGCAGGAAGAGTCCCTTCCCATGCACCAGATTGCTCACCTCCCGGATGGGCTGGATGGTTCCGATCTCGCTGTTGGCGTACATCACCGAGGTAAGGATGGTCTCTTTGGAGAGCATCCCCTCCAGCGCCGCCAGATCGACGACACCCGCTCCGTCCACAGGCACGAGAGAGAGATCGAAGCCGCCCTTCTTCAGATCCTTCATCGGATTCAGCACGGAAATGTGCTCGATGCTGCTGCCTAGGAGCTTCTTTCCCTTGGCAGCGTTCCTCTGGGCCAGGCCGCGGATGGCCAGGTTGTTGGCCTCGGTTGCGCCTGCCGTGAAGACGATCGTCTCCGGGCCTTCCGCCCCGATCAGCTCCGCCACCTTTGAGCGCGCCTCTTCCAGGGCAGCCCTGGCCGCGAGGCCGCAAGAGTGGAGGGCGGAGGGATTTCCGAACTCCTTCGTCAGGTAGCGGTCTGCAAACTCACGAACCCTGGGATCCACGGGGGAGGCTGACTGGTAGTCCAGATAAATTCCGTACATAAGCGCCACTTTTAGAAGCTGAGAGTCGAGTCCGCATCCAGGGCCAAATCGTTCAAGGTCCCCGCACCGGCGATCTTGGCCTCCGATATGAAGTCGCCCCTGGGAATGCCCAGGAGCTGGGTGCTCTGCTCGCAGATGTACATCTTCACGCCTGCCTTCAGGGCCTGGTCGAGGACCTCCTTCAGGCTGGGGAAGCTTCCGATCTTGATCTTCTCCGCCTCGCCCTTCTTGACTACCGTAACGCCCTTGATCATGAAAAAGATCGAAGCCTCAACATCCATAGCCCTGGCCGTCATTCCCAGGATGAAGGGCGCATACAGCCGCTCTGGCGTGTCCAGGCCGCTGGTCTGAACATAAAGTATCTTGCTCACGTCAATACCATCCTTCTTCTAACCGCTCATGCTCTTGCCTTAATTCTATGTGATATCGCACGTCGATCTTCCATCTTTTCACTTCTTTCTTCTTATCCAGAAGATGATTATGTTTCCGGACTTCTCAAGCCGGACCACCTCGTGGCCGGCTCGCTTCGCCCAGCGAGCGATATCCTCTTCTGCGGCTGGATCATCCGCTTCCACCTTAAGAACCTGCCCCACCTCGATCTTCTCGATCTCCTCCTTGGTCCTGGCGATGGGCAAAGGACAGAAGAGCCCGACGCAGTCCAGCTCAGCATCCGGAGTTAAGTTATCATCCATTCTCAAAGCCTCCTCGTCTTCCAGAGTATCCGATCTGTTTTTGGAACACATCACGGGAAAATGCCAGCCTATCCAATCTCCCGATGCATATTTTTGCTGTTTCTTCTATAAGTATCTTCTTGGAGATGTTGGGGAACAGACTCCGCGAACAAAAAACTTCTTGCCCAGCCCATATAGACGGCCATGAGAATCCCGGCTATAGCCAGAGAGACTCCCAGCAACCCTAACGTCTTATGCGTCTTCAGCCAGCCTTCTCCGTCCCTTCCTGCGCCTTGCCATAAGCATAGCTCCTATCAAGAAAATCAGTCCCAGGGAGACCAAGAAGGCATGAAATGGCCAGAGAGGGGGTAGGTAGCCTATGACGGTGCCTGCCTGATCTTGGGCGCAGACATCGCCGCAAACGGCTGTGAAAGAAAGGACAAGAACAATGATGGCAAAGACGAATTTTGGCAAATCGGATAGAACTATGCGGTCTATTATGAGATTCAAGATGGGCATTATCTGCATCACGGGCCGTGATGCTACTTAAATTTTTTTAATTAGGCTTCGAATTTGAAATTACCAGGATCTTCTGACGTCTGAGGTTAAAAAGGCACAAAGGAAGATCAAGATTGATAAAATAATAATGTTAAATTAATATGAAAATGACATCAAATTAATAGTAGGGCAGGAGAAGTCTTATTCCCAGGGATGAATTCTCTTTCTTCCGGAATTGTGTCCCGAAGTTTTTATAACTGATGATCTGGGAATATATACTGAAGATATCCTCATCCCATGCCAGGTTTGAATCAGCAGACGCAAGGCAGAAGAAATCGGCATAAGATCTGTCCGGAGAATGAAGATGGACAATTTTTCTACTCTTATCGGCGGGATAGCCGGTGATGGCATAAATGAGGCGGGAGTAACCGTGGGCCGTCTCTTCAGCCGCCTGGGCTATCATATTTACATGTACTACGATTACCCCTCTCTCATCAGAGGAGGGCACAACTTCTCCCTGGTCAGGGCTTCCAGCCACAAAATCGGGACCCACATGGATCAGGTTGACGTTCTCATCGCCCTGAACCAGGAGACGCTGGAGAAGCACCTGGGCAGGCTGAAGGACAGCTCCTTTGTGATCTATGACATGGACAAGGTCAAAGCCGAGGGCTTCAAGCAGAAGGGCTGCGGGCTTCCTGTCTCCGGGATCCTGAAGGAAGAGGGTGCCCTTCCCATCATGCGCAACACCTGCATCCTGGGCGGGTTTTGCAGGGTGGTGGGCATCGAATGGGCGGTCTTGGAGGACGTTCTCCGAAAGCACATTCCCAAGAAGTTGGAGCAAAACCTGCAGGTCGCCCGGCGAGGCTACGACTCCGCCGTGGAGTTCTGCCGCGTGGAGAAGCTGGATATGCCCACCCTCCCCATCATGACCGGCAACCAGGCCATCGGCCTGGGCCTGATCAAGGCCGGCCTCGGGGCCTATGTGGCCTACCCCATGACACCTTCGTCCAGTCTATTGGACTTCATGGCCCGCTTTGCCCCAGACTTCGGCCTCAAGGTGGTTCATCCTGAGAACGAGATCGCAGTCATGCTCATGGCCCAAGGATTCGCCTATGCCGGAATCAAGGCTGCGGTGGGCACCTCCGGCGGGGGCTTCTGCCTCATGACGGAGGGGCTGAGCCTGGCGGGAATGGCAGAGATGCCTGTGGTGATCATAATGGGGCAGAGGACAGGCCCCTCGACCGGTTTGCCGACCTACACCGCCCAGGGCGATCTTCACTTCATCCTCAATGCCGGGCAGGGCGAGTTTCCCAGGTTCGTGGTCTCGCCCGGCGACGCCGAGGAGGCCTACTACTGGTCGGGTGTGGCTCTGAACATGGCCTGGAAGTTTCAGGTTCCGGCCTTCATCCTCTCGGACAAAACCGTCAGCGAGGGCCAGTACAGCTTCGACCTCGCCGCGGCGGGCGACTTGAGGGAGGAAGCATATCCGCTCTGGAAGGGACAGGGAAGGTACCACCGCTATCAGTACACGGAAACGGGAGTCTCGCCCCTGGCCTTTCCTCCTCAAAAGGGCCAGGTGATAAAGGTGGACAGCTATGCCCACGATGAGTACGGCATAACCACCGAAGAGCCCAAGATAACCAAGGATATGAACGATAAGCGCCTCTTGAAGGGAGGATCACTGGCCAAGGATCTGGAGGGATATGAGACGGTGAAGGTCGCCGGTGAGGGCAAGACGGCTCTGCTCTTCTGGGGCTCGAACAAGGGCGTCTGCCTGGAAGCGGCAGAGAAGCTCAGGCTCAGAGCGGTTCAGGTGCTGGTGCTCTCTCCCTTCCCTGAGGAGAAGCTAAAAGAAGCCTTGGCGGGGATAGAGCGAGTGATCGCCGTGGAGTGCAACTCCACCGCTCAGCTGGCAAGACTGGCAGGCTGCTACGGCTTCAAAACCCAGGATCGAATTCTGAAGTATGACGGCCGACCTTTTTCCTTGAACGATCTGGAAGCGGAGCTGGGGAAGGTTCTGGCATGAATCCCAAAGATCTCACAACCTATGCCAAGAACACCTGGTGTCCGGGCTGCGGCAACTTCTCCATCCTCAGCGCCTTGAGAACAGTGCTGGCGCAGCTGGACGGCGAAGGCGTTCCCATCGAGAACGTCGTCCTGGTCTCGGGGATCGGCTGCCACGCCAAGATCGTGGATTACTTGAATATCAACAGCTTCTACTCCATCCACGGCAGGACGATGCCCGTGGCCACGGCCATTAAGCTCGCCAACCCCGATCTGAAGGTGATCTGCTTCTCCGGCGATGGGGACAGCCTGGCGGAGGGCCTCGACCACCTCGTCTTCGCAGCCAAGAGGAACATCGATCTGACAATGATCTTGCATGACAATCGCGTCTACGGCCTGACCACCGGCCAGTACACGCCCACCTCGCCGCAAGGCTTCAGGGGCAAGTCCACGCCTCTGGGCAGCGTCGAGCTTCCCATGAATCCTTTGGAGCTGATGCTGGTGAGCGGCGCGACTTACATCGCCCGAGGTTATACGCACGGGCTTGACCTCCTGCAGAGGCTCTTGCGGGAGGCCATACTGCACAGGGGCTTCTCCTTTGTGGATGTTCTTCAGGTCTGTGTGTCCTACTTCAACATGTACGAGACATACAACAAGCGAACGTACGAGGTCAAAGGAAACGACACCGGCAGCTTTGAGCAGGCCATGAAGATCATCCGCTCCTGGAACTACGACGGCGGCGAGACGCCCATTCCCTTGGGAAAGTTCTATCAGGCGGATCTGCCCTGCTTTGACCAGGTCTTCCCTGGGTACGAGCGGAAGGCCGTGGACAGAGATGCCAAAATGAACGAGATACTGGAAAATTTCATTTAGATGGGAGTCCAAGAGCATGGCGATGGTGAGCGTCAATGGATAAGTACGTCTGCACAGTCTGCGGATATGTCTACGATCCGGAGAAGGGGGACCCGACCTCCGGCATAGATCCCGGAACCGCCTTCGAGGACCTGCCTGACGACTGGATCTGTCCGGAATGCGGTGTGGGCAAGGAGCAGTTCGAGAAGATGACCTAGGGATGGATATGAAATCAATATTCGGAGTGATGTAATGCTCAGCGAACAGATGAATGAAGCTCTCAATGTGCAGGCGAACAGAGAGCTGTACTCTTCCTATCTTTATCTCTCCATGTCCTACTACTTCGAGTCCATCAGGATGTTGGGATTTGCCAGCTGGATGAGGGTCCAGGCCGGAGAAGAGCTGGTGCACACCATGAAGATGCTCGACTATGTGGCGAGCGCTGGCGGCAGAGCCAAGATGCTGGCGGTAGAAGCGCCGCAGCTCTCCTGGGCCTCGCCCGGGGCGGCATTCCAGCATGTCTGGAATCACGAGCGTGCGGTGACAGGGCTCATCCATGCCCTGGTCAATGTAGCCATAGCCGAGGAGGACGAGGCCACCAAGAGCTTCCTGCAGTGGTACGTAGATGAGCAGGTGGAGGAGGAGGAATCCTCAGACGATGTCTTGAACAAGGTCAAGGCTGCAGGAAATGACAGTGCTGCTCTGCAGGCCGCAGACCGAGAGCTAGGAAGCAGGCGTTTCAAGTTCCCCCGGGATTTTGAGATTTTTCCCTATGCAGCTTTGCAGGGGAGGACCATCGGCTCGCTCAAGAAATGAATGGCAAAGGATGGCTGGGAGGCGATCTCCTGGAGCCTCCCCGTCCATCTCCTTTGGCCAAAACTATATTTGGCGGAACTTTAGAACAGCTGAGGCTGGTTTGACGGATCGACAATATGCCAGAGGCCTTTTTGGCCGTTGCCGAAGGTGTCGCCGGCTGCGCTGTCCCTGCTGTAGAGATAGAGCGGCCAGCCTTTGAAGGTAGTCTGCTTTGATCCATCTGTTCTGGTAATGGTCGCAAAGTCGACGGATCTCAGACTGTCTGGCAGGGATATCTCTCCCGCATAGAAGGGAGGCCATGTGGCGGCACAATCATCCATGCAGGTGCTGGCTCCATCTGCATTGGAGTCATCGGAGAAGTAGTAGAGGGCAAAGCCGCTCTGGTTCACGAGATACTGGCCCAGGAACTTATTTACAGAGACGTTCACGGTATACCGGTCCGAGTTCTCGGCCAGGGCCGAGAGGGAGAGGATGGAGAGAGCAAGGAATAAGAGCACTAGTTTGTAGCTTCCTGACATAGAATTCACCATCATCATCTTATCAGCCTTGATGATAAGGATTTGCCAGGCCGGGGCCGGGCGCCTTGGTCATGGAGATACAGGATCGAAGCGGGCTTTTGGTCCGGCTTTCTTCTCCGCGGGCAACAGGGGTAGTCTACCGATAATGAGTTGTTGAACATGAAAAACGCAGCAAAAGACCTCGTCCGCCTAGATGGCATTTATTCCCTGGTGGTTCGTGGCCTGGGGCGGTTATATCAAACAATCTCCCTACTTTTACCCTTTTCTGCCTCAGGCCCTCTCTCCTTCCATCTATCCTGGTTTCTCAGATAGCTGGAAACAAGCAGTATTACTTTGCTCTAAAAAGAGGATTCAAAAAAATGAGCACAGCCCACATGCCAATAGTCCCGTGGGCGTTCTTGGCTCAATATCCATGATATCTGGACTCTTAGTGCAAACCGATCTTAATTGCGGGCGCTCTGTACATTGGGATTATCCAGGCAGAAGTCGCCGGGCTCCATCAGCGAACCAACTATGCCGGCGACCAGGCTTCCGGGATCAATGGAATGGCCGAGGCAAAGCCAGGGTCAAACATCCTCAAAGCAATGGCAAGTTCGAGAGATGGAATGATACCTACGAAAAAGAATAGGTCCAGATTCGATAATTTTGACAATTTCATGAATTTGTATAACACGATAAGGTTCCATGAATTACTTGACACAAAATGTTATCTACAGACGTCAGATATGCATTTTGGTCCAGACTGCCTGAGGGATGCAAGCTGAAAAGTTCTTGGATAGCATGGAGACTGAATTAAATGTTAGATACTGTATTTAAAATGCGAGCCGAGTATATAAAATCCAAACATTCGGGACTCTACAAGTTTTTTATTCGAGCATAAAGTACTTATACAAAATTGCGGGTCTACAATGGGAAGCATTCTAGATATATGCTAATATAAAATAAAATATTCATAAATAAGTTCGGCTTAAATAATGATTATTAAAAAAGCTCGAAATTTTGTAAATGATAAAAAGGGAGGGATAATTATAGAAGATTTCCTGAAGAGATTACGTGAATCAAATATATTTGTTGCTATTTCCATTATTGCAATATCATTTGCTTGTCTTAGTGCATTTAATTCTATTATTCATTGTATGGCTCCATCAATTGAGATCAAAATTGAAGGACAACAATCAAGCAAAGAAGCCATTGAAATTATAAAAGATAAACAATTAGTCAAACAAATAGAAATAACCGGAAATCTGCCTGCTCTAATATACGTAAAATATCTTGGCATTTCATGGTCAGGGATAAAATATAACTCATCAGATATGGGAATAAATGTAAAATTTGGTGAAAAATTTAAGCACATAACTAAATATAGACTTCCCTTTAAATCGAATTTTACAATAACGGCCAATAAATTAGCATTAAATGGTCCAGCTAGCGTAGGATTTGTTGTTGATGGGCCATTTGGATCGCACGACGAATTCGATTTACCTTTATTGTGTAAAAAATTTAAAAATTTTAGCATCTCTATTAGAAATAATTTTATAAATTTAAATAGAAATCAATCTACCTCAGAAGATATAATAGTTGAACGAGAGGGAACATATGATAAAAAAATAACTCTTAGGCATAACTCAAGTCTCCCTGAGATTAGCATAGAATTCAGCCCAAGAATTTTAATTCCAGGGGACACGCATTCAAGAATGGATATTATAGCAGGAAGTGGCGCTCGTTTGGGAAATCATTCTTTAACAATTATGGGAGAAGACGAAGAAAATTTTAAAAACGAATTGGATATATTTTTAAATATTACATCAATCCCGGGGATTGACTTATTCCTCGAGCCGAAATCATCTCCTATATTTCCTGGAGGAAATATTTCAGTTAGAATAAATTTAACTGGTATAAATGACTTCATAGGTAACGCCAGTTTAAACGCATTTTATGATAAGAATATATCGCGTGTCGATTTTGATAATAGCGAGTTCTATTTGTCGCCCAACCTCGTTAATAGCACGCACGCTAATATATATATTAATCCTAGATCTCGTATAGGCTTTTATGAGATTAATTTTACCGCTTCTCATTTCGGAAAAATTATGGGCGCATCCAAATTCAATCTTTCAGTTATTGACCAAGATAACTCAGGGGAAAGCAATGAAAACGAGAGCCCAACTGTTCCACCTGGCAATAACGTGCCATTAAAAAATGACACTCTAGAACCGTTACTCCTCGATTTTACTAATGACATAGAATTGGTGAGAGGCAACGTAAGTGACACGATTGAAGATGACGGTTATAGCCAAGAATTCCTTGGAAAAATGGGTTCTTATATCGAATATATTTTTTCAGCAGATAATCTTTCTGATGATGAACGGAAAATGAAGCTCTTATTAGATTGTTCTGTCGGGCCAGAAATAATGCCGGGCAATTACCCTCGCATAGAGGTTTACACAGAAAAGAATGATGGAACTCCTGAACACTTGGGAACCATTTTAAATAATGGCCAGAAAAATCTCAACCCAACTAAAGAAGATTGCGGCAATTATCTTAAAGAAAATAAGATTAAAATTAAATATGTAATTTTCGATTCAGGATATATCAACAGAAAAGTCAATTTCTCAATTGATTGCCAAAAATTAAAATTAATTTGATTAATTAATTACTAAGGCGCCCGACGGCCTGATCTTTGCCGTCTTCGGTACTTCTTCTGCTCCAGTTGGCCTTCAATCGGATTTCCTGGAGGCATGATAATGTACATCCTTTCGCACCTCATCCGCAGTACCTGCACCCCGGCACCGTCTCCTCGTTTCCGATGTAGAGCACCTGGCTGCGGCTGCCGTAGCGAAAGACCGTCACGCCCTTGCACCCCAGATCGTAGGCCAGGTCATAGACCTTGCGAACATCGCTCACCGTGGCGCTCTGGGGCAGGTTCACAGTCTTGGAGACGGCGTTGTCCGTGTACTTCTGGAAGGCGGCCTGGATCTTCACGTGCTGCTTAGGCAGGATATCCAGCGCCGTTACAAACAGGTCCTTGAGGTCCTGCGGCACACCTGCGATATCCTGCACCGATCCCTTCCTGGCCAGCTCAGTCTTCAGGTCCTGGGAGTAGATCTTTCGCTCTTGTGCAAAATGCTCGAAGAGAGGCGAGACTTCTAAGAGCCTTGCTCCCTCCAGCACATGCCGCACGAAAGCGATAGCAAAAAGAGGCTCAATGCCGCTGCTGGTCCCCGCGATTATGCTGATGGTGCCCGTGGGCGCGATCGTGGTGACGGTGGAGTTGCGCATAGCGTCCCACTTTTTGAGCTTGGACTCCTCGAAGAGTGGGAAGGAGCCGCGCTCTTCGCCAAGGCGGGCAGATTCTTCCCTGCCGAGAGTGGAGATGTGCTTCATGATCTCCCCTGCCTGGCGGACAGCCTCCTCGGAGTTGTAGGAGATATTCATCAGGATGAGCATCTCGGCAAAGCCCATCACCCCCAGGCCGATCTTGCGTCTCTGCATGGTGGCTTCTTCGATCTGCTTCAAGGGAAATCGGTTCATGTCGATGACGTCATCCAGAAAGCGCACTCCCAGGGAGACCAGCTCTCCTAACCTGTCCCAGTTCAGCTCCCCTTTCTCCACAAGCCGGGAGAGGTTGATGGAGCCCAGGTTGCAGGACTCAAAGGGAAGCAGCGGCTGCTCGCCGCAGGGATTGGTGGCCTCGATGGTTCCGGGGATGGGGTGAGTGGCGTTGATCCTGTCGATGAAGATCACCCCTGGATCTCCTCCGCGCCAGGCGGAGCTCACGATCAGATTCATCAGCTCCGGCGCGTCCAATGTCCCGGTGGTCTCCCCATTCCTGGGGTTGATCAGGCTGAGCGCGCCGCCCTGGCGGGCGCAGCGCATAAAATCATCCGTCGCCGCCACGGATATGTTGAAGTTCTCCAGGAAGCCTGGCCTCTCCTTGGCCTCGATGAACTCCAGGATGTCGGGATGATCGATACGCAAGACGCCCATGTTCGCCCCGCGGCGGCGGCCGCCCTGCTTGATCACATCTGTGGCCGTATCGAAGATGCGCATGAAGGAGACAGGACCTGATGCCACGCCTCCTGTGGCCCGAACCACGTCGTTTTTAGGCCGCAGCCGGGAGAAGGAGAAGCCTGTTCCTCCCCCGCTCTGGTGGATGAGCGCCATGTACTTCAGGGCGTCGAAGATGCCCGGCAGCGAATCCTCCACAGGAAGAACGAAGCAGGCAGAGAGCTGGCCCAGCTCCAGGCCAGCGTTCATGAGCGTGGGGGAGTTGGGCAGAAACTCCAGCCCTCTCATCATTCTCAGGAACTTGGCGCAATACGCACTCTCGTCTCCTCCAAACCGGCCTTCGGCCCTGCAAACGTGCGCGGCCACGCGGGCAAACATCTCGCCTGGCGTCTCTACCACCAGGCCGCGCTCATCTCGGCGCAGATATCTCTTCTTCAATACCTCGACGGCGTTCACGGAGAGCTTCAGGTCGTCGGCTACGCCCAAATAGCGCTTCGCCTCCCGGATCTCCGCTCGCCTTTGGCGGTAGAGGATGTAGGCTTTGGCCGCTTCGGCGTAACCGGCATCGATCAGAACCTTCTCCACGATGTCCTGGATGTCCTCTACGTCTGGGATCGATTCGCCAAACCTCTGCTCTGCCGCCTCGACCACACGTTTTGTCAGCTGCGAGGAAACCTTGGCGTCCTCAATCCCCACAGCCCGGAAGGCCTTTCCCATGGCCGTGGATATCTTCGCGGATTGAAAATCCACAACACGGCCGTCTCTTTTTCTTATGCTCTTTATCATCCCGACGCCCCATTACCATATCCATGCAGAATCGATATAAACATACATGTCAAAATGATAAGAGATGAAGATCGCAATCTCAGGAAAAGGCGGCGTGGGCAAAACCACCTTAGCGGGCACCCTGGCCAGGCTCTTTGCCCGCGACGGCTACAACGTGCTGGCCATTGATGCCGATCCGAGCATGAACCTGGGCTCTGCTCTGGGCATCCGGGCGCTCCCAAAGCCGGTCACAGAGCACAAAGACCTGGTGCAGGAGCGGGCTGGCATGCCCATGGGCATGTTCAAGATGAACCCCAAGGTGGATGATGTGGTGTCGATGTGCGGCTGCACCGGACCTGATAATGTGAAGCTGGTGGTCATGGGCACCGTCGACTCCGGGGGATCGGGCTGCATGTGTCCTGCCAATGCTTTCGTCAAGGCTCTCATCAGGCACGTCATCACTCGCGAGAAGGATCTGGTGATCATGGACATGGAGGCTGGCATCGAGCATCTCGGCCGCGGAACGGCGCGGGGCGTAGATGCCATGATCGCTGTGGTGGAACCGGGCATGAGGTCCATAGAGACCGTGGAGCGCATCAAGCAGCTGGGCGAGCAGATTGGGATCTCCAGATACTTTGCCGTTATAAACAAAACGGACGATCCTGGGCCGGTCAAGGAGAAGCTGGACCAGATGGGCATACCCATCATCGGAACCATACCTTTTGATAAAAAGCTGATCGAAGCGGACCTGGCAGGGCTTGCGCCTGTGGATGTGGGCGGGCCTGCGGTGGAAGAGATCAAGAAGATCAAGGACAAGCTGGAGAATATGTTCGGGGAGGCTGCGAAGAGGCAGGAGCAGTAAGCTCCTCCCGAATCTTTTGTCAATCCTCGGAGCTTCAGCTTAAAGCTTCAGATTTCCTGCTTTAAGCCCCTCTTTTACTATCGAGCCGATCACCTTTGAGCCCGGACCCATGATCCGGCAGGCCTCTTTGGCCTCATCTTCTGCCACTACCACCAGGAAGCCCATGCCCATGTTGAAGGTCCGGTACATCTCGGCTTCATCCACATTTCCCATCTCCTGCAGGAGCCGGAATACGGGCTGGGGCTCCAGTGGGTCCGTGATCTCGAAGCCTAGCGAAGTGATCCTGCGCAGCTTGAGCAGGCCTGAGCCGGTGATGTGCGCCAGGCCGTGCACATCGCATCTCTTGACCAGCTCCACGATCTCGTGGTAGATCCTGGTCGGCGTGAGCAGCTCCTCGCCGATGGTCGTATCTTTGCCTGGCATCCGGTCAAAGTACGTGTATTTGGACTCGGCCACGATGCAACGGGCCAGGGTGTAGCCGTTGCTGTGCAGCCCGGAGCTGGGAACTCCTACCAGCACGTCCCCGACTTGAATGTGCTCGCCCGTCACTACCTTGTCCTTATCCACGACTCCGATGGCCGTTCCCGCGAGGTCAAAGCCCCGTATGATCTCCGGAAGCGTCGCCGTCTCTCCTCCCACGATGGTCATGTTGGACAGCTCCGCGCCTTTGCGCAGCCCTATGGCAATCTGAGCCGCCCGCAGAGGGTCCGCCTTCTCCACGGCCAGGTAGTCCACAAAGGCGATGGGCTCGGCCCCGATGGCGTAAAGATCGTTCACATTCATGGCTATGCAGTCAATGCCCACCGTGTCCCATTTCCGAAGGGCGTTGGCGATGAGAACCTTGGAGCCCACTCCGTCCGTGGTCATGGCCAGGGCGAAGCTGCCCATGTCCAGCAGCCCGGCATAGTGCCCGATCTCCGTCAGGGGTGCTCCGAAGCCCTGCCGCTTGGTGATGAGCACGGCCTTCATGGCATCGATGGATCTGTTCTCGGCATGAATATCCACACCCGATTCCGCATAGGTCAGCTTCCTCATGCCTCGCCTCCCAGGCCGAACTCGCGGTGCAGCTCCTGCACAGCCCTCTCCGCGTCCTTGGATGCGACCACGAAGGAGATGTTGTGCTGGCTCGATCCCTGGCTGATCATCACTACATTTATCTTTGCCTGGCCCATGGCCTTGAAGACCCTGGCGGCTACGCCTGGCGTTCCTGCCATTCCCGCGCCCACCACGGCCACGGCGCAGACATCATGGTCGTGAGATATTTCCTTCACCAGGTCCCTGGAGAACTCCGCCCGCAGGGCATCCTCCGCCTTCTCGACCTGACGCTCCTCGATGACCATGGAGATGTTGGCCTCGGAGGACCCCTGGCTGATCATGACGATGTTTATGCCAGCTCTCGCTAAGGCGGTAAAGGCGCGGGCGGCCACGCCCAGGGTTCCAATCATGCCTGCCCCGGAGATATTCAGCAGAGCCACGTTTTTGTGCAGCGTCACCGCCTTGATCACGTCCTTTTTTTGCACATCGTCGTGCACTATCTGCGTCCCAGGGCTGTCGGGATCGAAGGTGCACTTGACGCGCACCGGTATGCCTTTCCTGATGGCCGGCTCAATGGCCCGGGGGTGCAGGACCTTGGCCCCGAAGTAGGAGAGCTCCATGGCTTCCCGATAGGAGATGGAGGGTATGGACTTGGCCTCGGGCACGATCTTGGGATCGGAGGTCATGACGCCAGAGGTCTCTTTCCAGAACCAGATCTCATCGGCGTCAATGGCGGCGCCGATGAGCGAGGCGGACAGATCCGAGCCACCCCGGCCCAGGGTAGTGATGGTGCCCTTCTCATCCTTGGCGATGAAGCCCGTGACCACGGGGATGCCCCTGAGCGGTAGCAGCCTCTGAGGAATCAAATTATAGGTCTTCTCCAGGGGCCTCGTGTCGCCGTAATTGCTGTCTGTGACTATTCCCGCCTCGGAGCCGGTGAAGGCCTGGGATGGGATGCCCATGTCCCTCAGAACGCCCGCCAGGATGGGTGCAGCCAGCTGCTCGCCGTAGCTGGATATGTAGTCCAGAGAGCGAGGTGTCAGCTCTCCCAGGTAGCAGATGCCGATGTAGGCCTTCTCCAGCTCGGAGATCTTGCCGGCCACAGTCTCCTGAACCTCTTTGGCAATTTGAGGATCATTTATGGCATCGGCAATGGCCTGATTGTGTCTATCCGTGAGCTTCTCTATGAATTCGATCACTTCGGAGACAATTCCCTCGGTTGCAGCCTTCCTGGCACAGGCCAGGAGGTCGTCCGTAACTCCCTGAAGGGCGGAGGTGACCAGAACTATCTCATTGTCGCGGTTGAATTGCTTGACCAGATCGCCTACATGTCTCAGCCGGTTTCCGTCCGCAACGGAAACGCCGCCAAATTTCATTACCAAGCGCGCCATCGTGAAAACCTTGGCAAAGCTATGCTCGCAGCGATTTAAGCTTTATCCACAATATTATAATTTTCGCTCAAGTAATCAGCTTAAAAACGCCCTGAGACGGCCGAAGGCTTAAATAGATTGAGTCCGAGGAATCTGAGTCCTACTCTGGATTATAACCTTTATCTCAAACTTCGCGAGGCGTATTATGGGCAAGAGGAAGAAGATAGCAGAACGTGTCACGACCCTGATGGACAAGCCTGAGATGATCAGGAACATCGGAATTGTGGCTCATATCGATCATGGCAAGACAACCCTTTCTGATAACCTGCTAGCTGGCGCGGGCATGATCTCCATGGACCTGGCAGGAAAGCAGCTCTTTATGGATTTCGATCCCCTGGAGCAGTCGCGTGGCATTACCATCGATGCAGCCAACGTGTCCATGGTCCATGAGGTGGACGGCAAGGAATATCTGATCAACATGATCGACACTCCCGGCCACGTGGACTTCGGAGGCGATGTCACCCGTGCCATGCGTGCCGTGGATGGCGCCGTGGTGGTCGTGGATGCCGTAGAAGGCGCTATGCCCCAGACGGAAACGGTTCTGCGCCAGGCCCTGCGCGAGGGCGTCCGGCCGATCCTGTTCGTCAACAAAGTGGACCGCATGATCAACGAGCTGAAAGTCGAGAAGAAGGACATGGCCGTCCGCCTGGGCAAGGTCATCGACAACATCAACAAGCTCATTCGCGGCATGAGCGAGGAGAAGTACAAAGCCGGCTGGAGGGTAGACGCCGCCAACGGCAGCGTGGCCTTCGGCTCCGCCCTCTACAACTGGGCCATCAGCGTGCCCCAGATGAAGAAGACCGGCATCGGCTTCGATCAGGTCTTCGATCACTGCCGGGCAGGAAATATGAAGGAGCTGGCGGAGAAGGTGCCGCTCTACAAGGCCGTCAACGATATGGTGGTCAGGTTCCTGCCGAGCCCCATAGAAGCTCAGAAGGAGAGGGTCAAGGTCATCTGGCACGGCAACTGGGATAGCCCCGTGGGCAAGGCCATGGCCGCCTGCGATCCCCATGGCCCTGTGGCTTTCATGATCACAAAGGTGAAGATCGACCCGCATGCGGGCGAGGTGGCCACGGGGAGGCTCTTCTCCGGAACTCTCACTCGCGGCATGGAGCTGCACATATCCGGAATAGCAGATACAAACCGCATTCAACAGACGGGCATTGTCATGGGTGCAGAGAGGGTTGAGGTGGAGAGCATCCCTGCCGGAAATATTGCTGCCGTGACTGGCCTGCGGGATGCCATAGTGGGCTCCACGGTATCTTCCGAAGAGGGCATGACATCTTTCGAGCTGATCAAGCACGTCTCCGAACCGGTCATGACCGTGGCCGTAGAAGCCAAGAACACCCGCGATCTGCCTAAGGTAGTGGAGGTCTTGAGGCAGGTGGCCAAGGAAGATCCAACCCTGCAGGTCACCATCAACGAGGAGACCGGCGAGCACCTCATGGCTGGTATGGGTGAGCTGCACCTGGATGTCACCGTAACAAGGCTGCAGCGTGACCGCGGCGTGGAGCTGAAGACGTCGCCGCCCATCGTGGTTTACCGCGAATCCATAGCAGGCCGAGCCGGGCCGGTGGAGGGAAAGTCGCCCAACCACCATAACCGGTTCTATATCGAGTTCGAGCCCCTGGAGCAGGGCGTGATCGGTTCCTTGAAAGAGGGAAAGATCAGCATGAAGATGGATGAGATCGAGCGCAGGAAGATCCTCATGGAGAAGGGCATGGACAAAGAAGAGGCAAAGAGCATAGTCGGCTACTACGGCACCAACGTCCTGCTCAACATGACCAAGGGTATCCAGTACCTCAAGGAGACCATGGAGCTCATCCTGGAGGGATTCGAGGAGGCTTTAAAGAATGGCCCCATTTCTAGAGAGCCAGCGCAGGGAATAAAGGCCAAGCTCGTGGATGTCAAGCTGCACGAGGACGCCGTACACCGCGGTCCTGCTCAGGTCATTCCGGCGGTGAGGCAGGCTATGCAGGCTGGGATACTCATGGCCGAGCCTGTTTTGCTGGAGCCCTTCCAGAACGTCTATATACAGGTGCCTCAGGATCAAATGGGTGGAGCCATGTCGGAGATCCAGGGACGCAGGGGCGTTATCCTGAGTATGGACAGCCAGGGCGACCTGATCATCCTCAAGTCCAAGATGCCTGTGGCTCAGATGTTCGGATTTGCTGGAGCCATAAGGTCGGCTACCGAGGGCCGAGCTCTCTGGTCCACGGAGTTTGCGGGATTCGAGCCGCTGCCTGCCAATCTCATGCTTGAGACCGTCAAGCAGATCAGGACCAGGAAGGGCTTGAAACCGGAGATGCCCAAACCAAGCGATTACCTGAAGGCCTGAGAGCGGCCGATCGAAAAGATTTAAACACAAAGGCAGAAATACGGAAAAATATGGATAGTGCCAGTTGGAGGAGATAAATTATGGCAGAGCAAAAGCCACATCTCAATCTAGCATTCATTGGACACGTCGACCACGGAAAGTCGACAACAGTAGGCAGATTGATGTATGAGACGGGTGCTGTAGACCCTCACGTCATAGATGAGTACAGGAAAGAAGCAGCAGCCAAGGGAAAGGCGACTTTCGAGTATGCCTGGGTTATGGACAGCCTGAAGGAAGAGCGCGAGAGAGGTGTTACCATAGATATCGCCCATCAGCGCTTCGATACCGCCAAGTACTACTTCACGGTGGTGGACTGCCCAGGTCACAGGGACTTCGTCAAGAACATGATCACGGGAGCCAGCCAGGCCGATGCCGCTGTGCTGGTAGTGGCCGTACCAGATGGCGTTATGGCCCAGACCAAGGAGCACGTCTTCCTGGCAAGAACATTAGGCGTCAACCAGCTGATCGTGGCCATGAACAAGATCGATGCCACCACGCCCCCTTACGATGAAAAGCGGTTCAACGAGGTCAAGGATGAGGTAAGCAAACTCCTGAAGATGGTCGGATACAAGCTGGAGGAGATACCCTTCGTGCCCATCTCCGGCCTGATGGGAGACAATCTCGCCAAGGCCAGCGAGAATCTGAAGTGGTACAAGGGGCCGACCCTGCTGGATTCCCTGAACAACCTCAAGGTGCCCCAGAAGCCGACGAACCTGCCGCTGCGGGTGCCAGTGCAGGACGTCTACACCATCTCCGGTGTAGGCACGGTGCCTGTGGGTCGTGTAGAGACCGGCATCATGAAGAAGAACGACAAGATCATCTTCCAGCCTGCCAACGTGGCTGGTGAGGTCAAGTCCATTGAGATGCACCACGAGGAAGTTCTTGAGGCGTACCCTGGAGATAACATCGGATGGAACGTCAGGGGCGTCTCCAAGAAGGACATTCGCCGTGGCGACGTCTGCGGACATCCTGAAAAGCCCCCAACCGTGGCCAAGGAGTTCAAGGCCCAGATCGTTGTGCTGCAGCATCCCAGTGCCATATCGGCAGGATACACCCCGGTGTTCCACTGCCATACCGCACAGGTCGCCTGCACCATCACTCAGATCCTGGCCAAGCTCGATCCGCGCTCTGGAGCTGTTAAGGAGGAGAATCCGGCCTTCATCAAGGCAGGAGATGCAGCCATCATCATGGTGACGCCCTCCAAGCCCATGGTCATCGAGCCGGTGAAGGAAATCCCGCAGATGGGAAGGTTCGCCATCCGAGATATGGGAACGACCGTTGCCGCGGGCATGTGCATGGCCGTGACGCCCCGCTAGCTAACTTTTTGGTGTCAAACATGCAGAAGGCTAGAATTAGACTCTCGGGCACCAACCCCCTGATGCTGGACGACATCTGCAACCAGGTCAAGGGGATAGCCCAGAGAACGGGCGTGCACATGGCAGGACCAATTCCACTGCCCACGAAGAAGATGGTTGTTCCTTGCAGAAAGAGCCCTGATGGGGAGGGGACGGCCACCTGGGATCACTGGGAGATGAGGGTGCATAAAAGGCTCATCGATCTGGATGCAGACGAACGCGCTTTGCGCCAGCTCATGAGGATCCAGGTCCCGAAGAACGTGAACATCGAGATCGTGCTGGAAAGCTAGAGTTTCGGTTAGGTATCAGGGCTGCTTCCTCCGGAAGAAAGCCCGCTGCCTATATATCCCATAATTTTAATCATCTAATCGGTTCCTGAGAACATTAAGCAGTGATCTGCAGGAACTAAAGTGTGGACTCGTAGTATAGTCTGGATAGAATAGAGGCCTCCGGAGCCTCGGACCCGGGTTCGAATCCCGGCGGGTCCGCTATTATTTTTTTGCGTATTCCCAGAATCGATAGCTATAGGAGGATTCACGTGACCATTTAAAAGGATCTACATAAAAAATAGGCTTTAATACTTTGACCGCCTTAAAAATAGTGGAGGTGTTGGTATTAGGATTATGATTGTACTTCCTTTATTAGCGCTTGGATTGCTCTGCACCCTGGGCGCGGCACAGCCCTCAGGATATGATGAATCAGCGTCTGCGGGATTGACATATTCTTCTCAGTATCCGATGACATATTCGTCGATGTATTACGACTGGCTGTCCCCCCAGTATCCGAATTACTATTACCCATACTATTACTACTATCCTTACCCATATTATTACTACCCATATACTTACAGCTATCCCTACTGGTATCCTCCCAGCTACCCTCAGCATCACAGACATCACAGCTGGAGCTGAAATCAAGCCAAGACCATTTAATATTTTAATTTTTTTTTCCTTGGGACAATGGGTATCCGCAAAAAGCATCAGACGCTCGTGCAGGTTCCTCCAAAGAGAGACAATTGAGGCAGAAGGATCATGATTCGACTGAAGCGGGCTTACGATCCGCCTGAGGCTGGCGAAGGCTCTCGTTTTCTTGTGGATCATCTCTGGCCCAGGGGTGTGAAGAAAGAAGCTTTGCAGTTGGACGCCTGGCTTAAGGATGCAGCACCGAGCAGCGAGCTGCGCCGCTGGTTCGGCCACGATCCTGCCAAGTGGCAGGAGTTCCAGATGTGCTATGCGCAGGAGCTGGATGACACGCCTGAGTCCTGGAAACCTCTTTTGCAGGCCGCCCGGCAGGGAGACATAACTCTGATCTACAGTGCCAGGGACGAAGAGGGGGAAATCTATCAAGAGAGAAGGATAAGGCCATCTGTTGCCGCTTCCTCGATCTTCTTACCATTTATCGGGCAGTCCGGATTTTTCTATGCATCCTTAATGAGT
>JAPKYD010000132.1:0-15562 GCA_026394475.1 Methanothrix sp.
CTTGTACCTGGTAACGGCGTCAAGCTCTCACCTTGAGACAGGCCGAAACGGTTTGAGGGAAACCTATGAAACCCCTTGAGTTCGCCACTCTAAGGTCAACCGGCCAAACGCGACACGATTTTTTGCGTAGTCGCAAGCCACGGACTTTAGGCCGTGGTAGTTGACTAATTCGACAATCCTGCGATTAACTCTTTTTGCTATCACCCAATTCTTCTTCCTCTCCATCCTATGATGAGCCTAAAATAGGCGGCGTGATAACTCTTGAACCATGCCCTTTTATGTGCTCAAGCTGGGCGGCAGCCTCATGGCATGCGCCAGGGACCTCATGCGCGCGCTCTGCGCCCTGGCGGAGGATGGCTACTGCTTCCTGGTGGTGCCGGGCGGAGGGCCCATGGCCGACCTGGTGAGGGATCTCTTCTCCCGGTATGAGATCTCCCAGGAGGCTGCGCACTGGATGGCCATCCTGGCCATGGAGCAGTATGGCTATTTTCTGGCCGACGGCACAGGAGCGCTTCTCACCAGGGAAATGCGGCTCCCTCGATGCGGAGTCGAGATTCTCTTGCCCTATCAGCTCCTCCGGGAGGATGACTTTGGGCTTATGCACAGCTGGGACTACACCTCTGACTCCGTGGCTGCTCTGGCGGCCCTGCGGCTCAACGCCCCGCTCATCAAGGCCACGAACGTGGACGGCGTGATCCTGGAGGGAAAGGTAGCTGAAGAGACATCGGCAAGTTCGCTGCTGGGAAAAGAGAGCTGCATCGACCAGGGAACCCTCCGCTTTCTCCTGGGCCGCCTCAAAGGCAGAAGGATTTGGGTGCTGAACGGCAGCGATCCGCATCATTTCATCTCGGCGCTGAAGAGGGGAAAGGGAGGAACGATTATAAAAGGAGAGTAGTGGAAGAGGCTATCTAGGCCAGAGAGAGGCAAAGGGCGCAAAGGAGATAAAGAAGGCCTATTGTAGGCGCTCATCCCTCATCCCGTTCGTCCATGGGAAAGTTTATACAGGGAAATACATCAACCAGAAGGATGATAACATGAAGGAAGAAATGCCAGAGAGATGCATATCATGTGGCATTACGCTGATCGGCGTGGGCGGGACGAGGTTTCCCTGCCCCAGCTGCGGCACCGTGATTGCCAGATGCAACCGCTGTAAAAAGCAGAGCAACGTTTATACCTGCAAAGCCTGTGGCTTCTCAGGGCCGTGAGGTGGTGGTATGGGAGACGCCGCAGTTAGAATGAAGATCATGCCCGAGAGCACCGATATCGACCTGGGCAAGCTCAAAGAGGAGATCAAGAAAGCAGTGCCCGGCTTTGCCAGGCTGCATGCGGTCGAGGAGATGCCCATCGCCTTTGGTCTGAAGGCGCTGATAGTAGTAACCATCATGAATGACAAGGGCGGCCACAGCCCGGACGAGATAGAGACTGCCTTCAGCAAGCTTCCCGGCGTGGAGTCTGTGGAAGTAGAAGAGGTCGGGCTTATTTGAGCCCTCTTTCTTTTGGAATCAACACTTGGGCTTGTAGATCAGTGGTAGATCGCCGCCTTCGCAAGGCGGAGGCCACGGGTTCAAATCCCGTCAAGTCCATTTGACGTTCATGATCACAATCGGCAAATTTCGGCGGCATATATGGCGAAAGTCCTCGGTCCCTTGGGCAAGTCCAAAAGGCACCCGCTTCTGCCTCGTAGCCATTCGCGAAATGGCGGCAAAGACCTGATCGAGATGGAGCTTCACGCCGCCAAGGAGATCCTGGCCGAGGTATTTGGCATCACCATCCCGGAGGTGGAGGAGATGATAAGGCAGCGCAGTGAGGAGAGGATGCTGTGGCCGGAGAGGTTCTGGCTGGAGGAGTGAGGCTCCGCGAGGGCCATATATCAAAGCGAGCAGGGATGATGAGTAAATGGGAACTCTGACGCGGTTGATAAAGGCCGCATTTGGCGCTGCCCTTCTGAACAGGGCTATAAGGGACGCAATCACGGCTGCGCTTATGAAGTCGATTTGCTGGATGATGCGGCCGTCGACAGGCTCGATGATAGGTTCACTCATGGCTGATCTCTTCAATGCGACAAAAGGCGGCATCAGGCCCGGATATGTCCAGGCCTTGGTCAAAGGCGTCCTTACGGTTGTGCTTTTTAGATCGATGAATAGAAGCGGGCTTGCTCTGCCTGCGATTCTCTCAGCCGTTGGCGCGCTCTTGCTCTCATTGATAAGGTCAGGAGATGGGCGACAGGAGCATAACGACCGGATCATAGACCTTGATGAGTATACCGTGGTCGATGAAGTCCAGCAATCGATGAAGTCTTGATTATTCGGTTCATGCACAGGTATATTTTTGTTTATGCAAAAGGTGCGCGTAGATTTGCCCGGGCAAGCGCCTTCACCAGGAGACCTTTCCGTGAGGTCGAGCGGCGCGAGGTGCGCTACGACGCTCGCATGGGTGAGATGTATCCGAAAAGAGATGGAAAAGAAGACTGGCATCGCTGTGTGCGGGATGTGCGTGTGTATCCGGCTGCAAGATCATCCTTGAAAGCGCCTTTTCGACTATGGGCGTTTAAGCGATAAAAAGCATCTACAGTTGTCGCAACTCTATCATCTCGGGCGAGGTTGCCGCAATAAAAAGATACATATACTGCTTCAATTAACAATTGTGATTGGTGAGTTGAATATGAGGGATCGCCTTTGCAAGCGCTGTAATCGAACAGCACCGCCCGAATATAGACCGCTTGCCACCGTCAGCCAAGCTGGTTTATAAAGTGCTGGAGTCAGGCTGCCTTCTGACCCAGAAAGATATTATAAATAAGACTTATCTGCCAGCAAGAACCGTCAGGTATGCCCTGCGCAGGCTCCGAGAAGAGAACCTTCTTCAGGAACGATTCTATTTCCAGGATGCGCGCCAGAGCCTCTACGGGCTGATGAATATGCGGGACAGTGGATGACAGTCTGCTGATAGTAGTATTTTACTCTAGCAGGAATATTTTACTGGTAGTAGTGATATTAATGATCTGAAAGGCTGGAGAATCAGAGATGAATCCTATAAAAGTGCAGCTGACCAGGAAACAGGGTGAAGGATACGTGATCCCACTTGGGCCGGTTAATCTGGTCAATGTGATCACCGATAAGGGGATGGTGGGCTTGTGGGGCTTTTGACATAATCGCTTTGAATAACTTCGGCTATCCGGCTGCCAAGGTGCTGTAAATAATTTGATACAATCAAAATTTTAATATTGACTCATGCTCCCGCGAAGAGGATTTGAGGACGGAAGAAGCCGCTCAAGGCCCGCAATCATCTCCTGATACGTTAGAAACTTTTTTATGTACTTGGGTGCTGAAATGATATAGAATGCCCCAAAGACGTTGTAGAGTCCTGAATTTGCCCTAGACAAAAATATTAATATTCGTAGCGTATTCCATCAATATCTGATTTAGCTATCTGAAGGAGCGCTTGGCGATGGAGCCGATGATATCGCAGCCTGTTGCGGGAACTAGAGATATTACAATCTATCCCTACCTCCGCAAAATCGACCTCATGTCCTCCAATTCTTACATTCTCTTGCCCTGAATGGATGGAGTTATAACTATACTACAAAGTCGACCGAAATAGCAGAAGATCTGGTGCTCCACAGCGCGGTCGTGCTCCTGGGAGATAGAGATGACCTGGAGATTTATCACACCCCTGGGCACAGCCCGGACAGCATCAGCCTTCGGGTCGGATCGCTTCTCTTCGTGGGAGACCTCTTCTTTGCCCCCAACCCAGGCATGGCTGGCGCCTACGGATGGAGCCAGCAGGATCTCCTGGACTCCATTCAGAAGATCCTCTGGATTCTAGAGAACAAGAAGATCATCCTTTGCTGCTCCGGTCACGGGAAGCCTATCGATGCCCAAATGGCTCGAAAGACCCGGGAGGTCATGTACTCTGATGCAGCATCACTGCAAGGCCTGGAAGAGGTAACACCGCAGTGGGCAAAGAGGACTGCTGCCTACGCCCAGGATCTCATCATCGAGCTGGAGAGGAACTTCACTATCATCGCTGGCCGGCTGGCCTACATCGGACACATCCTCAATGAGCTGGAAGAGCAGACAGAGGCAGAAGAGCTGGAGTCGCTTCTGGACTCTAAAGTTCTGGACGATCTGTTCGCCGATTTCTATCGCTTTGCCATGGAGCTTAAGGCTGGAAAGAAGCTCGACTGGGAGTTTGTGCACAAAGCAGGGCAGACGGTGGGGAGGCTTGACAGGCTCTTGGAGAGGAAGAAGCTGGTCTCGGTCATAGACCAGTCCCTCTTAAACAGGATGAGTAGGCTTCTCTCCGATTACTCCGTCACTTACCGGGGCTTTCGCCCTCCTTACTACGTCTCTTATGTGGACGTCAATGGCCTCATCGGTGAAGTCCTGGAGCAGGTGAGGCATAAGCCCTATGATGAGGAGGCAATTCTCAAGACGGAGAGCCAGGAGGATTACCTGAAGGCTCTGAAGGCGCGCATTGCTCACGTCAACCTCTTTGAAGATGTCGAGCTGAGCTTTCAACCGGACTCCGATGCTCCTTTCGCGCGGATGGATCGAGAGCGTTTCAGCGATGCCCTGATTGATATCTTGGAGCGATTTGCAGGGGCTGGATTGAAAAAGCTAAAGATTGCCACCGCTCTGAACGATGACTGGGTGCTGGTGCGCATCGCTGGCGAAGGACCTGCCTCTTGCCATCCCCTGAGCCAGGCCAACAGGTTTTTTGAGAGGAACCTGGCTCTCTGTGGAGGACTCTTGCAGATCATTCTAGAGGCAGATGACCCTTCCGTAGAGATTGAACTGTACGCTTTTGGGGAGGAGGAGACGAGCTGGAACTGATTTGATGCTTGTTAGATCCTGGGGAGGGTCATCTGGACTGAGTTGTTGAACACAGAAGATACTGGATATTGTCCGCTATGCTGCATCGGGTATGAACTCGCAGCCAGTGCAATGGTTTGTCGTTTACGATGAAAAGGAAGTACAGCGGCTTGCAGAGCTCACAATTGACTGGATGCGATACATCTCTGGAAGCAAAACCCCCCTGAGCGCCTATGCCGCTCGATTGGTTGCTGCATGGGAACGTGGGATTGATCCTATCTGCTGGAACGCGCCCCACCTCTTGATTGCCCACATTCCGGAGAACAGCCTTACTGCTCCTACGGACGCCATTATCGCCCTTACGCATTTTGATATCGCTGCGCCGGCGTTTGGAGTTGGCACCTGCTGGGCAGGATTTCTGGCCGCAGCGGCCAGGTCGTGGAAACCTATGCATGAGGCGCTCGCACTACCAGCAGGACGTGCAGTTGCTTACGTGATGCTATTTGGATATCCTCAGTACAAGACTTATCGCATCCCGCGACGCAATCCGGTTAAGATCATTTGGCGATAGTGCGCAGATAGGATGAGCTCCGCCTGCAGGCCCTGACTTAGTCGGATACTTGGGCGTTTGGGGAATGCTGCCCCGCCAGGGGCGGCTCGCTTTTCATAATCATGGGTGTCCAATCGGACATGAGAGTTTCATTTAAAATAATAGCCCGACCGTAAAACATTAATGTTAAAAATGTTCATTATTTATTGTGATAATCTTTCGGTCAAGAATGATCGAGAAGATGCTCCGCCCTAGATCAGTCCCCTGGTTTTATCGCCCTGGAAATGCGATAAAGCAGGATAAAGATGGCCAAGGAGTCTGGGGAGATTGTCGATAAAGATTGGAATTGAGCTCAGCTATGGGAAGCTTCGCTCTGACCTCCTCACGCACCCGGAGAGATACTTTTTCATCCTGGTAGTGGACGGGCAGGCTTTCCTTTGCATTCGAACCTGCGATCCCCAGGGTGAGAATATGGAGGCGCATATCATCGATGGACTCGCTCCTGACAAGGATGGAAACCTCGTTTCAGTATTCGAAGACGGTATCAGGGACGCTGTTCTGGAGCTGCGAGATCAGAAGAGATCCTCCTGCGAAGGAGATGAATATCCCATCTCATCCCACCTGGCGCAGATGATCTGTCGGATGGCCGACCTGACGGATTGGATCATCTCATCTATTCTAACTAACGGCAAGAATTTGGTTATCTTCTCCTCCTGGGAAGCCGAGATCTCCAAGGGAAATTGGGAATAGTAGAAAGACTTTCATTTAATCACATGTCAAAGCAATATCTGAATCTGCAGTTGAGTCACTCCTTTGATGAGATCTGCGAGGTTAAGGACGGGATTCCTGTCTTCAAGATGCTGATCGATGGCCTTTGGAGAGGCTCTGAGGAGGGAGAAGAGTTCGATGTTCATACTCCCATCGACGGCAGCGTCATCGCCAAAGCCCAGCTCTGCACTCGCCGGGACGTGGACGCCGCCACCAGAGCAGCGAAAGAGAAAAGGGGCATCCGGAGTCTGCCTGCCATCGAGCGCATCGAAGTCTTCAACTGTGCAGCAGGCATGCTGGAGAAGCACCGGGACGAGTTTGTGACCGTGCTCCAGCTGGAGGCTGGAAAAACTCTGACAGACGCAGAAGGCGAGTTTTATGCTGCTCTTCAGCGGCTCAGGCTGACCATGGAAGAGGCCAGGAGGATTTTTGGAGAGTATATCCCCGGCGACTGGTCCATGAGCACCCTGGAGAAGATGGCTCTGGTGATCCGCGAGCCTGTGGGAGTTGTGGCGACCATAATTCCCTTCAACTATCCCCTTTTTATCGCCGCCACCAAGATCGTTCCCGCTCTGCTGGCCGGAAACTCCGTGGTGATCAAACCCTCCAGCTCCAATCCCATCTCGGCCACCATGCTGGTCAGGATACTGGAGGAGGCAGGTGTGCCGGAAGGCAGCATGAACCTGGTTACCGGCAAAGGAGAAGAGACGGGAGACGCTCTGGTTACGAGCAATAAGGTGGACATGATCAACTTCACGGGAAGCACGTCAGTAGGTCGTCGAATCTCCAAGATGGCGGAGATGAAGCGGCTGCACCTGGAACTGGGCGGGAAGGCTTATGCTCTGGTCCTGGAGGACGCCGATCTGGACCTGGCTGCAGAAAGATGCGTCTGGGGTTCTCTGAAGTTCGCCGGTCAGAGGTGCGATGCCGTGAGCGCCGTGCTGGCGGTAGATGAGATTGCCGATGCCCTGAGCGAGAAGATCGCTATGGAGGTTGGCCGATGGAAGTTTGGTGATCCCAGGGATAAGTCAGTTTCAGTCGGCCCCGTGATAAATACCAAAGCGGCAGAGGGTGTTCATGATCTGGTCATGGACGCCGTGGCCAATGGAGCCAAGCTTTTGAGGGGCGGCAAATTCCAAGGATCGTATTACGAGCCTACTGTGCTCGATGATGTGCCAATATCCGCCAAGATCGCAAAGGAGGAGGTCTTCGGGCCGGTGGTCACCATTATCCGGTGCGAGGACGAGGATGAGGCCCTGAGCTTCGCTTGCAGATCAAGATACGGCCTGGAGTCCTGCGTCTTCACCAGAGAGTTCTATCGCATGTGGCGCGTGGCCAAGGCCCTGGAGTGCGGAGAGGTTACCATCAACGACTGCCCCTCGCATGGAGTGGGTTACTTCCCCTTCGGCGGGATAAAGGATTCGGGCATGGGGCGGGAGGGAATAGGCTACAGCATCGATGAGATGACAAATCTCAAGACTATCGTCTTCAACCTGGGGCGCCAGCAGGCCTCGGAAAGAAAGAGCAGCTTGCAGCCGCCTGCAGGACGGGTGTGCCGCAGAAGAAGCATGAGCCGGAGAACGGCGAGTAGCCCGCCTCTTCCATTTGCTTCTCAAATTTCTTCGACTATATCAAATGAGAACTCAAGTTGCTATGGGCTTGATGTATCTCTATCTCTTAACCGGGTACTTCCTCGACCCCCATCCGGCCATGCCGCCCAGGATGACCACCAGGTCCTTCCAGCCTCGGGCCTGCAGGAAACTGGCAGCAATCATGGAGCGCATGCCGCTGCCGCAGAAGATGTGCAAGGTTCTATCTTTCGGCACTTCTTCATAACGTTCGGGAATGCGGGTCACATGGATATGCTGCGCTCCAGAGATCTGGCCATCTTTTTTCAGCTCTTCCTCGCTGCGGACGTCCAGGACCCAGAGGAGCTCATCCTCATCCAAGAGGCGGCAGAGATCCTGCACCGTCAGAGTCCTTATGGAGGCGCTACTCATTCCGGACATATGCCAGTTGAGCATGCCTCCCGCCAGGTAGCCTGCGATCCGGTCGAAGCCCAGGCGAAGGAGGATGCGAGTGGCTTCTTCAGGATCGTTGGTCTCGGTTACCAGGAGAACTGGCCGGTCGTAGCTGAGGAACCACCCGGCAAAGCTGGCCAGCCCGTCCAGCCAGATGGACTGAGCGCCCGGAACGTGGGCGGCTCCGAAGCCAAGCTCCAGGCGTGTATCCAGGATCTGGGCTTTGCCTGACAGGGCCTGGAAGTCCTGCGGGGCCAGAGGCCTAGGCCTTGGCAGGGCTCCCAGGACAGGCTGGCCCTCCAGGTTGACCTTCTCCATCTTTTCGAAATAAGGCGGCCTCTCCGGCCGGCTCTTGAGCAGGCTGGCCACGAACTCCTCCTTGCTCTTGACCTGGAGCCGAGGATTGCGCTTTCTTTCCAGGCCGACGGTGGTCCAGAGCCGCTCGGCTATGGATTCTCCGCAGACCGAGCCTGATCCATGAGCCGGACAGACGATGACCTCATCGCCCAAAGGCAGGATACTCTTGAAAATGCTCTCGTAAAGCAGGCCCGCCATCTCCAAAGCCCTATCTATGCCCAAAAGATCGATGCGCCCCACCTCCCCGGCAAAGAGGGTGTCTCCAGAGAAGAGCACCCAGGGAAAGCCACTCGGATCTCGCAGCAGATAGCTCATGATTCCGGGAGTGTGGCCCGGAGTGGGAATGGCCTCAATCTCCAGGTGGCCTGCCTTCCACCTCTGGCCCTTTTTCACAGCGTGCCCGTATCGGTAATCCCACTGGCTGTCGGCATGCCAGACCTTTGCGCCCGTGCGAGAGGAAAGTTCCATGGAGCCCACGAAATAGTCCTCATTGCGGTGGGTCTCCAGGATGTGGGCGATCCTCATTCCCTCTGCCGAGGCCTTTTCGATGTAGATCTCGCAGTCCCTCCTGGGATCGATAACTAAGGCTTCGTTCTTATCGCCCAACAGGTAAGAGTAATGTGCCAGCCCTCTGGAGACTATTCTCTCGAAGAGCATAATTTTACACCTGAATCCGCTTATCTCAATTTTAATTTATCGATAAAACTATTCAATAGTTATTATAAAAATATTTAGTATGGATTTTCGCCGGTTATCGTGGGATTCTCCGGGTATGAAGTCCATTCGGTGAAGGAGCCCTCATAGATTTTGACTTTATCGTGGCCGAGGTAGAACTTGAAGAAGAGGAACTCGTTGGTGGCCTCCCTTCCGGTGCCGCAGTAGACGAGTACGGTCTTGTCCGGTGTGATCTTGAACTTGCCCACGAGCTGCTGAAGTTCCTCATCGCTCTTCAGGAGCTTGGCGTTCTCCTTGGTCATGAGAGTCCTCCAGGGCAGGCTGAAGGCTCCGGGGATGTGACCGTTCTTGATCCACAGGCCGCCCTCCTTGTAGCTGTCGAAGGGCCGGGCGTCGAAGACCATTACATCCTTCTGCTCTCTTTGCCTGCAAAACTGGTCGTACTCCACGAAGTAATCCCTGCATATCTGTATCTTGAAGTCAGACGGCTCCCATTTGGGAAACACCTTGGTCAAGCCTCCCCCCTCTTCCTTCCACTTCTCCAGGCCGCCGTCCAGGATGCAGACCTTGTTGTGACCGAAGCGTATCAACGAGTAGGCCATCATAGTCTGCTCCAGGCCATCTCCCAGGCCGGCGGTGCATTTGCTATATCTGCCAGACGCGGAGTATATTACCACAATCCTGTTCGGGTCCAGCCCGATCCGGCTGAAGACCGGTTGAAGGGATTCGGGAGGGACGTACATGGCGGGGAGGCCTTTCCATGCAGATCTGAGAAGGCCTTCGTTCAGGTAAATGGCCCCTGGGAGATGGCCCATGACGTAGTCGTGCACATTCGGCTGGACATCCAGGATCATGAGATCGTCGTAGAGATGGTCTGCCAGCCACTCTGTAGAGATCCACTTCACTTTGCTTTCTCCGGGGGGATGCGGATATGTCCTCATAATTTAAGCCTCTGAGAGTCTTGAAACTGATCTGGCTGCAATGCCAGCTCTAATGCATAATTATGACCATGATGATTTATCTAATTTACGACATTTGACTGGAAACTATCGATTCTTGAGAATCCTTTCCGTGGCCCACACCACGCCAAAATAGCATCCAGAGCGCAGGGTATATTTCGTTTGATTTACAGAAAGCCTGGCATAGATCAATGGCATGAGGCAGAAATCATGGGAGTATCGGCGGCCAAGGTCGCAGTAATATGCTTATTCTTGATTCTAGGAATGGCGCTGGCTGGGTTCTTGATGCAGCCCAAAGGATCGCTGGAAGCCTGGGAGGTAAAAGAGAGCCACTTTCCATCCAAGGGAACATCGGAGGACAAGCTCGTGTTTCTTCTGAACTATGCCATCCTGGCTCCATCCAGCCACAACAGCCAGCCCTGGAAGTTCAACCTCTCAGGCAATGTTATCAGGCTCTTTGCCGATAGATCAGGGTGGCTGCAGGTGGCGGACGCGGACCAGAGGGAGCTTCACATCAGCCTGGGCTGTGCTCTGGAGAACCTGCTGGTGGCGGCGGAGCACTTCGGCTACAGCTACCGTGTAATCTACCTCCCGGAAAATGAGGATTCAGTTGCATCAATCAATCTCATTCCCAATGGCGAACCTTCGCTCTATCCGGATACCGCAATCTTCCAGGCGATTCTCACCAGGCACACCAATCGCCTGCCCTACCAGAGCCGGCCAGTCCCTGAAGGCGCAATCAAGACGCTTCAAAACCGCAGCGCCAAGGAGGGAGTCCGCATCTACCTGATCTCCGATTCGGGATTTAAGAACAAGTTTTGCGAGCTGGTGGTTTCAGCCGACCAGATTCAGTATTCTGATGTCGATTACAAGAGCGAACTAGGTCACTGGCTGGGCCAAGGCATGATGGGGCCGACGGGCATCCAGGCCCTGATCGCCCAGATGAACGTTGTCTTGCTGGATGTAGGGCCGGAGCAGACCAGGAATGATGCCGAGCTGGTGAACAGCACTCCCGTCTTGGGCTTCATCATCTCCGAGAAGAACGACCGGGAAGCTCAGATCAGGGCCGGGCAGGCCTTCGAGCGACTGTGGCTGGAGGCCACGGCCATGAACCTCAGCGTTCATCCCATGAGCCAGGCACTGGAGGTTCCGGAGACGAAGGCAAAGCTGGCAGAGCTGTTGCCCGGAGGTTATCTGCAGCAGGCCTTCTTGTTGGGCTTTGCCGAACCTGTTGCGAAGCACACGCCCCGCAGGCCGCTGGAGGAGGCCTTCGCCAAATAGAGCAGGCAGATCTCTCTGAGATGCACAACGGAATCCAATCCAATGGAGGATCGAGGCGGCCAGTCGAGCATATTTTTAACTTTAAATATTAAATTTAATTAAAAAATTTAGCCTTCTGCTCGTCTAGCTCTAACTTTTTTTGAATGGTAAACGTCTTTTTTTAATTAAAACAAATTATCGATAATTATTAATTATATGTTAATTATCATAAAATAATTATATATACTATAATTATATTATATATAATAAAAACTTATTTTAATATATTTTACAATGATTCTAACCTAAAATATCCAATTTAATGATATCATAATTAATTACACTAATAGAACAAAAGATAAAAAATTCCATTTGAGCTGAATTATATTAAGTAATTATATAAATAATACTCATGTCGACCCAACAATTTAAATCGAAAAAATTTTATAAATTATTATTTCGTATCGAAAGTAATAGGGTTCTATACTCAATATCTATTTATAAAATTAATTGATTTAAATTGAAGAGACCTCCTTAGTTCTTATATTCTATGTGAACAAACTTCTCCAAGAGAGCCATTTCTTCTTTGAAATAGGTTTACACCTGGCAAAGGATGGGGATATGCGCAGAGAGAGACAAATTCATATAGACTATGGAATAACTCTGCTGGCAAAAGACTGATTTGCCATGAGTCCTATCCTCTCATGCACATAGTTTATAGGATCAAAGCAGAACTGTCAATCCCTCCTGGCCGCCTCCTAAGAGATCCCGTGGAAAGGCCGATTTAATAATATATTCGTTTTATTTCAATATTTTTATAATTTATTCATTTTAAGTTATTTAAGTTTTTAAATTTAAGTTATATATTTATTTTACATAATTATTTTTTAAAAAAATTTTAGTACATATTCATTAGTTATATTATAATAATATCTAGTTTTATTAATAACGATTATAAATTTTATTAATCTATTTATTATAAAATATTATTAATATCTATTTTGAGGAATTTTATGATTTAAAATACCTATATGAGACAAAAGTGAGAGTTTTAAATTCATGAGAATCCTTTTATAAAACTTTTTATATTGAACTTTAGGTCGGCGTGATACCCGCCTTCCAGCACTGCAAATCGCTTTCCCTGGCATTTCTCTGAGCCTTCGGCAATTATATTTCCAATTATCTCGTAGTCTTCTGTATCCAGCAACTCGCCCCAGTCTTCTGCATAGGTATCGAAGCCGGCTGAGACACCCACTATGTCATAATCGAATCCATGAAAGGCCGCTTCGACCTGCCTCAGGTAGCCGCTACTGTCCATGCTCAGGTAATCGAAGTTTGCGTCCACGGATCCAGGATTCACGATCTTTACATCATGATCACCCCGGAAGATACTTACCGTCCCGTCCCCGAAGTGCAGGTCGATGTCGATGATCAGGACGCGCTTTGCTTTTGGTCTGATCCTCTGGACGGCAATGGCCGTATTGTTAAAGAAACATAAGCCCCAGGCCCGGTTGGCCGAAGCGTGGTGGCCCGGCGGGCGCACCAGGGCGAAAGCGGGCTCGCCCTGCAGAGCCAGCTCAGCGGCGGCGATGGCGCCGCCGGCTGCCAGCGAAGCCGCCTCGAAGTGACCGCTGCGGCGCACGAGGTTGATATGCTCTTTGCCATGCACTCTTGAGATATCCTCCAGGCTGCAAGGCGGTGCCTCCCTGAACTCGTAGCCCGCATTTTGCAGCTCTTCTGCGGACCGTCTGACTCTATCTGGGTTCTCGACAGGGTTTGCCGGATATCTTTCCTCGTATGCTCTGCTGTAGACGATCTTCACAACCATACCTGGAAATTCTGCAAGCACTTAATCGATTCGATCCCTTGGCGAATCATCACAAGGACTATATGATAAGTCCTCTAACCCCCCAGGGATGCCCAACTTCAACGTCCTGCTGGAGGGTGCCTGGCTGGTCAGAGATGTCAAGACGGAGGATGATGCCATCGGTGTGGCCATCTCCGAGGCTGGCAAGCGATTGAACCAGAGAAAGATGGATTTTGTAGATGTAGAGGTCGGTCAGTGGGACTGCCCGGAGTGCAGCGAGCCTCTGGCGGGGGTTTTTCTCGTCGCCAGCACGGCGCTGGTGGCACTTCTCTTCGAGATAAAGATCTTCAATGCCGAGAGCGAGGAGCATGCGGGACGTATTGCAAAATCCATTATTGGCAAGGCCCTGGGGTCCATACCGCTGCGGGTGGTGGAGATTGCCCTGCAGGATTAAACGGCGTGTTCTGTCTCTCCCTCTCCCATCGGCCTGCCTCTCTTATTATGCCTTGAGTTTATCTCTTCTCTCCTGCAGCCCTTCGGCCAGATTTTGCAGAGCCCCTCTGTTCCTGTCTTTCCAAAACCGATTTTCCGAGGCCCAGCTTCTTTACCAGCTCCTTTAAGTCGCCCTTCTCGGCCTTGCCGCGCCCAGACCTTCTTCTGCTGGACACTTTTTCGTCCTGTCTCTTCTCCGCCCTTTTTTGCGATCCCCACTCAACCGTTTTTGCCTCAATCAACTCTCGACCCTTTGGGGCATCGACCATTATTATCTCCTTTCTGACCCATTGCGGAAGGAACTGGTTCACGCCGCCGGGTGCACTGCCAAACCTGCGATCGCAGAACAGAAGCACTCCCCTCTCCGATTCGGCGCGAATGACTCTCCCCGCCGCCTGCAGCCCTCTGTTTATGGCCGGCAGGGTATAGGCTATAAGCATACCTTCCGTCTTGCCGTATTTCCTAGTGTAGTAGGCATTGATCTCCTTCTGGATCTCATCGTATGCCGCCAGCGGCAGGCCGATTACAGCCACGCCGTTCAGAGCCTCTCCTTTATAGTCAATTCCTTCCGCCAGCTTGCCGCCGCACACTCCCGTCAGGACGGCGCCTCCTCGCTCGCCCAGGCGGAAGAACTCCTCCAGGAGCAAAGGAACCTCTTCGGCGCTCCTGGGCTCGATGCAGAGCTTCTTTCCAGCCGTTTTGGCCGAACCAAGACACGCCTCTCTGTAACTGTTCATCATGGGATAGGATGTGAAGAAGACAGCCACGTTGCCGGGAATTCCTTCGATCACCGATCTGATGTGGCCGACTATCTCCTCTCTGTTATCCGAATCATCTCGGGTCTCAAGCTGGGTGGTTGCCTTTTCTGCAACCAGCAGCAGCCGATTTTCTTTGGGGAAGGGATTGGGAAGGCTGAGCTTTTGCGCCCGCTTCTCCTCGCCCAGGCAGTAGAGCTCATAGGCCTCCAGGGGCGAAAAGGTGCCGGAAAGCATCACGGTGGCATTGATATTGTCGGTGATGCGCCGAATGGTGGGCGCAGGATCGACATTATTAACCTCCAGCCGGGCATGTTTCTTGCCGCCCGAGCCATTGACCACAATCTTCCTCTGGTAGGATGGATCCTCCTCTGCCTTTTCCGCATCCCTGAGAAAGAGCAGAACCAGCGCCAGGCTCGGCTGAATATCCCCCTGCAGATTTTCCCGATCCCCTTCCGCCAGGTTCAGATCGGCTACGGCCACGGCCACATCCGAGAAATAGGACAGCGCCTCGTCAATATCTCCCACTCCCTCGTAGAGAAAAGAGCGGAACAGGTCGGCATCCAGAAGAGCCTCGCCCTCCTGCATTCTCTCCTGGCGGCTCTGCAAAAACCTCTTCAGCCTGGGAAGAAGTATGCGAATGACCCTGATGCCCTCCCGCCTCCAGGATGCGCCTTCCCTCGATTCCTCCAGCCTGGCCTGCCCCAAGGTGTCCTCAAACTTCTCCACCTCCCTTTCGGCGAGGTCCAACATGCGCACCGTGAGCGTTCGCGAGTTCAATGCCCGCACCGCGTCGCCGAGGTTGTGGGCCTCGTCCACGATGGCCGTCACCTTCTCCGGGTCCATCTCCAGCCACTGAAAGATGATGTCCTGAAAGTCGGGGCTGAAGAGGTGGGAATAGTTCATGATCACCATATCGCTATTCTGGGCGTAAAGGCTCATGATCTCGTAGGGGCAGATGCCCTGGCAGGATTCCTGGAGGTCGGAAGGGGGCGTAATCCTCTTCTTCAGCCCTTCCACCACCTCCAGGGCTCGCCAAGACCTGCGGAAATGAACTTTTCCGTTCAGCTCAAAGGCCTCCCGGCTCTTCAGGAAGTAAGGGCAGAA
>JAPKYD010000132.1:15583-17109 GCA_026394475.1 Methanothrix sp.
TAGCCCGGCTCCTCTTCGGGCACGCTGTCTGCAGCAGGATCGTAGATGCTCTGCCTATCTTTATTAATCCGGGAAGCGACATAATTTTTCGTCCACTCTCTCAGCCGAGAGCAGCCGGCATAGACGCTCTCGCCCTTGAACTCCTCTTCCAGAGGACAGATCTTCTGCTTTCCAACCATGTAGGCGATCTCTGGCCTGTGCCTCGTCCTGGACCAGATCTTGTTGATCTCGTCGATGTAGATATCAATCTGAGATACCGTGCGCACGGCTACTACTATCTTTCCTGGGGCAGCGGCGAGAGCCGCGCTGATGCAGCTGGTCTTGCCCGTGCCGGTGGGAGCATCTATCATCAGCACTCCGTGCTCTCCTTTGCTCACCGTATCGTAGACAGCGTCCAGCATTTTATCCTGGTAGGGCCGGAGGGACTCATAGGGGAAATAGTCCAGGTACACGCTTCAAGGAAAGGGCTTGGGAAGAGATAAATGCTATCCACGGGGCGAAATAGAAAAGTTGAAATTGTAGCGGGTCCTTTATCAATTCTGTAGCATTGAAGGTGGGGAATATGAAGGCAGTGATGATAGTTCTGATCATATTTGTGGCAGCTTGCCTGATCTTTCCGGCAGCCACTTCTGGCAACTTGGGTCAGATGAGCGGATTTGGAGCGGAAAAGCCGCAATTTTGGGCGTCTGGTTCGGACGCAAAGAGGATGGAAGATAAGATGACTGAGGCTCTGAGGGGACTTGGTGCCTCAAAAGAAGCCAAGACCGGTCTCAATAATTCTACCTTAAGGAACGGGAGCCTCGACAACTCATCCCTCTCTAACTCCATTCAGCTGAACTCCACGGGGCTGAATTCATCGGCGGTTAGCTCATCCGCAGCAGGTGCCCTTTTTGCAAACAGCTCGGCAGGCTTGCAGGAGGTGGGTGCCAGCTCCAACGGAAGCTTCAATGGTTACTTGGGCATTACAGCCTCCCGGCATGAGATGGGCAAGAGCGACATAAAATCCAGCACGTTTCTGAGCGGTGGATTCGATGTGGATAAGACAGTCCAGTTCTCGGATCAAGGCTTTTAGGTCCGGGGAGCGGCGGCGCAAAAAATGAAGATCGTCGGAAAGCTGATCATCCGGATCATTCTATTTCTTTTCATCGCTTCTGTGCTTTCAGCTGACGCGCTGGCTCTAGGGGAGGGGCCCAAGGAGGAGTGGAGCAGGACCTTGGGAGGCCCTTACGGTGACGGCTTCTGGTCACTTCAAGAGACAGAGGATGGAGGCTGCATCCTCGTCGGCTATACCGCTTCAAAAGGAGAGGGCGCAGACCTGTGGCTGGTCAGGACGGATCGGGAAGGAGATCCTCTCTGGAACAGGACTTTTGGGGGATCAGGAGAGGATGTCGGATACTTCATCCAGGAGACGAAAGACGGCGGCTACATTGTCACGGGAAGCACCGATTCTTTTGGCATGGGTGGAGAGCGTCTCTGGCTCCTCAAAACCGATTCCAGTGGGATCAAGGAATGGGACCGCGTCTTCG
>JAPKYD010000116.1 GCA_026394475.1 Methanothrix sp.
CCACCACCACGGTTCTGACGCCTGCCAGGTTCTTGCGGAGGCGCTTGCCGGTGAGCATCACCTGCAGCGTCTCCGGAGTGGTGATCAGCAGGTCAGGTGGCCGGAGAGCCTGTCTTCGCCGGTCGGCCTGGCTGGTGTCGCCATGACGAACCGCCACAGAGACTTGAAGCTTCTCTCCCCATTCGTGAAACCGGCGCAGCATATCCCTGTTCAGGGCGCGCAGAGGTGTGACGTAGACCGCCTGGGTGCCGTTGCCTTTTCCCTGCAAGATCCGATGAAAGATGGGCAGGCTTGCCGCCTCGGTCTTGCCCGTCCCGGTGGGCGCGATGAGGAGCACGTTCTCCCCGGCCAGGATCGCGGGTATGGACTGCTCCTGGGGCAGCGTCGGCTCAAAGATGGACTGCTCAGCTAGCATGGCCCGGATGCGGCCGTCAAGCTGACTGAAAGCGTTCACAAAGAATTATGTCCTAAGCGAGGTATGAAAACCTTGCGCTAAAGACGATATCAATAGGCAGGCTTCTGGCGGAGCGAGGCCATGTTCTCATCTGCGGCGGCCTGGGTGGCGTGATGGAGGCGGCCGCCCGCGGGGCCAAAGAGGCAGGCGGCCTTGTTGTGGGCGTGCTTCCCGGCGAGAAGATGGAGGCCAACCCCTACGTGGGCATAGCCATTGCCACGGGCATGGGCCACGCCAGGAATGTGATCATTGTAAAGAGCGCCGATGCGGTTATAGCCCTGCCAGGAGAGCACGGCACGCTCTCGGAGATGGCCCTGGCCCTGAAGATGAAAAAGCGGGTCATCAGTCTGCATAGCTGGGAGATTCCAGGAACGATAAAGGCCAATACTCCGCAGGAAGCGGTGAGGCTGCTGGACCAGCTGGATTTGCAGAGCGATCCAAGTTTAAGAAAATAGTTATATTTGAGAAGACAATCAACTTTTGGATGCGGTCTTTGGGCCGAGTCGCAAGAGGAGATCCCAGATGAGAAGCTACAAGCCTCATATGATGATAATAATCTCGCTTTTCTTTTTATCAGCCGTCGGGCACTCTGCCGATGCCACTTTGAAGGACGATGCCTATCACTACATGAAGAACGGCGTCGATGATAATCTCTACAACGAGTGGTGGTACTTCAACGGAGTCGGCAATGATTCCCAATTCCTGGTCGTATACCTCCTCAGCGACCCGGATAACCTGACCTCTTCCAGAAAGCTGCAGGCCCTGGCCGTGGTCCTGGAAGACGGCAGGCAGCCAGCCATCGGCCTCCGCCAGAGCCGCGGCTTTGGAGGAGACCGCGACTCTCCCACCTTCGACCTGGACCAGAGCGGCTTCTCCATTCAGGAGGAGCCAAATTTGAAGGTTTGGGGACTGGTAGAGGACGGCATCAGTGGGGCTCCCATCCGTTGGGATCTGATTTATAAGCCAGCCGTCAGCCCCTGGTTTGTGATGCCTGTCCAATCGCATGTCGGCCACCTCAAAGGGGATGGTATGAAGTGGCTGGCTTACATGCCCTCCGCCAATGTCACCGGAAAGCTCACTTTGGGCGATCGGACTTTGGAGATCAATGCCACAGGATACCACGATCACGGCTGGGGCCGGTGGGCCTTGAACGATCCTCAAATCACCTGGGCCCAGGTCTCCGTCCCCAAGGACGGCTTCAGCCTGACTCTGGGCGATATCCTGGGAGACGGGAGAAGCACATTTCTGGGAATCAAATACGCGGGCAAGACCATCCAGTTCTCAAGCAAGCAGATCAAACTGAATTATACCGCCTTTGCCTTCGATCCCGCAACAGCCAGGACCTATCCTGCTGGCTACAAGCTGGAGGCCGAAAACGGAGACTATCGACTGGAACTGATGATAGCAGCACAAAGGAGTGTTCCCTTGTTGGTTGATTACCCTCTGCCCATGCCCAGCCTCTTGGCCTTCCAGCAGGTCTCCAGTTTACAGGGAACCCTGAAATCAAAGTCAGGAGAAGAATACCGGTTCGATGAGACGGGCTTCTCCGGTTACACAACCCACAGGCTGCATCCCATCTTCGGCAGGGTCAATGCCACACAAGCCTTCAGCGATGCCGCCAATATCACCGTCACGGCCACCAACGAGAGGACGGGCCAAGAGAAGACAGAAAAGACCGCATCAGAAGGCTGGTTCAGCATCGATGCCGACTATTCTGATTATCTGGCGAACAGCACTGCACCCTGGGTGGCGGATGGGGACAGGATAAGGCTGGAGGTGAGCGATGGAGCCAGGAGAGAGAGCAGCACGATTGTATCTATAAACATGACCGAGGATAGCCAGGAGGCAAGGCTCGACCCACTGCTATTACATGCGGCCCGCCCGGTAATAAAGTGATCTCGATCTCCCTGGCCAGGTCGTGTATGCGCTCGCCCGTGGTGAGCCCTCTTCAGAATTCATCTGTGACCACGATAAGGTCTTGCTGGCGCCGCGCGAGCCGGTGGAAGAGGGGGGAGATGGAATAGATGATATGATCGCACACAAACCAACAAAAAATTATGCAAGGTATGAGTGAACTAGATGACGGACATAATCTCTGCTTACGGGGCAGTCATCGGTACTGTTTCGCTTCTTATCTCTGCCTTCCTTGCATATCTTAGGTATAAGGAGAAAAAACCTCAACTAATTGCTAAAATTAGAGAAGATACTGAGGAATCCAAAAAAATCATTATTTCTGCAATAAATAATGGTCTGACTAAAGTTAGCCTTGAAGAATGCAAAATAGAACTCGCAAATCAGTTTCAATTAAAGGTACAGTTAGTAGATGACTATAAACAATTTTATCAAAACGGGTTCTTTTCGAGATCTAATCTCTTATCTGAGCCTTACGAATTATTGCCGGGCAAAAGGTATGACATTGCCATATTCAAGAATGACATATATCTAGCCTTAATAAAAAATAATATATTGCATGGTAAAGTGAAATTATTGAGCCATTTTAAAGATGAGGTTGAAAATATCTATAAAAGCCAGATTTATGAGTTTGATCTAGACGACTATGAAATTAGTAACCTAAACTCCAGAGTTATTAATGACGAGGGTTCTCATGATAGGGAGAAAAGCCAGGCCTAGTTATTACTATCTAACCAACCCTTAATCGACCCACTGCTATTACATGCGGCCCACCTAGTAATGAAGATTGAGGAGCTTAGGTAGTAACATTCAGCCAAGGAATAATTAACATAAAACTGATAACAATTCATATGGCGTAATAGGCTCCGGATTCTACTTAGAAAAAAAATTGATGAGCTAATGTGCGCCTAACCGCAGCAACCGCCGGATGCGCCCCCAGTCGTGGTGGTGGAGCCTCTCGATTCCGCCATGGGATACATGATGTTCTGTTCACGGTGGAGTTATTGATCAAGCTGTTGTTCAATGACGAATTATTCAAAGGAGCCTGGACAGTCAGCGAGCTGCCTATGGCATAAGGCGCCGCCCCGCGGGAGCCAGATGCGCCAGCCAGATTCAAATCTCCCATGTAGACCATCATCCCTCCCGGCGACCACTGGGCGCTCGCGATTGGGACAAATATCGCAAAGAGCATTACCAGGGTTATTGGCATCGTTTTGCCATTCAATTTCATTTGCTTCTACCTCCAATCAGATTGATCATAGCTTGCATTGCAGGAGATTTCCGGAATTCGTTAAGATAAATTGATTTTGGGTGGCCATTTCTCCTTCATCCATTTCCCAATTTCTTGATAGGGAGCTACGATGATTTTTATATTGTTGCCTAGATTCTCCTCCAATTGATCTCGGAGGGGCGACTCAATTCCAACGGCAACAAGAAAAGGCCCTTTGTTGATATTTTTTTCTTTAAGATATTTATTAAGATCTTCCTTGATCTTCTGAGGAGTTAATTGGCCCAATTGAAATGAGTCGTTTAATTTTATGCCATTTGTATCAAGAGCAATCAGATATGCATCTATATGATTCGCTCCAAGGTCTTGTTCTATCTCCTGAAGCTCAAAAGCGGAGTTATGAATAAGAACGATTGGTGAACTCGCAATTGGCATGCCTACGTCGGTGACTCCAGGCTCACTTTTTGCTATATAATTGATCCAATCAGGATTACCTTTTTTTGATACTCTCCAAAAATCATAGAGATATATTAAAATGAGGTAACCTAGCAAAATGGTTGCACCATAAAACCAAAAATAAGATAGATAGACGCCTGCATGGGAATCTGCCGTAATGTAGAAAATTATGCAAACGCCGGAAGATAGGAACATCAATACTGTAAGCAAAATATATAGATGCAATGGCCTTTGAAAATCCTCACTTTTTAATATGTTTTCATCGATAAATTCTATTATTATTGAATTGATATATTTATTTAGGCTCTCATTTAGAAATGCGCCTCCAGTGAGTGTCAAGCATGCGGCACTAACACTTGCGATCATTAGTGGAATCCAGAGAAGATTTGGATCAATCATTCTCTAGCAACTCCAAACCTAGTATTCCATTTTCATCTAGCCCCTTTTTATCATAGGGGTCAATTAGTCCACGGATATATTTATCAAATCTTGATAATATTAATTCTGTCGCCTCGTCTAGGACTGTAGCGCCTTCATATGCTTTTTCGCTAGAATGGCGATCTTCAAGCAGAATACTTTTCCCTATGCGAACTGCGTGACGGGGTGGCCTATCACCAAGACTAATTACTGTCAGCATTTCGCCATACTTTCTCTTTAAATAGGCAAGCCTATCTCGTGACATAGAGTTGCGGATTCTATTGCCGCTTACCAAACGAACGGCCAGACCTTTGCTCGATGCGTATCCTATTGTTATTGTATCGGAACACTCGCCATATATATAGTCTATTGGTTCTGTCAGGTTCCTTTTGTCTTTGCAGAGATCATCGATGGCCTTCATTCTCCAGATCTTGGAATAGGATGTGATTTCTTTCATCGAAACTCAACTCCCTTGTTCCTTTCTTACATATTAATAATTTGATTTATGATATTTATCTTTTATCATCATCCTCAGAAAAATGCTTTGATCTCACAATTACATTGCTCCAAATTTTATGTGGTCTGATTGGAATTCTTAAGTAATGCTCAAATAAGAATATGCAAAGGCCCGCTACAATAAATGGACCAACTAGAAACGGGACCCATAGGAAATCCTGGAGATCAACTGGCATTGTTTTTCTCACCCATTAATTCTATCTTTCATTTTCATAATTAAAAATATAGAGATATGCCCTTTTAGGGCACATCTTCTCTTGCTCACTTGGGCGGCCAGAAATCCTTCATCCACCCGGGGATACGTCCCGAGTCCTCGGGCCCGACCATGATCTTGGTCTGGCCGGCGAAGAGGTCCTCCAGCTCGCCGCTGAACCTGGCAGCCATGCCGGGCAGCACCAATCCGGCATACTTCTGGCCCTTCCAGTCGAAGCCGGTCTCGCCCATGGCGTCCTTGATCTTGGTGGCGTTCAGTTGGCCACCGGCGACAGATGCCTGCACGCCGATTCCATCGGTGTTGATGGCGATAATGTAGGCATCGATGTCGTTAGAGGCGATATCCGACTCCACTGTGTAGTAGGTCAGGGCGAAGTTGGTGGTCACGAACACTGGCGACTCCGGCCCTGGAGTGCCCACCTTGTACAGCCCGGCCTTGACCTGCACCGGCTTTCTCGGATCGGTGTAGATGTTGAAGCGCAGGTGCATGTCCGGCATCATGCTGTAAGCCTCGGTGGAGTGCTTGACCATGATGGCGCCGCCGCGAATCACGAACGCTGCGGTCAGGACAGACTCCCAGTAGGCAGCCCTGACGGGATCGTCGGTGGTCATCCAGGCGTTGATGGGAAGCGCCATGACTGGATAGCATATGTCTCTTTGCGCCTCCTCGACCGCGGCTCGGCGCAGGTTGATGAAGTTCAGCAGAGACTGCTGCAGCAGCTTGCCGTTGGGCGCTGTGCCGGGATCGAGCACCAGATCGGTGAGGCCCATGCCGGCGAAAGTGGCTACCATCGACTTCAGGCCGTCCAGATCGAAGGGAACGCTGAGTGTGACGGGCACATTGTAGTCATGGGCGAGCTGAGCAACCTCCTTCCAGTTGTCCTGGGTGGCGGCATAGATGAGAGGCCTGGTTTTGGCTGCGACCTCCAATCCTGCCTTCAGGACGGCAGGATTGAAGGAGCAGAGTATGAGCGGATAGTCCGAGTTCTCCATGACATTCTTGACGCAGGCGGCGAACTTGGCCGGGTCGTCGGTCACGGATCGGACAGCGATCATCTCCACGCGCTCCCAGTTGCCGATGTAGAACTTCTTCCAGTCGGTGATCTTCTTCACGCGCTCCACAAGCTTTGCCTCTTCCATTGTATCGGATACATCGTAGGCAAAGGGCGGCTTGTTGAAGAAGGTCATCTGGTGGCGGTACATGATGTCCTCGCCGCCCACCTTGAGCTGCTTCTCGCCTGTGCCCACATAGATCATCTTCAGCTCAGGAGCGACGATGGACCTGAGGGCACCGAGCTTCTTGGCATACTTCGTCTCCTTCAGGAGAGGCGGACAGTCCTCGATCTTCTTGGTCCTGTCGATGAGGCCCGCTGCAAATGCCATGCAGGTCTGCTCACCGCACTCCTTGCAGTTGGTCTTAGGAAGCTGCTTGTAGAGATTGAGCGGGCTTGATTCCTTCATGGTTCTCACACCCCCATCTTGATCCAGTTGGCAGTGTCCGGCGTCTTGGCATCGATGATTCCCATCAGCGACTGGGTGATCTCATGCACATATGCCACAGCCAGCGGATGCATCATCATGAAGATGTCCACGCCAGCCATGGCCAGGGTAAATCCAGTCAGGATCTCCCAGATCGGACCGCGGAGCATCCTGTCACCCCAATCTGAATCCTGCTTGTTTGGAGAGCGAACCATCCAGGCCTCCCTGACACCCCAGGCGTTGGTTGTGCCCGAGGACATGGGGAAGGTCAATTCGTCGTCGCCCTTCATAGCGCCAAGCCTTATTCTCTCCATGTTGGTGTAGGCGAAGTCCAGGCCGTATGCCAGCGCAGCAGTGGTCGGGTCCATGACTATGGACTCTCTGGGCATTCCCACTACCTTCATGAGCTTCCTGTTTAGCTCCTTTTGAGAGTTGATCTCGAGCTGGGTCCACGACAGGCAGACTTGTCCATTGTCCTTGCAGGCCCTGCCGATCTTCTCCCAGTCCATGTTCAGGTTGGCAGAGGCGATGAGAACACGTTCGCCCTGGCAAACCTCAGCGGCCTTGGCCAGCAGGATAGGGTCCTTCTCGGGATTGCCCGATCCGCCGATGCAGATGGGTACGTCGACCGCTTGCAGAACATCCTCCACTACCTTTACCGCCTCCTGGGGCGGTGTGTCCTTGACGAGCGGATCGGTGCTGATCAGGTGGACGGTGATCAGATCTGCGCCGAACTTGCTGACTGACTTCTTGGCCCACTCAGGCGGGCTGCCCATGACATCCTCGTAGTGCACCTTCACAGCCTTGGCCATGCCGATAGGCATATCGAAGACGTCCATGGTGATCTTTGGAGCATTGGGCATGGGGGCATCAGGGAAGAAAGCCATGGCCTTCTCGCCGCCCAGCTTCATGACTTTGCCGCGGCTTCCGCCATCGGCCTTGGTTGCTCCGATGGTGACCTCCTGAATGGGAAGCTTCCAGGTCTTGTCAGTGCCCACGGCAAACTTGGCGCTGGCCAGAGCGGCGGCAACCTTGAAGGCTGGCTCAGCTGCGGCTGCAGCGGCAACCAGTCCTGCTGGTGCCGGGCTAACTGCCTGGGCTACGGCGACTGGTTGCATGAGCGCGTCCACTGGATAGCCTACGGCCTTAGCAAAGCTCATCAGTTGCATGGCGATCTTGGCTGCCTCCTGGCCGAAATAATAGGCAAAAAGAGGCCCAACGCCGCCTGCACCTGCGTCAATCTCAATTTCTATATCGCCCTCGATCTTGACACCCTCGAGGGACTGAACATTCATCTCAGATAATGTCTTGTTCAGGTCAGATAAAGTGATCTTTCCTGCCATTCAAATCACCCTCATAGGCCCAAATTCCTGACCACCTGCTTCATCTCCTGGACGGCAGGCGAATCGTCAGGCAGGCCCATCAATGGATCTCCCACTAAATCGAACTTGGCTAAACTCTCGTCATAGGGAATGGTGCCGATAACCTTCAGGCCCAGGCTCTTGGCATTCTCCAGGACTTTCTCTTTCCGCCCTGGAGTGACCTTGTTCACTATCACATACAGATCCTTGTACTTCATCTCGATCTCCCTGGCCAGGTCGCGTATGCGCTCGCCAGTGGTGAGCCCTCTTCGGGACTCATCCGTGACCACGATGAGGTCGTCGAGGTCTGGAATGGTCTTCCTGCTGAAGTGCTCCAGACCTGCAGGGGTGTCGATGATAACCAGATCGTAGTCGGCAACGGTCTTGTCCATGATGCCGCGCAAAAGGTTGTTGACAAAACAGTAACATCCAGAGCCTTCTGGCTTGCCCATGACCAGAAGATCGAAGCCTTCTGCCTCCAAGAGGATCTCAAAGAGCTTGGACTCGAAAAGCACCTGCTTATCTGTTTCCGGGGACGCGCTGTACCGGGATTGCTGCATGAACTCTCTCATGTCGCCAATGGTCTTCTCAGGCCGAACGCCCAAGGCATCAGCCAGGTTGGCATCAGCATCAGCATCAATAACAAGCATCCGGTATTTTTTTGCAGATTCTTTAACAAGATACCTGACGAGCATCGCGGTCACGGCAGTCTTGCCTGTGCCGCCCTTGCCGGTTACCGCAATTATCTTCCCCAAGTTTTAGCCTTCCTTACTTCTTCGTTGGCTTGCTGCTAGTTGGCTTAATAACCACTTCGGCTACGTGCACGGATGCACCACGGAGCTCAATGGTGATGCCTCCCGACGAAGCGGGCATGGTAAAAGCCGGAGCTGCCCCTGCAGGCGCTGCGGCGGCAGCCGCGGGGGCCTCCTCTTTCTTCTTCAGTGTCAGCTTCATGATATCTCCCTCACATTTAATCGGATAGTAGCGCTGATAATAGAAGACCGCAATCCCCCAATGGAAAAAAGGGAGAAGAAGGCGGCCTCTACTTAGCGAGTACCACCTTGTCGATGCTTATCTTGGCATCCTTGAGCACGAGCTTGATGCCACCAGAACTGCCGGATGCGGCAAAGGCTGGTGCTGCTGCGCCTGCCGCAGGCGCGGCTGCTGGAGCCGCGGCTGCAGGTGCCTTGGGCTTGAGTTTTAGCTGCATGGATTCAACCCTCCTGAAACTTCATTCACTCGAGCACGCCATCGGCCTGCAGAGCCTCGATTACCTGCATGAACTGGCCCTCGCTCAGGCCCAGATCGGCCTTAACGGCCTCGGTATCGATATCTCCGCCGGTCTTCTCTACGAAGGCGATGACTTTTTCCTTTATCTCGTCCGAGATCTCTTCCAGCGTCCAGCCCTCAGTGATCTTCTTGCTGTCTACGGTCCTGGTGACGCCGTTGACCACGGGGTGATCCACCTTCAGCAGGAACTTCTTGAGGGAATCGATGTCATTGGCGTCCTCCTCAGTGGCGATCTTGGGCAGCATGTCCTCGGAGATGCCGACCTTCACGCGCTCCTTGAGAGCCTTGGACATCCAGACTACCCTTCTCCAGCCGCCGTCGGCCTGCAGGAACTTGGGCGAGAAGTAGTAGAGAATGCCCATCCCCAGGAATCCGACAACCTGCTTGCCGCCGCCCGTCTGGCCGGCCATGGTGGAGAACGGCAGACCGTTGGGGGCTGAGCCCTTGAAGTCGCGGTCAGCGATGCCGATGCCGTCTACCTCAGGCATATAGAATCCGATGGTCTCGAAGCAGCCACAGGAGGTGTGGGGTGCATCGAAGAATGTGTACAGCTTCATGATGCTGTACTCGCCGCCCGAGCGCTTCGCTGCCATCTCGTTGATGGACGCATACTCTCCTGTGATCAGGTCTGCGGACTCGCCCTTGGGTATGGCGAACTGGGGTCCCTCGGGGTCCACCTTTGCGGCAGCGCGCCCGTCGAACCAGGTTATAGCTCCGCAAAGCGATGGCCTGTCTGGGGATACGACACAGGCTGATGTGGGGGCAAATGCCTGGCAGAGAGTACAGCCGTAGAAGACATCGACATCCTCATCATGCAGACCCTTGGCGCGCGCGTCACGAGCAATGTAGATTGCCCTGGCCTTCTCTTCCTCCTCCTTCACCTTGGCCGGATCGGTTATGATGGTGATCTCCATCTTCTCTATGAAGGGCATCTCGGCCTTGTAGAGATCGATGATGGGCTTGAAGATATTCTCCCACTTGGTGACGCCCTTCTTCTGCAGGACCTTGCCCATCCTCAGCCAGATGTCGTACCTCTGGTTCAGGTGCATCAGTCCGGAGACGTAGGATAGAAGTGCATGGTTCCTCCTCTCAATGATCGACTCCAGATCCTTCTCGATCTTCTCGCCGCCCACCTTAAAGACCATGCCGAAAGGAATAGTCGAGCCCTCTTTAATCTCCGATAGCTCGGGGCCGACCACACTTACCTTTCCGTCCTCGATCTGATCCATGGGGGTAGCCAGAGATAGCTCGAATCCGTAGGCCTTGGGTCCAGCCAGCTCTATCCACAGATCCTCTTTTCTGATGCGCTCCCCTTCATACATGGGGGATATGTCTAGCTTTATGTCTGCCATTAATACACCTCTTCTGATGAGATGAACCTCATTTCTTCATTGCGGCAATTACCTCGTCCACGGCGGCGTGATAGTCGTCGGGGGTGAAGGCCATGTTTCCGAAGGTCATGTTCGCATTGACATGGTAGTACCTGTCAATAGAGATGCGCTTGATGTCCCTGTTGAAGTGCTTGAGCGTCGAGAACATGGCGTTCGCGAACTTGTAGAAGATGCCCATGAATATGACGGCATCGTACTGGCCCTGGCCGTCCAGACCCTTCCAATCCGGGAAGCGGAGGTAGTTGGTCAGAGGGTGCAGGCCGATCTGATAGACGTTGTTTAGGTAGCCTCTGTCCACAAAGCCCTTCACGCTGTGCGCCGTGGCGGCGATGGGTATGCCCATCTTGCCCATCTCAATGACCTTGTCGAACATGACCGGGTCATCGAAGAACTCTGCTCCTACAACGATGAGCGGCCTCTTAGCCTTCTTTATGATAGCGCCCATGACCTTGGGCATGTAGGCCTTGGCCATCTCCGGCCCAGGGATCTGGGCCATCTCAAAGGGAACGGCATTCTTGGTGGTATCGATGCCCTTCTTTACTTCTGCTGCCATATTTGTCTCCTCCTTTGCCCTCACTTCTTCGCCCTGATCTTCCTTGGGATCAGCGTCGGATCAAAGCTCACGTCCGCAGGCCGCAGAGGCCCGGAGATTAACTTCTTGGCCTTCCAGTCGATCTTCCAGCCGCGCTTCTCCTCCAGCTCCTTCATCATGCTCTCCTTGTAGGTGATGGGCAGGTCCTTGGCGTCCCGGACGAATATATGCCAGTCATCGGGCATCTTGCCGAAGTACTTCATGGAGATGTCGCAGTAGTGGAAGAGCTTGATCGATCTGCCCATACTGTTGTCTGAGGGCCGGAAGCAGAGCTTTGCCATCTCGAGCAACGCCTCTTCCTTGGTCTCGGCGATGTAGAGCAGGGACTCGGGAACGGGCTCTATCTGCTGCATCTTTCCGTCGCGAGCATCTATGACCATCCAGTCCTCGGGCTTGTCCGCCCTGGCCATGAAGGACCTTCTGTACATGACTGAATGAGGCTGAACAACTACCGGCACGCCAAGCCTATTGCAGCCGGTGGCGATTGATGCTGCCTTCTGTGAGTACGCTCCCCAGGCCACACCGCAGGCACCGACCTTGTTCAGGATGTAGTCGGATATGTCGTCCCAGTTAGCCCGGTGATTGCGGTGAGCAAAGATGGTGGCCACCTTTATGGCCGCATCGGCGATGTTGGCATTGGACACGCAGGAGCCGGTGTTGCAGATGTTCCTGCCGTCGAAGGCTCCGCCGTACTGCTCCCAGATGGTCTTGCCATCCTCGTCCTTGTAGAGGGACATGTCCATGGCCATGCAGCCGGATGTGACCACGATGTATCCTCTGTCCACGAACTCCTTGGCCATGTCGTAGGCTTCCTTGGTGCCGTTGGGGTAGTTGCTGCATCCTACCAGTGCGATGACGCCAGGGATGGTGCCCAGCACGATAGGCGCGCCCACAGACCTGATCTCCGTGTCGCGGGCGGGTCCTCGTCCTGCCCTCATCACGAACTTCTGGTCTTTGACATACTGGCGGTTGGCATACTCAAAGAGGTCCAGGATATTGATTCCCTGCGGGCAGACCTGCTCGCACCGCCCACAGCCCACGCAAATCTCGTACATGCCGGAGAAGGCTTCCAAATTGCCCTTCTTGGCCTCCTGGACGAGGTTACTGATCCTGATGTGGGGCGGACAGACGAAGGCGCACTCATTGCAGATTGTGCATTTCTCCAGATCTGCTCTGAACTGCTCCTCAGTCATCAGGTTCTGGATCTTGGCCTCAGCCCTTTTGGGCTTGACGCCGATGGCAACGCGAATGCCCACCTCTCCGGCCTTAGCGGGATCAAGAATAGCGACGCCAGGGACCTTGAAACTGACCAGGTCATCCACGATGGCATCAGCCGGATCATTGGTCCTGTCGGGCAGGCCCAGCATGATCTTGTCTGTAGTGGCGATAAGGGGTATCTTGCGCTTGGAGGCATCCTCCAGGACATCGCAGAAGACGCACTGCTCGTCCA
>JAPKYD010000010.1 GCA_026394475.1 Methanothrix sp.
ATCCACAGGCAAGAAGTAACCGATCACGCCTGTGATGAAAGTTCCCACGATCAACAGAGGGAAGATCTTCCTGGCGAGGTCCCATGTCTCCCCGAAGAAGACGCTCCTCTCATCATCGGAGAAGTACCTTTCAAGGACTAAGGCTGCTGCTAATACCAAGGCTGCCACTATCGTCAATTTCAGTGCGAACGGCAGCGATGATGTGGCTGAGAGAAGCACCCCGATCAGAAGCGTCAGGAACAATATCGACTTGTGTTTGAGGCCGCCCGGTTCCCCTGGCGCATCATCCGCTTGTACGGCAGTTGCCGCCGTTACCTCCCCAGGCCTTGCCTAGCACTTTTGGAGGCTTCTTTCGAATATGGCAGCCATGATCATGCCTATGACAACAGCCATGGAGACAGCCGCCACTGCTATGGCAATGCCCAGATCAAGGCCCAGTACCCGCGCCGTCAGGACGATGGCCAGCAGGTTGATGGCCGGGCCTGAGAAGAGGAAGGCGGTGGCCGGTCCGATGCCTGCGCCTTTCTTCTCAATGCCTGCAAACATGGGCAGGATGGTACAGCTGCAGACCGCCAGGATTGTTCCGGAGGTTGCTGCCACGCTGTAGCAGAGCCACTTGGGGGCATCTCTTCCAAAGTACTTCAGCACGGTCTCCTTTTGCAGCAGCGCTGCAATGGCTCCGGCGATGAAAAAGGCCGGGATCAGGCAGGTCAGGACATGGGCGGATAAGTACTCCAGCAGAGTCGTGAGCCCGGCCTGGAGGGCAGCAGCAATGGTATACACAACCACAAGATCAGCTCCTGCTGGTGAGGGATCTCTCCAGAATCCGTCCCGCCTCGGCAAGCTGGATTATCTGCCGGAGGGCCATGGCATCCACCATTCCTATCAGATCGAATACCAGAGGGTCTTTTATGCTGTAAAGGGTCCTCTTGCCGTCCGCCTTTCGCTCCAGGATGCCAGCCTCGTGGAGGATGTTGAGGTGCTTGGAGATGGTCGATTGAGACCTTTGGAAGGCGGGGAGGATCTCGCAGACACAGCGCTCGCCGCTGGAGAGGTATTCCAGCAGCTCAAGCCGGGTGGGGTCCGATAGAGCATTGAGGATCTTCACGCGCAGGTTCGAGACGGATTTTTGGGTCATGATAGATCAATCTAATTTCATATTCACATATTAACTTATCGCCATATGACGATATAAAGTTTGAAAATCCTTGCGCGCTTCTCAAAGCGTACTACAAAGTCCCTCTTAATCAGACAAAACAGATATATCGGATTAATCAGAAAAAGTTAAATACTCAGAAGGACTCTTATTTTCAGAGGAATCAGATGTATGAGCAAAAAGGAGATCGAACCCTGTTGCACGCCTGCTGACCTGTGCTGCTGTAAGGTTGAGTCCATCATTAGCATGGATGAGAGAGGCCAGATGGTGCTTCCCAAAGAGATCCGAGATAAGGCAAAGATCTGCGCCGGAGACAAGATGGCAGTGGTGAGCTGGGAGAAGGACGGCAAGGTCCTTTGCCTCTCGCTGATAAAAGTTGAGAATCTGGAGGAGATGGTCAAGGGCTTCCTTGGGCCAGTTGCAAAAGAGATATTCCAAAACAAATGACCGAGAAAGAATAAGGAGATGATGACGATGAAGGATTCAGAGATAAAAGATGCGGAATTGAAGGTCCTGGTAAGGAAAGGATACGGAAATATCGCCAGACAGGGCGGTTCCTGCTGTCCGTCAAAGAGCGGGTGCTGCACATCGGCTTCGCCTGAAGCTATCAGCAGGAAGATCGGTTATTCTGAGGAGGACCTGAAGGCGGTGCCGTCGGGGTCAAACCTCGGCCTGGGCTGTGGAAATCCCATTGCATTAGCTGCTATTAAAGAAGGGGAGACCGTTCTCGACCTTGGCTCCGGAGCAGGATTCGACAGCTTCCTGGCCTCGGAGAGGGTGGGATCGTCGGGCAGGGTGATTGGAGTGGATATGACCCCCGAGATGGTGGAGCGGGCCAGAGAGAATGCCGCCAGAGGAAATTACAGCAATGTGGAGTTCCGGCTGGGTGAGCTGGAGCGTCTTCCAGTTGCGGATGGCTCCGTCGATGTCACCATATCCAACTGCGTCATCAATCTTGTTCCCGACAAGAAGAAGGCCTTTGCGGAAGCCTTCCGGGTCCTCAAGCCCGGCGGCAGGCTGATGGTCTCGGATATAGTGCTGCTCCAGGATCTTCCAGACTTTGTGAAGCAATCCGCTGAGGCTTACGTCGGCTGCCTTTCCGGAGCTGTAGAAAAAGAGCATTACCTGGAGATCATAAAGTCATCAGGATTCGAGGATGTCGAGGTGATCGAGGAGTCGATCTTATCCCTGGACCTTTTGAGGAGCGATCCAATAGGGCAGGCCCTTGTCGAAAAAGTATTTTCCGGAAAGCGAAAAGAGCTTGAAGCGATGGAGGCCATGGCGTCAAGCATAAGGGTGCGAGCCAGGAAGCCCTGGCTCTAATCCTGGCGGTATCCATGAGCGAGAGCCCGGATCAAATTAACGACTTTATGCGAGAAAATGCAGCGAGGAGCGTAATCCAGGGTCAGGGAAACCCTGCAGTAGCCACCAGATTCAGATCTTTGCAATTTTTGGTCGTGTATGAGTCATACTGAAAAATATTAATACTATTCCGCAAGATCCCAATCTGGGAATAGCAATGATGTCGGAGAGAGACCTATCGGAATTCTGGTGCTGGCATGAAGATTGCCCAGATTATGGAAAGAAAGGGGCAGGAAATATAGTTCTGAAGGAATTCTATGGGAAGAACAACGCAGCGCTTCTCAAATGTAGGACCTGTGGACATTGTTTTAGTGAGACACGTGGAACGCCGTTTTTCGGATTGACCACTCTACTTAACCTAACAATTCGCAATTCATTAGCTAGGTTCGTGCGCAAAACAATGAATTGTAGCAAAATTCTGAAGAGGCACACTCATGCTTTTAACTTCTTTCAAGCATGGTATAATTTCGTCAAACCTCATAAATCTCTTCGGCTAGAGGTGAATCAAGGAATTAAAAGATGGGGGCAGAGAACACCTGCCATGGCAGAAGGGCTTACGGATCACATTTGGACTTTAAAAGAGCTGATGACCTTCAGGGTCCCTGTTCAATGAGGCACGTACACGACCCAAATTCTGAGAGAGAATCTATTTTATATATAAAATGAGTTAAACGAGTGGTTTTGATGAAAAGCTATTTAGTGATGTTCATATCGCTCTTGATCCTGGTATCACTTTTAGGCACCTCTACGACAGCCAATACCGGGGCAAAGACCTCTAATACCAGCCTTCTTGCAGCCGTAACGAACCCCGCCATTGTGAAGGATGAAATCATCATCGCCAAAGAGAATGGAACCCAGGTGGAGTGGCGACACATCGTCCTGAAAGGGAACAACACCCAGATAGGCATGGCCCTGGGCCAGATCGCCCAGAGTGATTACGGAGTCAAATCCCTGACTAGATATGCCGATCCAGTCTATGGCAAGGCCAGACTGGCCTATATGGAGAGGAATTATCCCATTATGAGAGAGAGGATGAAGGGTATAGCTATGGCCTATGGGCTCACTCCAGACAACGCCACCTTCGATACCAACACCTTACCCTACGATGCGGGATCTATAGCCTGCTCCATGATCTACTTCCCCCCGGAGACGACGGCCAATGGCCATGCCATAACCTCCAGGAACACGGAATGGTATCTGGTTCCTATGGATGTCTACCTCAACCCTATGGATGTCTACCTCAACAAGACTGAGAAGGGGACTGGCAATCGAGTATCCTCTCGGAACTTCTTAATGGAGATATATCCTGATCAGGGGTACCCGACTTTAGCAATTGGCTCCATCGACCTCAACATGGTCCTCGATGGGCTGAACTCCAAAGGTTTGGGTATATCGGCATTGGAGGATGATCAGATGGACCCGGTCCTGAAGATGCCTTTGGCAGGGGGTAGGGACAGCGGCATTTGGAGTATGCAGATAACGCGGCTCGTCCTGGAGACTTGCAAGACCGTGGAGGAGGCAAAGATAGCTTTCCTGGCCAACAAGGAGTTCCTGCCCGTGGCCGGATTACACTATATGGTCTATGATAGCCATGGAAATTCAGCGATAATCGAGTGGAATAAGACTGACGGAAACCTGTACTTCACAGACGGCAACAGCAGCAAGCCCAATATCATGACCAATCACCCAATGTACATATTCTCCAAGTACGCCACGAAGGATCTGCCAAGAGAGAACGATATGATTCCATATAACGATCCTTACGACTCCTTCAACCGCTACATAACTCTGTATAACATCACCAGCAGCCATAAGGGCAAGTACTCTGAGATGGACACTGCCGATGCATTGCGTGCAGTCTCAGCCAACACGATGGTCGCGTCCGAGGGTGCTTTTATGCCGCTTCCAATCAATACTATCTATAATGCCCTCTTGGATCTTACTGATAGAAGCCTGAAAGTGAAGTTTTACCTCAAGAACGGGCCTATCGATCCAAAGACAAATGAGAACACTTCGATCTTCTCGCCGTACTTGACCTTCAAGATGGATAATTCAACTAAGCTGCAGTGAGGGGATCGCTCCTGGTACCACTTTTAGGCGATCTTGACTGAGAACGCTGAAGCCCGTGCGGGGGTCTCATCCCCCGCACGTGAAGGTCAGTAGCGGTAACTTTTCGTTCCTGGCTTTACAATCTCAGATATAGGTCCTGCTTGTGCGTTGGGTCGCGTACGTGAGCTACTGAAAAGCGCTAACAAATGACTCAGTGGATGTTTAATGCCAAAATGAATCCTATGCATTCGATTCTCGCGATGATTTTCAGTAACATTCACCCACGACCGCTTTTAACATGACCTCCTGAACGAAGCTCTCCAACTTCCTGAGGTCCATCGGCGTATTTATGATAATCATTTTAAAGATCTTTTGGACTTTATCGCTGATCTCTCTTGATCCTGGGGCATCAGGCACACGAGTCACAGTGGATCTTATTGCTCCTTCGTAGGCCCGCTAGAATCTGCCAGCGAAGTCTTGAGCCCGTAGCTCCCTTGAGTTGGTTGATGGCCTGGGCGATGAACCCAGGTCGCTCCTTTATTTCGGCTGCGGTTACAACCGTACTACAGGGGCATCCCCCACATGGGATACCACTTCGCCTCATCCTTTTCCACGGGCAGCTCTTTTTCCATCAGCGACCTCAGCCTGAACTCCTGCGAAGTGTCCCGCTGGCTTCCTCGCGGCGCGAAGGGATAGTAGGACCCCAGCTTGAAGTTGTAGATCCAGTAGACTACGTCCTCGCCCCGGAAGCGATAGACTGCGGCCAGAAGCTGCGTTCCGAAGCCCTGCTCCATCAGGATCTGGCAGACCATCTGGATGCTGGTCACCAGATCGTCGAAATCGGGGTCCTTCAGAACCACCCAGATGTAGTTGTACTCGTCCTTCTGGATGCTGTACTGCGTTCCGGTCTCCTTGATGCCCAGCTTGAGCAGGTCCTCGATCTCCGCCCTGGCGGCCTCGTACTTCGAGGACTCCATGGGCTTGATGCAGACTGCTGCCGCGCCATCGGCCTTCAGGCCCAGGTTCGCCTCCAGGGTGACCGCAGCCGTGGCGATGGCGAAGAGCCGATCGGTCTTGGCCTCAGGAAGCTTGGTCTTTCCCAAGATGGAGTCCAAGAACCCCATCTCAGGCTGCCTCCAGCTCTTGCTCTATCTTCTGCAACGCTGCGATCCTGGCCTCCGTCGTGGGATGGGTGGAGAACAGGTGCATGATGGACGAGCCGGAGATGGCCGGCACAATGAACAGCGCGCTGACCGGCCCTTCCACTTTTCTTAAGTCCTGCGTGGGAACCTTAAAGCCGCTGATCTTCATCAGAGCCGAGGCCAGGTTGGACGGCTGGCCGGTGATGATCGCCGAGCCCCGGTCGGCTGCGAACTCCCGATACCTGGAGAGGGCGCGAATGAGAATGAAGCTCACTATCCAGACCACCAGGGAGACCAGGAACAGGACTATGAAGCTGCCGCCTGAATCCCTATCGCGACTGCTGCCGCCGCCGAAGAAGGGCAGCCACTGCACGAACATCTGGGCTACAGAGGCGAGAAATGTGGCTATGGTCATGACCATCATATCCCTGTTCTTCACGTGAGTCAGCTCGTGGGCCAGCACCGCCTCCAGCTCGCTCCGATTGAGCTGCTGCATGATGCCCGTGGTCACGGCCACCACAGCGTTCTTCTGGTTTCGGCCGGTGGCGAAAGCGTTGGGCATGCTGGTCTTCACTATGGCAACTTTGGGCATGGGCAGGTCGGCAATGGCGCATAGCCTGGATATCATCTGGTGGAGCTCCGGAGCCTCGCTCTCCGAGACAACCTTTGCTCCCATGGACGCCAGGATCATCTTGTCCGAAAAGAAATACTGGATGAACATGAAGGCGCCAATGAACAGGATTATGACCGTCTGGCTGGTGTTCATGGCCAGCAGAACCGCCAGGAAGGCCAAGTAGACCACAGCCAAGAGGAACATGGTCAGAAACATCCTGGCCTCAAGCCCCCGATCAGATTTCCATCTTAACATATCTCAATTTCACCTTGAAACTTACCGAACTCAAGCGAGTCAATAGCTCTCGTTTTCACATTGTCGTTCTTTTTTTGAGTATTCAATCGGTCACTACTAGGATATTAGACCTTCCTGTGGACTCCCTTTCCCAAAAGATATTCGCTGACCAATAAAAATCCATCGGCTCTATCCGCCAGAATTCTGGGAATAGGACACCAGCTAAATAGTTGAAGCGGCAAAGTTTTGAAGAGGCATTTTCTGAAAAGATCGGAAAAGTGAGGCAGATCTTGATGGCACAAGCGAAGATGGGAGACAAGGTATTGGTGCATTACAGCGGCAAGCTCGATAACGGCTATCTCTTTGACACAACGGAAGGGTCCGATCCTCTGGAGCTGGAATTGGGCTGCGGTCGGTTCATCCCCGGCTTTGAAGAGGCCATCGTCGGGATGAGTCCTGGCGAATCCAAGACGGTTCGGATTCCCCCCGAAAAGGCTTACGGCCATTACAGAGAGGATAGAGTGATAAAGATGGACAAGAAGGACCTTCCGGAAGAGATCGTTCCCGCGGAGGGCATGACCCTGGAGATCTGCGCATCCAACGGCGTCATGGTTCCGGTGCAGATCACGGATATATCCGGCTCCGCCGTCACTTTAGATGCCAATCACCCGCTGTCTGAGCAGACCCTGATCTTTGAGATAAAGCTGGTGAAGATAGCAGAAGGCAAGGAAGCCAAAGGCCAGTGATCCAGATCATGTGACCATATCGCCGGCCACCACGATCCAATAAGCAGAGAAAGCCTCCGATCAATCTGTCGCGAAGAGCTGAAAGGCAGTCCCGTGAAGCCGTTCTGCGAAGCTCGGGCCTTTGCCAGGCTTATATCAATATCTGCAGTTTTGGAAGATGATTGATGACCAGGAAAAAGTAATAGACTCATCCAACGCAAGTTAGATATATCAAAGGATGAAAGGTTAAGCCGGATAATGGCCGCTGCCGTTCCGGAGGACGGCAGTAAATTATGCATCAAGGTGGGAGCTATTTTGGATCATCGCGCGGCAGTGTTCATTGATGGAGCTTATCTGACGAAGATCCTGGACGTTGATTTTGGCAAACCAAAGATCGACCTGGCCGGATTTTCAGAGATCCTCTGCGGCAATTATGAGCGGCTGAGAACCTATTACTATAACTGCATGCCCTACCAGAGCTGCCCTCCCACTGAAGAGGAGCGCAGAAGGTTCGCGTCCATGGACAAGTTCGTCTACACCCTGCGCAAACTGCCCAGATTCGAGGTGAAGCTGGGAAGGCTGGGCTGCGTGGGTGGAGAGTTTGTGCAGAAGAGGGTGGACATTGCTCTGGCCGTGGACTTGGTCCGGCTGAGCTGCGAGAGGATTATCGGAAAGGCAGTGGTCGTCACCGGAGATAGTGATTTCGTTCCTGCCATCGAGGCTGCGAAGGAGGCGGGCGTTCTGGTGGTGCTCTATTACTCCCCCAGCTCCATACACGACGAGCTGCTGTCCGCGGTGGATGAGAGCAGGGTCATCGATCAAGAACTGATAGGCCACGTAGCGCGGTAGACCTGTCCGCGGAAATTATCGACGGGATCTCAGCAGCCATTCTTCTTGGTCCAGGTCGAGGTCCGGAGTGTATCTGGAGAGCGTATCCTCCACGAATCCGGCTATGCCCCTCGGGTAGTATGCTTCCAGGGCGTCCAGTTCCGCCATCCTGCGGGGGTCGAGCCCATAGGGCCTGAGGTAGCCTTTATACAGGTTGTGATGCTTCCTCGGCCCCTTCTCTCCCGGCACCATGGGAATCTTTCGCTCCAGAACCTGATCCGGAGTCAGAGCGACGTGCTTTAGCCGGATATCCCTTTCTTCCTGGTGGTTTTCTCTGGCCACTGCCTGCGCCAGGTCCCTGCAGAAAGTGAAACCATGGATGCTTAGGTCTGAGAGGCAGAGGATGATAGTGGTATTCCTTTGGGAGCGATGAAGAAGGGGCTCCACTGCCCCTGCCAAGGGGCGGCTGCTGATGGAGACGAGCGCCGCGCCTTGCTTAGTGCATATCGGCAGGAGCAATGGATCGAACGCCGACCGGTTCAGCCAGAGCTCAATTCGATAAGGCCGGATCTCTGATGCGGCATCGGGCAGGAAGATGTGCTCTCCGGGGACCTCTTCCAGGAAGGCACTTTTCGGAACATAACCAAGCTCTCTGGCCTTATTCGCCCACTTAGGCAGTTTCTCCCCATCGCTCTCATGATAGGGCCTGGTCACCCTGATCTCACCCACGAATCCTCCGCAGATGGGATAATCGGATTCCTTTCGTCCCAGAGCGTAGTAAAAGAGCGCTCTGATGGTGGTCCGGGGCTTTCCAAAATCCTGGAGTGCCTTGGCCACCCATTTGCACTTGGTCCTGTGGGTCTCGGTCTCTACAAATGCCTCGGTCATGGTTTGACCTATTAAGATTGTCCACTTGATATCATGTGTTTATTCATCTGAGGCTTGCTAATTGCGGGTCAGAATTCTGCCATGTCTGTCGATCTCTCCCTCGGCTATCCTAGTGGAGCTGATCTTCACGTAATCCTGAGCCAACTGATACTCGATCACCGAGATGTGGAGAGGCCTCAAGCCCCGCTTCTCCCTCAGGCGGTTAATCTTTTGAGCCATGGGCAGAGTTTCCGGGGAGACGACGATATAATCGAAGTCCTCGTAGATCGAGGAGCCGCATTGATCATCTATCTTTATGATCTTGACATCCTGGATGCCAAAATACCTCCTGATAGAATTCCTCAAATTTCTCTGCCTCATCTCGAATTCTCGCACTGATCTGTTCCGGCTTGCCCTGGCCATCTCGTTGGAGGTCAGTCCAATGACCACCTCTCCGTCTTTGCCCAGCTCAAATGCACGCCTGAGCAGGGCGATATGTCCGTCGTGAAGGGGATCGAAGGTGCCTCCAACCGCAACTCTGGCCATACAGGGCCGCAAACGAGGGAGCCGTATAAGTACTTGGCGGCTTAGATGCGTCGGCCCCGGAAGCGCTCCAGGATTCTGGCCACAATATGGCGCGAACTGCAGAGATCACAGGGCTCGTGAGCCTCGATTCGCGTGATCTTGGGGCGAAGATTGCGCCTTGATAGCTCGGTCTCAAGAAGAGCTGGATTGAAGTGCTGGTCGAAGCCCAAAGTGATTATATCCGGCTTCAGCTGTTCGATGGTCCGGAAGATGTCCTTCTCCTCACCTAAAACGGCCAGGTCCACAACCTTTAGAGACTGAACCATCTTAAGCCGCTGGGCCTCAGGCACTATGGGCTTGGGCTTATGTCGCACGTTCACATCCCTGGCCACGATCACCACCAGCTCGTCTCCCTGAGCCTTGGAGCGCTCCAGGTAGAGAATGTGGCCAGGATGAAGGAGGTCAAAGGTTCCTGTGGCTACTACCCGTGTCAAAGCTCATCCTCTCGATTGGGATCTGCTAATCCATCGATCTCTTCATCTTTGAAATCAATATCAAGGATTGGTAGACGCCGTCTTTCGCCGGCTGCATCGTAGCAGGTCCAGCTATTCTCATCGAAGGGGGGGCCGGCTATGATATGATAGTCTCCGGTGCGAGAGAAGAACTGAACATCCGGCCCGGAGGGCCTCAGGTCCGCAGAAGGATGGCTGTGAGCTGAGCCCACCACCTGCATATTGGGCAGCATGTAGAGCCGGATTAAGGCGCTCATCCTCGATGACTCCGTCCCGGGAAGGATCAGAACCTCGGTGATAACGTCCTCCTCGGCCTGCAGAAGCCCTGCGAACTCCGATGGATAGGACGATCGGGACGCCTCCAGAATGAATTGCAGGGTGTCCTTGGCAATGCCGCGAATCGTTCTCTTTCTCACGAATCCTCCAGGGGGCGGAGATGGACACAGTCCCCGGCCACTATCCGCTTCAGCCCTTCTTTGGCCCTGAGCAAGAGAGCCCCGTCCTCCGCCAGGTCCACTGCCTCGCCCGTCAGATCGCCCTCTAGGGAGGTAATTCGCACCTGCCTTCCTAAGGTAGTCGAACGCCTTCGCCACTCTTCATAGATCTCTTTGGAGCCCATCTTCTCGTATGCCTCTTCCATCTCTTGAAGGATCTTCTGGATAAGCTCGGCCCGGGAAACCTCCCTTCCCAGCTCCTGCGAAAGCGAGGTCGAATTCCACTCCGCAGGGAATCCTGAAACGTCAACGTTGGCGTTGATGCCCAATCCCACTACGGCATATTCCAGCCTATCTACCTCAGCGCTGACCTCCATGAGGATACCGCAGATCTTTCGTTCATTGATCAAGAGGTCATTGGGCCACTTGATGTCGGCATTAAGGCCATAGAGGGCATGGATGGATCGGGAAACGGCGACGCTCACGGCCATGTTCACGCGAAAGACCTGGGCCAAGGGCATCTGGGGCTTGAGGACCAGGCTCATCCAGACGCCGCCGGGAGGCGAGGCCCAGGGCCTGCAAAGCCGGCCCCTGCCTTGCGTCTGGATTTCAGCTAAAATGACAGTGCCGTTCTGACAATCGCGAGCTATCGACCTGGCTACCTCATTGGTGGAGGAGACCTCACGGCGGCAGCAGAGATCTTTGCCCAGCCACTTTGTCTTGAGGCTGGAATGAATCAGATCCGCGTCCAGAAGATCGGGCTTTTTGGCCAGACGATAGCCTTTCTTGGTGGAGGCTTCGATCTTATATCCCCTGGCCTTGAGATTTTTGATCTGCTTCCAGACGGCGGCGCGGGAGATGCCCTGTCGGGAGGCCATCTCCTCTCCCGATACCCAATCACCGCAGCCCAAGAAGCTCAAGATGTCCTGGCCAGCCAAGCTCAGCTCTTCTCCCCTGCCTTTTGCTGGCTCAAGTAGGATCCGACGGCCGCAGAGATGGCAGCAATCTGGCGGGTGTCGGCGCCCAATACTGAGGCCAGCGACTTGCCCTTCTCGTAGTCCTCGACGGCGATCACCTTGACCGATTCGATGATGTTCTCCTCCTTGATGAAGTGAGTGTTGATGTCGCCAGTTCTGAACCGTGCATTTCTGAGCACCGCCTTGTGGAAGATGATATTGGTTTTCACCCCCACGATGATGTACTCGTAGAGGGCGCGCTCCATCCTGGCGATGGCCTCCTTTCGATCCTTGCCATGGGCCACCAGTTTGGAGATCAATGAGTCGTAGTAGGGCGGGATGACGTAGCCGGTGTAAACTCCGCTGTCCACCCTGATGCCAGGGCCTCCTGGACTCCTGTACCTCTTTATCTTTCCCGGCGAGGGCGCAAAGTCGTTCAGAGGATCCTCGGCATTTATTCTACATTCGATGGCCCAGCCTCGTATCTTCATATCGCTCTGGTCATAGCCCAGATCATAGCCTGCCGCCACCATGATCTGCTCCTTGGCCAGATCCACGCCCGTCACCATCTCGGTGATGGGATGCTCTACCTGCAGACGGGTGTTCATCTCCAGGAAGTAGAAATCGCCGCGGGAGTACATGAACTCCACCGTGCCGGCGCTCACGTAGCCGATGGCCTTAGCGGCCCTGACGGCGATGGAGCCCATCCTCTCGCGCAAATCCTCGGTCATCACCGGCGAGGGGGACTCCTCGATGAGCTTCTGGTGACGGCGCTGGATGGAGCACTCCCGGTCTGAGACATAGATGGTCTTTCCCTTTTTGTCCGCCAGGATCTGAAACTCGATGTGCCTGGGCTCAGTCAGGTACTTTTCGATGTAGATGGTATCGTCGCCGAAGGCGTTGCGGGCCACGGACTGCGAAGAAGTGAGGGCAGGCAGCAGATCCTCGCGGCTCTGCACGATCTTCATGCCTATTCCTCCGCCTCCGGCCGCGGGTTTGAGAATTATGGGGTAGCCGATATTTTCCGCAATCTTTGCCGCCTCATCAGGATCGGTGATGCCCTCCTCGATGCCGGGCACAATGGGAACGCCCGCCTCCTTCATGGTCTGGCGGGCGGTGATCTTGGAGCCCATGGCGTCAATGGCAGAACTCGGCGGCCCGATGAAGACGATTCCGTTCTCCTCGCAGGCGGAGGCGAAGCGGGTGTTCTCTGATAGGAAGCCGTAGCCGGGATGGATGGCCTCGGCTCCCGTCTCCCGGGCCGCATTAATGATGTTGTCGATCTTCAGGTAGCTCTGCGAAGAGGGAGACGGCCCGATGAAGACCGCCTCGTCGGCGTATTTAGCGAATAGGGCGTTCTTGTCCGCCTCGGAGTAGACGGCCACGGTGGCGATGCCCAGCTCCCGGCAGGCTCTCATCACCCGGATGGCGATCTCTCCCCGGTTGGCGATCAGGATCTTATTGAACATCCCTGTGGGAGAGGCGCTATGAAGGTAAAAAGCTTTGGAGTGGCCAAAAATTCACCATATCGAATTGATATATAATATCATATATAAACTCCTATAAACTCCTTTAACTCTTTCTCATCTTATAGCAATGTGCCGCTATCTCACTGGATGAGAATATTATTAAGGTGAAACATTTATACCAGAAGCGAGCTATATCTTTATCGCAAATATATGGATGTGATTAGAAAGGGAGATCTCCATGGTCCAGGTTAACGTGGCTGTAGTGATGGGAGTGCTCATAATCCTGACTGGCATCGCCCTGGTGGGGGTACAGGTGATGGAGAGCAGCGGCGGGGAGATGGATAACCACAGCTTCAAGCTCATCGGGGCTGAGGCAGGGGCCACCAAATTTCAGGTGGAGACGGCCTTCCCCGGCGTGCCCATGATCGCTCTGGGGATGCTGCTGATCATAGTGGGCGCTATTATGTCGCGCGGGCCGTGACTGCGGCCATAAGGGCTTCTGGCAAAAGCTAAAATCCTTGAGGTCCAAAGTGCGGGGCATGAAGCCCAGGGAACTGTCTTGGGAGGAGTGCCGAGCTTTGCTTTCTGCGACCAGATACGGCAGGCTGGGACTTTCTTTAAACAACGCGCCCTACGTCGTTCCTATGTCCTATGTTTATCGCAACGACAAGATTTACCTCCACTCCCGGGGAAAGGGAAAGAAGGTCGAGTATGCAACAAAAAATCCCAGGGTGTGCTTCCAGATCGACGTCCTCGAAGAGAACCGCTGGTCCAGTGTAATAGCCTTTGGCACTGCCCATCTATCCGATGACGCGGAGGCCAAGAAGAGGATGTTCGATGCCTTCACGGGAAAAGATATGCAGGGCCACAGCGGAAAGCAGTTCCAGCGAGAGGATCTGGAGAAGATGGAGATGACCATCTGGGAGATCGAGATTTTGGAGCTAACGGGAAGAGAGGGAATGTGGTAGATGGCCGTCAAATGGACTGAAAAGTATCGTCCGGGCTCGCTCAAGGAAGTTCTTGGCAACGGCAAGGCCATAGACGAGCTGCGCCAGTGGGCGGAGGCCTGGCAGCGGGGTGAGCCCATCACCGGCGCAGCCATCCTCTACGGCCCGGCGGGAACGGGCAAGACCTCGGCAGCGCTGGCGCTGGCGCGCGAGTTCGACTGGGATATCATCGAGATGAACGCCTCGGATGCGCGCACCGCCGGAATGATCCAGAAGATTGCTGGCCCTGCCTCGCGGAGCATGACCTTCTCCGGAAAGCCTCGCCTCGTCGTCCTGGATGAGGCCGACAACCTGCACGGCACTGCCGACCGCGGCGGGGCGGCGGCCATGCTCCGCCTGGTTCGGGAGACCTCTCAGCCCGTTCTGCTCATCGCCAATGAGTACTACGAGATCGAAAAGCCTCTGAGGGATGAGGCCAAGGGCATCCAGTTCCGGTCCGTGCGGGCCCCGACCATCGCCCAGGCGCTGCGGGAGATCTGCAAGGCCGAGGGCGTGGCCTGCGACCCGGAAGCCTTGCAGCTCATAGCCGAGCGGGCGGGAGGCGATCTGCGCTCCGGAGTCAACGACCTGGAGGCTGCGGCGGAGGGGCAGAAGGAGCTGAAGCCTGAGGACGTGGCCACTGCGGAGAGGGACGTGAAGGCCTCCATCTTCAAGGTCTTGGAGGTCATCTTCCAAGGCGACAAAGCTCGCGAGGCTCTGCAGGCGTCGTACAATCTGGACGAGAGCCCGGAGGATCTGATCAACTGGGTGGACGAGAACCTGCCGCTGGCCTACCAGGGCGAGGATCTCTTCCATGGCTACGAGAGCCTGGCGCGAGCGGATATCTTCTTGGGCCGGGTGAGCAGAAGGCAGAACTACGGGCTCTGGCGCTATGCAGGCTTCCTCATGACCGGAGGGGTGCAAGCCGCCAAAGCGGCGCGCCGCCACGGCTACGTGGCCTTCCGGCCTCCCAGCCTCTGGCGCAGAATGGGCCAGAGCCGCAAGGCGCGCGCCGTCCGCGACTCGGCGGCCCAAACGATTGCCAGGCGCTGCCACGTCTCCGCCTCTTTTGCACGCGCGGAGCTGATGGGCTTCGTGGGGCTGCTGCTCAAAGACAAGAAGATCGCCGCCCCTCTGGCCGCGGAGCTGGAGCTGGAGGCGGAGGAGATCGCTCTTTTGATGGGGAGCACTCTCACCACCAAGAAGGTGCAGATGATCTTCGAGGAGGCGCAGAAGATCCGGGCCGATCAGGCCATAGAAGAGATCGAGCTGGCCTGGCACGGAACGGCGCAACGCTCTCTGGCACGCGCGCCCGAGGCGGCGGACACGCAAGCGCGGGCGGGCGCTGGTTTGGCTGAGCCGCCAGAGGAAGGGCCTAACGTGCCTGTGGCCAGCCCTAGCCAAGAGGAGCCTGTAGCGGCAAAGCCCGAAGCCCGCAAGCGAGGGAGGCCGAGGAAGGCGGAGAGCGAGCCGAAGGTGGAAACGAAGGCGGAGGCTATGCCGGAGGCAGGGAAGAGGCAGAAGTCGCTGTTTGACTTTTGAGTTTATGATATTCTATCCAAAATCTATCCGGACCATCTGGATCATGTCATTCAAAGATTGAGGATGCGTTTTTGGATATACTTCTCTTCGCTCCTTACAACTCGATTTCGCCGATTTATCGTCCATCATCTTTCCCGTGAAGTACGGCTGTGCCCTCGAATCCTTCTGATAAACTTGGTCTCGGAAGGCACAGCATCTTCCTCTGGCGGACTTGGGCGCGACTCGACCCTCTCCTCAATAGATACCGGAGTCTTTTATTACCATATCCTTATAAATATAGTACCTCAAAGAATCGGAGTCCGCCGTCTTGAGACGTATATCGCCCATCAGCAAAGTCTCCTTGTGCTTGCTGAGGGTGATCGGATAGTCCTGGTTGGCCAGGGTGATGCGCATCTGGGCGGGGTCGACGGCCTGCACAGTCATCTTATCGAATTTGTTTCCTTCCTGCAGAGATAAAGGCAGACGGGAGAGCTGCCAGACGCCATCGATAGTGCCAATAATCTCATCCGCTGCATTAAAAGCGTTCTTGAAATGGACAGCAATGACGACCAGGTTCTTCTGGTTGCCTACCGTGTCTTTGTAATAGTAGGTCCTGTCAGCCAGGGTAGCATTGCTGCGAAGATTTAGCTGCTTGCTATCGATGACCTCGCCATTCTTTAGAAGCTGAACAAAGACTCTCTCTCCCTTGGCATCTACGGCCGTCAGCTCCAGCTCATACCCTTCCTTCAGCTTTAGCGGCCGACTCGTGGAGATGCCCATCTCGGCATCGTCATCCAGGAGCACTTCCTCCAGCTGCCCTCTTCCAAGAGAGCTTCGATCTGTGGATTTCTGGAACAGGTAGCTTCTCTCGGAATCCGTCCCTTCCAGATACCCGGCAAAGCACTTCTTTCCCAGGAAGCCTATGACGTAATAGGAGCCCCAATCCTGGAACCGGAAGGGCGTCTCCTGAGCAGAGGTGTCATAGAGTAATCCGTAGGGAGAGTCGCCGCTGAGCATATCGTCGCTCAAGGTTGCTGTGAGCGTCTCAGTGCCTACATTGTCATCGAGATCGTAATAGAATCCGGCAAAGTTCTGCGGTGACCAAGTGAAGTCGCCTGTTGCGACTTGACCGCGGATTATCAATTCGCTGGCATCCTCGGCATTGCCGCTTTGCGCCAAGACAGGAAGCATGATCACCATGACAATCAAGATGCTTGCCGTGATAGAAACGGCCCAATAGATGGTTTTAATTGAAATCTCCTCCCTCTGACCATTAGGTCAATCATTCATCTTTTACGATCGATGATTATTATCCTTATCGCAGCCGCAGGCATCACCATAATCCACCTCGCGCCTGGCCGCTCCAGCGGCGGGCGCCGGGAGCTGCTCGTCCGCGAGTGCTCCTTCCCGGAGCCCTTCGAGGTGACGAACCACACGACGCCCGCGCAGGCTGGGAAATGTGCCAAGAAATGCGAATGCGAAGCGCGTGGCGCTGACGCACCTGTACCCGCAGGCGCAGGGGCACGAGGATGAGATGGCGCGGGAAGTGGCCGAGCTTTCTGGGGTGCCGACGGAGACCGGATGGGATATGATGACGATGATACTTTGGCAGAAAATATTTTCTTGTCCTGATAGGAGACTCAATGATAGGTCCATGGATGTTCCATAAAGCTCGTGCTGGAATCTCATCCCATGCACGCGCTTGCCATCAAATATAATGTTGCTCTGAGATCAGCCTTCGCTCTCCTGCCACGCCTGACGAGTGAGTCTTTCGACCTCAACCATAAACTCAGGGCGGCTCATCTCCTCCAGCTCCTCCGGAGTAAAATACTCCTTCCAGGTCTTTGGCTTGACCATGAGCACTTCACGGCCATTCTTCACAGACTTTTCGATGTGGACCATTCCCGCCCCTTCCAGCCTTCGGGCCGCTGAGTATGTCTTCCCGGTGCTCCACTTCATCGCCTTTGCCAGGGCGTATATGCTCTCGCCAGGATGCCGCTCGATCTCCTCATAAAGCTTCAGATCTGTATCTATACCTTTATATGTCACGGCCTCGATAGTGTTCAAGTTAGTCGATTATTATGATGCGCCCTTCCTATAAATAATTATAAATCGGTTTATGGATCTTCTTTTGCAGGCTACTGAGGTTTTATCTTTGCGCAGCTCCGCGCAGACGCCTTCCTGCCTTAGAGCCAATGTGCCACGATGAAAAGGTGCCGATCAGCTCATCCATCATTTCTCACAGAGATTTTCAAGGTGAGAAAACGGGGCATGCCCCAGATGCCGTGAAATATAATTGCGATGCGAATGTGAAAGCGAGTGCGCTCACATGCTTGTTCCCGCAGGCGGGGGGTCAGGAGGAGATGGCGCGGGATGTGGCCGCTGTGGCAGGAATTCCAGCCCTGGTCAGATTCGATCTAGATACCCTTTTGGGTTTGAAGGAAGAGAATATAGTTTGTTGTGTCATTCTTCGCCTTTGTCTTCCAGAGAATTCAGGTTATTTCGCACAGTTTTTGTCTTGGGATGATTCTCGCCCAAGCACCTTAGGAATATAAGGAGAGCTCTTTCGTAGAATCTCTTTGCGCCCTGCAGATCGCCCAAGTCTCGCAGGACTCCGCCGAGGTTGTTGACATCGATGGCTACGTTAGGATGCTCCAGACCGTAGACCTTTTCGT
>JAPKYD010000061.1 GCA_026394475.1 Methanothrix sp.
GGCTAAGATAATCTCCGCTAGATCCCATTGTGTTGTCTGAACTTTCCGATACAGCGCATGCCTGAAACGCAAGGCAGACGAGCGCCGTCATACACAGCAAAATTTTGCTATATTTCATTTTAACACCTACTATTGCTTAAACCGGCTTCTTAGATTTCCAAATGAACTCAAAGTTTTAAGGGGAGGGACAGGCAAATAGCGAAAGAAGGTCAAAAGTCTTTTGAATCCCATCTCGGATCTGCCTGAATTATTCATATATTGTTTATTTCAGTGCCTCGGCCATCTTATTTCCTATGTGAAGCTTTCGCCTTCTTCTCTACATTATCATCTATCATTTTTTTTGGGATCCTCCTTTTGAGATTCTTTATCTAGTAGGATGCCATTGAATAAAAAGCTTTTGGTATCAAAATATTAAAGTGCCATAAGCTATGCACATATAAATTCAATAAATTAAAGTGCGGACTCAAAACTACATTGAACCTATCCGAACCGACGGCCAAAAAGGGGGGGGCTGGCATGGGCACGAATCTCTTATCCTGAAGTCCCCTCCGCTCTCTAGGCGATATCTTTAAATTCAAAGATTTTAGATTTTAAATCTCATGGTACCATAAGATATATAAGCATATAACCTCAAATAGAGCATTATGCCTAAAACTACAATAACACTATCCAAATTGGTAGCCCAAACCCTGAAGGTCTACACCACACAGGTCAAAAACAGCTTGCATGCTCAAAGCCAGGTAGTCGAAGAAGCATTAATCGAGTTCTTCAAGAGGCGCGGTGTTAAAATCGAGATATAACTATCTACCGAAGACCTTACTCTCAAGGCACGTGGTCATGGCAATGAATATAATTTTATAAAATTATTGGAGCGGATCTATCCTTCGACCCACTCAAATCCCGGATCTTTGATCTTATTGAAATTCTTGATGATCACTGCTGCGTCTTTCCTGTTCAGCTTAGCGTCCATCATCTTCTCGCACACACAACGCAGCGCCTCTTTTTCCTTCTTTAGGGCATCGCTATCTCCGGTTTTGGGAGCCAGTCCAGACCTCTCAAAAAGGTGCTCCTTCTCGTCCATGTGTGTGGTCATACCCCATTTGCTGAACATCTCAGAAGCATTATCCAAAAGATGTTGATCAAAGCTCTCGGGAAGCCTGCAGCCCTCTATCTGCCGCATAAATTCTTCCTTCTTCAAAATGATCACCTCAATCTATTAATTTATCTATAGGATTTAGGTCTTTCTCACCGCATTAGCTATCTTATTTGCGTCTTGGGCCGGTAGCTAAAAGATCAAATTAGTTTCCATTGAGGCGGTGGTGCATCTTTCTCGCCAGGACCAAGAAGATGGGGATAATAGTCCCCAGCATGAACAATATTTTTATAAGCTTTTTTACCATAATTCGTGTCACCTAAGCCAAATATAGCCTTTTAGAATATAAATAAAAATAAGGGTTCTTAGCGTCTTCTCCTCAGAGCTATGAAGGTCACTGCCAGGAGCCCGGCCACGGCAAAGGTTGCCTCTAAGCCAGGAGTCGTGCTAGTCGTAGTTGTTGATTTAGTCGTACTTGTAGGCTCGGAGGAAGGAGTCGTGTTGGTCGTAGTTGTGGTTGAATTGGTAGCAACGGGGCCAAGAGTCATGTTGGTCGTAGTTGTGGTTGATTTGGTAGCATCGGAGCCAGGAGTCATGTTGGTCGTAGTTGTAGTAGACTTAGTTACATCCTCTGCTGCGCTCAGAGCCAGCAGCATCATCGTGGCAATAAGCATGGCCACTAATATCTTTTTCATTTCAAACCTCCTTTTCTCATGTGATCGCTATGAATCACGTCTGTTGCCCCTAAGCATTATCCATAATGTGTTTAGGGGACAAGTAATACGCAATCCTAAATTCCAAACGTATGGAATGAGCCTCCAAATATGAGGGATAGTACCGCCAGGACGATGAACACTATTATTAGCCATTTGGCAATATCCATCGATATGCCGGCACCACGTACTCCCAACACTCCAAGTATCAAAGCTATTACAAAGAACACTATAGCCAAATAGAGCAAGTCCGCCATTTCTGTACCCCTATAAATATTGATGATTGGTTATACTCACCATTGTTTATTTCAGTGCATCAGCCATCTTTTTTCCTATGTCAGCTTTCGCCTTTTCAGCATCAGCTTTTGCATGTGCCATCTTATTCTCGACATCAGCCTTCGCCTTCTCAGCATGGGCCTTTATGTCAGCCTTTGCATAAGCCGCCTTCTTCTCGGCCCCATCATGCCCGAAATTGGCCTTGATCTTCTCCACATCAGCATTTACATCAGCTTTTGCATGTGCCATCTTGTTCCCTATGTCAGACATTGCTTTCTTAGTATCAGCTTTCGCCTTCTCTGCCCGATCATTTGCCATTTTTTGATTCCTCCTTTTATGAATCTAAATCTAATAGGATGTTATTACATAAAACGATTTTGGTACCTAAATTTTCAGATACGTAAGATATATAAACACGAAGCCTCATTATGGAGAGCGATGCAAAAAACTACATTGACCTTATCCGAACCGGTGTCCAAAACTCTGAAGGTCTACACCGCACAGTCCAAAAGCAGCTTGCGGGCTCAAAGCCAAGTGGTCGAAGAGGCCTTAAAAGAGTTCTTCGAGAGGCACAATGTGAAGATCGAGGAGTAACCAAGTAAGCGAACTGGAGGGAGGCGCAAGCAATGGCTCGACGCAAGGACCTGCATGCAGTAGATCTCGATACGTATATTTCAAAGAATAGTCGATTCAAATCTTTCGTCTATGACCGCAGAGAGATTCGGACTATCGCAGATAATTTAGGATTCAAAACTGATCGTGTACGTACCGAACTCAGAAAGCTAGGCTACTGTCTAATCAAGAACAACAATGGGCGAATGGTCTGGAAAAGAGATGGAGTGTGCATATGAGGGCGAGGCGTAAAATCAATGCCTAGCTTCTTTGACCTTCTGATTTTGCACGTATACAAGGAGTGGTATACAAAATATAAGTGAGATGGCCGGATTCTCAGATGGCATCCCGCTCTTCTATGGATTGTGCGGAAATTCTTTGGGAAATATCGGAAATGATGCTTTGAAGGATCTTAATTGCCCCATATATATCCGTATCGATGAAGCCGACAGACGAGTAGATCACTGCATGGCTGTAGCCTTGGACGGGAACAAATGATGCCAGGAGACTTTGAGTAGAATCCCTGGCGCTGGCATATTCTTTACTGCCGTGTTGGCATTCAACTGGAGTTAAATTGATAAAGAGGGTGCTTGACACTATTTGGTTTAAAGAAACGGATGCGAAAAATATGAGTTCATGAGGGCTTCAGCTGAGGCCCTACATTTGCTTTATCGGCATTTATCTGAAGTTCTTGTAGCGTCTCATAAATTGCAGCTAGAGCCCTATTCTGAGCTGTCAAATGGTCTAAGATTACACGGGCCTCTTCTTCAGCTTTCTCATTGATCAAACAGTGTTGGCGTGATTCGATCCTGTCACGTCTTTCTTGAAGGTTCTGGCTAATCAAGATGATCGAAGCGGCATAGGAGGCCAGCAGAGATAGAACCAGGTTCATCAAGATAAAAGGGTAAGGGTCCCAATGGTAACGCCAACCTGTAACATTCATCAAAATCCAAAAACCAAATATGACGGTCTGCAAAAAAATGAATTTCCATGATCCAACCGTCTCCGCAACCCAGTCTGCTGCCTTCTGGCTAGAGGTGAGTTGTTTTTCAAAAAGCTCGATAGCATCGCAGACAGGAGGGTGTTCATGTTTATAAGGTTCAGGAAACTCTAGCTTATTCGATGGCATAAAGGACAAATACAAAAAGAACTTTTTATAGATATCTATTCGATTCATTATGCGTTCCAGTTCTATGCTCACGTGCTGAGGATTCCTACTGCGTTTTATCTAAAGAGCTATTTATGATTGCCTTTAAGAGAGCCATTGAGAAAAAAATGACTCATTGTGGCGAGTCAGATCACTCTTGGTTGAGTGATCCAGCATTTTTGACCGACAGATATATAGTCCAGAGAACACTTTAAGAGATAGCTTCATTGCATTGATTCAAAAAAATTGTTGAGATGTTTTTGTGGCACGATCGATTCTTGAAATCGATACAAAGGGTACGCAGATTAAATGAGATTTGGAAATAGCAGAGACGGCTTCGATAGAGGTCCACAAGATATAACCAACGTGACCTGTTCAGATTGTGTATGTCATACCCAGGTTCCCTTCAAACCAGACGGATCTCGGCCTGTATATCGCCAGGAATGCTACCAAGAGAACAGGCCGTCTAGGTAGCCAAGGCGACATTAAAACGAGTTGATTATAATATTATCACTTCGGTTTAACAGAAATACAATCTCCATGAAGTGCCTCTGCACCCGGTTGAAGTTTCTCTCTGAATGCATAGCAGTAGATATGACTCAATCTGTTTTCAGAGACGAGACATATCCGAGTGGTATCGATAACAGAAACGATATCTTAAACCTTCAACCAAATCAGAGAGCTCAAATCCCAATAATCATCAAGAGGTATAAATGTCATTTAAAAATCTAAATATCATAGATCCGCTTCAGCGCGCACTGGCCAAAGAAGGATACACCATACCCACTCCGATACAGATGCAGGCCATACCGCATCTATTGAAGGGCAAGGATCTGATGGGCATCGCCCAGACGGGCACGGGCAAGACCGCAGCATTCGTGTTGCCCATATTGCAAAGGATGTCTGAAGAGCTCAAGGTTCCCATTCCAGGAGCCCCGCGCGTACTTGTGCTCGCACCGACAAGAGAGCTCGCCGCACAGATAGATCAGAGCTTTGCCACCTATGGTCAGTTTCTCCGGTTCAGGCATACAGCAATATTTGGTGGCGTCCATCAAGGGCCACAGGTCAGGATGCTTTCCCGAGGCGTCGATATCCTCGTCGCCACACCTGGTCGGCTGCTCGACCTGATGAATCAAGGTTACATAAAGCTGAAGGGTGTCGAGTTCTTCGTTCTTGACGAGATAGACAGGATGCTAGATATGGGTTTCATCAAGGATGTGCGCAAGATCGTCTCGGCGCTGCCACTGAAACGTCAATCACTCTTCTTCTCGGCCACCATGTCGCAGCAGACAGGCGAGTTTGCCGAAAGACTTCTCAAGGACGCAGTACGTGTCGAGGCGGCTCCCCAGGCGAGCACGCTCGAGTGCATCAAACAGCGTGTTTTTTTTGTGGATCAGACAAGTCGCAGAACCAGCGCACCAAGACCATGCATGATTTCAAATCCGGCCACTTACAGGTGCTTGTCGCAACTGATATTGCTGCACGCGGCATTGACATCGATGACATATCCCATGTTATAAATTACGATCTGCCTGTCGAGCCTGAGAGCTATGTTCATCGTATCGGTCGTACGGGGCGCGCAGGAGCGAAAGGCTTTGCATATTCTTTCTGCGCAGCAGAAGAACGGAGCTTCCTTCGGGACATCGAGAAGCTCACGAGGGTGAAAATAGAGGTCATGGAGCACCAATATCATTCAGAACAGGCAAAGAACGCTGTGGGTGCGGCGGCAGAGCCGACCCCGAATAGATCGAGGGGTTTGCCGAGAAGTTCCAGACCGGAGAGCATGAGTAGATCAGGTCCTTGGAAGTCACATCCAGTCAGAGTCGCTAGATGGTAGAAGGCTGCAAATCCAATCGAGGCTATTTTATTTTCAAGAAATAGCCAATTATTTCTCTTCATAGATTCTGAATTTGTCACGCAGCCTGCCGCTCTGGTGAAACCCTGGTATATCCGCCGCCGCATCCTGCGGCCCCTGTGTGGAGGAGAGTATAGACCTCTGCTGCGAGGTCGTATGGCTCCGCTCTTGTAGATCGCAACTTGAGGCGGGAGATAAACCATTTTAAAATTTAATGGAAAATTAAGTATTTAGCTTGAAGGTGAGAGAACTAATGACCAGTAATACGATCATAGCAGGGCTGAAAGGAAAATCCTTAGACGTAATTTATACGGTCCCCACGATCAATCGCCTGATAGAATCAGGGGAACCAGGCGTAACTAGCGGGATATTGCGGGACGAAGACGCAGAATGCATAGTGTTAGAAACGCCAAATGGCATGACGGAATATCTGATGAAGACTGCCATTACCAGAATTGTGCAAAGGAAATAGAATAACACAGGAGTCCGATCAGTCAGCTCCCTGCTCGGCCAGATACGCACGGGCCTTCTCTGGATCGCATGCCAGCTCATTGATTCGCTGCTCCGACATCTCCCAGAGCATATTATCCAGTTCGGTATCCTCATCTCTCTTCTGCCACCAGGAGAGGCAGACATCAGCCGCCAGCCCGCAGGCGTCTTCGTCCGTCAGATGGAGGGAGGCACAGAACGCCTCGCCCACGCATGCACCCACCGGTGCTCTAGTACAACGATCACAGGTCATATCGGCTCCTCATTTCGATTTGCTGCATTCCTTAGGTCCCAATCGTCGGTGTCTGCCCAGTCCATGCCCCGGAATGGACACGAAAGAACGTTTGGATTCGCTAAGATGCTTTTCTGCCCCCATCTCCTGCGCGCCCGGCGGCTGCCGCCCTGGTTTCCTGCTATCCTTCCTGTCTTGCACTCCTCTGAAATATGCCCGCATCGTGGAAAGATGCAAAGCGAATCATGCCGCAGCGGGAGATGGTTCAACCGAGATCCGATCACAGAAGGCACTTATCTGCTCTTTGCTCATACTGTTCTTGGGCACTATGAGGACGCGATATCCATCACTCTCCAGCCTATTGGTCATATCCCGGAACATGCTCATGGCCTCTCTGGTCTGCCTGCTCAGATTCGGCATCTTCAGAACGACTACCTTTGCCGAAGGGACGACAGCGTCCACGACATAGCCCCATCTTGTCGGGCGGTGCATCAATACCACAACATCTCTCCGCACCAGCTCCGAGACTATGTTGTCAAACTTCTCCATCTCTGGGACTTTGGATCGCTTCATTTCAGATTCCTTCGTTCATCGAATTCAAATCATAAATATCGCTTTACAGCTATCTGCCTACCAGATCAAGCAGTCTTTCATAATCTCCGACTGGAAAGCGAATCGATATCGATAATGCTATTCCACAAGGTTCGGAGGCGTTCAATTCCACCGTACCTTTCTCTTCATCGATGTATTCTCTGGCGTCATGAGGATGTGCGGTATACTGCCAGCCTCCATTCGCACCCATTATCCTGGAGTATAGCCAATCATCGGCATCAGGGCTATTTACGGGATCAAGGCCCAACATTACGCGGGTTAAAAATGCTTCTACATCTTCCGTCGAGATGAACTCAATCCATATAGTGCCTGGCTTATTCTCTTGACAGGAATTGCAGGTCTTAATTCCAAAATCCCAGATGGCTTTGAGCAGAGTGGCTATTCCTTCGTCCACCTCGATCGCCAGGTTTGATGATGGATCATAGATTGCGATCTGCTTGTGCTCAATCAATTCCTTTTGCTCCCCTGGTGCATGATTTGCCTGCATAAGCCGTCTTTCTCTCAACTATTATCTTCTGTCCTCGATCAGTGTCTGCTTGCCACCTAAGCCAGATCAGCTTTCCAAGAACTGCATGAACCTGCTAGGAGTCAAAAATTTGCAGGGCAACTTCGTGCCCTGCATTACCTGTTCCGCAATTGCGGATGCAGTCTGGTTAAAACAGATCGATTAAGTGATAATCAAATCGATTCAGTATCTTCTGGCAGGTCTAGCAGGCCTGTGCTTCTGATAGCATTCGCTACAGTAAACGGGCCTTGTTCCGTCCGGCTTGAAGGGGACCTGGGTCTGCTTACCGCATTCCGAACAAGTTACGTCTGTCATCTCTCTTGGACCGCTGTTGTAGCCGCCTCTGCTGCTACCGCTGCTTTCATATTTTCTTTCAAACATTTAATTCACTTACCTTTTGTATCGATTCAAAGAATCGAACCTGCTACAAAAAACATCTCAACAAATCTCTTTGAATCGACGCAAATGCAGCACTTTATAAATGACTGATCTGGATGATATACCTGGTGGTCAAAATGCCGCGGAACTATGTCTCTGCTGCCTTCTCTATCCCCATGCCAGTTATTACGCGAAGATAGCAGCTATTCCAATGATTTGGAGGCCACAAGATGGATTCGTCGATCAGAGGGGCACTGCCACCAGGCCGTCGTCTCCGGTCGGATTTGTGACCAGCTCGCCGGAAGCGTTGATCGAATGACCTACCGGCACCTCTCCCCAGCTCCAGAGGCCTCCTGCGGTCCCATTGGTGGAGTTGGTCTGATTGGTGGTATTGTTGGCGATCGTCCCCAGGAGGGATCTGCCTGTGTCTCCGCTGAGCTGCAAAGGCGCTGCAAAGCAATTCAGGGCCAATAACAAGAAGATCAAGCCAAATATAATTGAGTTCTTCAATGACTCACCGCTGCCCATCCTCTTTCCCTGGCTGATTAAATAGCCTGTGCTCGGTTGAGCCAAAAGCGAAAGGACCGCAATGAGATGCGATCATCTTTTTAGCAGTCTATGCCGTCGCATCCCGTCTGCTGCTTCTCTTCCACAGGATTTTCATGGAACTTGAGAAGCTTCTCCACCTCGAACTTGCCGGTGAAGGCCTCGTGGACCTTGACATCCTTGCTGAACATCTTGTGCATCTTGGCGTCCGTTTGCCAGGTTCCATTGAAGGCATTCTTGGTCTGGATGCCCACGGTATGGACAGGACTCGTGCTCAGAATCTCCGCGATCCTCCTCGGGTCGGTCATGTAGGAGGCGGGGTTGGTGGAGGCGAAGTAGGTGCTTCCCTCCCGCTCCATCTCTGTGACCGCGAAGGTCTCCATGACCTCCGCACCGATGCCTCCCCAGAATGCCTTGGAGTGAACGTACTTCATTCCCACCATGGGGGTCTTGCCGGAGTAGGCGATCCTCGTGTCCTCCCAGAGGTTTAACGGCACAGCTGAGCCATTACCCATGCCAGGAAGCTTGGCTGCCCTCTGCGCTTCGACGGTGTTTGTGTCCATCTCCAGGTCGCCGTCGCCGTACATGATATTGTAGTACTCCAGGGCAAGCTGCTTATCCTTTACGGAGACGCCCACCTCGAAGGTGCCCGTCCCCGTCACCTTCAGCCGGTTGCAGAACTCTCCATCCTGGATCGGCTCGGTGATGGGTGGTGTTCCTGCAGCCAGACCCAGGGAGAAGAGAACCAACAGAGCTATCGCTGCTCCCTTCGTTCTTCTACCCCTTTAGATCTACAGAACTAATTGGATCTTCTAGCTAAAAAAGTTATTGTAGCAGAGAGAAGATTGTTTTCCTCTCCAGGCAAATTTTCAGGGAATATTTATTCTTGCGGCGTTCTGCATCTGGGATGCTCGTCCATACTCCGTTCTCCAGACAGGACATAGCCGCGCTCGCATAGACCCTCTCCTCGATCGATGCAGCCCTCCCCTGGAACGTCAAAATCGCTGTAGTGGTTCTTATCCCAGTGGTTCAGGTCGTCGTCGAAAGCATTCTGCTTGTTCTCATCCAGGCTGTTGTTATAGATGGTATTATTGCCAGAGCCCTCCAGGCGGATGCCGAATCCCAAGTTGCGCGACACCTGATTGTCGAAAATGCTGTTGTTCTCCGCCCCTTGAAGGAGGATGCCGTTGAAGTTGTTGCTCACATCGTTGTCTATTATCCTATTGTCATGAGATAGAACTTTGATTCCCGCCTCGGAGGTCTTCTCCGTGGGCCAGCTCCCCGCATTTATGATCTTGAAGCCTTCCACCGTGATCCCATCGGCGTTCAGAGTAATGGCGCTCCCGCTGGCGGTGGCATCCAGCACCGGCATCCCCTGACCGGCAAGGGTGACGGGCTTGTTCACCTGGAGATGCTCGTAGTATTTGCCCTCCCGGACTATGATCCAGTCTCCAGGATGAGCCGCAAATATGGCAGCCTGAATGCTTCCACCCGGCCCAACGGTCACTGTCGCGGCCTGGACCGAGGACGCCAAGAGCAAAAGAATGATGAGAGCGCGCATGATCACCTTTTAGAAATTCCAGAGTAAATACCTATCACTTCCTGGCCATCCCAAGGGCCAGGCAGGGTTCACCTGGCGGCATGTTCTCTTAGCAACAGTTCCGGCAATGGCAATCGTACACCATCCGATAATTTGATCTCTTACCTTCATCCATCTTAAGATAGATGCCCAGAGACATTGCTGTGGTCATGGATGTAGCAGGCACCATCCTGAAGATGTACCGCGTGGCCAAGGATATCGGCCGGGACATCATTCTGAAGAAGATCGTTACCTGGGAGCTGATCATGGAGAAGAGAGGCAGGGCCCTGGTGGTGCCTCAGATAGATCCGAAGCTCATAATCTTCTGCCGACCCGACGATCCTCTATGCACTCTTATCGAAGGTCGAGAGGATGGTGTAGAGATAAGCTGCAGTAGCAGTCCCATCTCCAAAGACGAAGCCGTGAGCATCCTCCGCCGCTCCCAAGCCAAGGTCCGCGAGCTCCAGGAGGTACACCAGCTGGTCTTGGCCAGGTGCCCGGAAAGATATCAGACCGTGGGCATGATTGTGGATGAAGACCTGCAGGAGATAACCCATTCTCTAAGCACCGGCGGCGTTCCTTTTCCCGGACTGCAGGAAGTCCTGAGCCGTCTAGAAAGCCTGGGGGCGGATGTTTATCTGGCCTCGGGAGACAGCATGCGCAGCCTCGTGAGACTCAAGGACTACGGCATAAACCCAAAGCGAGTCTACGCCGTCGCCAGCCCCAGGCGCAAGCAGGAGATAGTAGCAGGTTTGAAGAAGGATTACCGCCGGGTGGTAATGGTGGGCGATGGCTTAAACGACCTGTACGCTTTGAAGGCGGCCGATCTGAGCGTCTTGACCGTGCAGCAGGACACGCGCCCGGCATTGGAACTGTGCCAGGTTGCGGACGAGATCATAAGGGATATTCAAGAGTTGCCTGAGATTGTGAGAGCATATCCTCGGAATTTATTATTCCCGCCTGGCAGGGAGAAGAAATGACAAGACACACCCCAGAAGGCCCATAATCTGATAATTCTAAGAAAAGTATTTATACTAAGATAGTTCACCAATGTTCGGCAATCTTTTAATTCGCTTCGAGACAAGATCAAGCTAGAAGATACTAGGAGTAGCCCATAGATGTTCGAAGAGCTTTTAGAGCTATACAAAACAAAAGCCGAAGAGGTAGAAAAGGAAAGAAAAGAAGTGCAAGCCATGGTCATGCTCGTTTCAGCCATCGAAAAGATGTCTGTAGAGCTCGGTTCCAGGCAGAACGATGTGGAGCTCCTGGGCAGGCTGATCGATCAGGTTGACCGCCTCTCCAAAGATGTGGCCGACCTGAAGAGCCAGCTCCGAACCCGGCAGGGGCGGCCCGCGCCAGTTCAGGAGCAGAGTTCAGGCGAAGGCAAGGCCCTGGATAATCACGCTCGCTCTCTCATCGAGATCATCGCCGAGAGACCTGGCCGATATACCACCAGCGATCTGGTGGACATGCTCGGCCTGAACAAGACCACAGTCATAAGCGTGATGAAGCGCGCCCTGGAGATCGACCCGAAGCACGTTAAAATGACCCAAGGAAAGAGGCGCAAGCTCTACCTGGCCTATGTGCCTGAAGAAGAGGCCCAGAAAGCCGAAGCGAGTGCAGGCTCTGATCAATCCGACCGGATGAAGCTCGAGCTCATGGCCATGACCTGAGCATAAGACCGCGAGGGCCGTCAACCCTGTGTAAATTCGCAAGCTGTTAAAGATCGTACAGAAGCCAGCTGGCGGGCAGCTCTTGCCATCCAGCTTTGGCTTTTCTGCCTTTCCGCGGGGAATGCGTCATTATCATCGCGATACGTAGCGATCTTTAGATGGTTTGACGCCTTCACTCCATTGGAGATCGTTTAAATTTTGTTTACTTGAATTGAATATTTATTACCTCCAATCAAAGTATCATCTGGATATGGAAATGGGAGACATTCGTGAGTTCAACCGATTCAGGATTTGATATGCGCACAGGAGGCATCAATTGCAGGAACTAATTTATCACCCCATAGGCGTGGTGGAGAATGATTTCCAGAAGCCCGACGACCCAAAGAAGATCAGGAACTCGGCGTCCTTTCTGGTAATAGAGGAGAGGTACCTTCCAGCCCTAGAGGGTCTGGAGCGCTTCAGGTATCTTATCGTAATATACCATCTGGATAGATCGCCCGGCTACAGAGACAAGGTCCACCCCATGGGTGATCTTTCTCTTCCCAAGCGGGGGGTGCTGGCAACGCGCAGCCCCTGCCGCCCCAATCCTCTGGGAATAACGGTGGTCGAGGTCCTGGAAGTGACCAAGAACAGAATAAAGGTCACAGGCCTGGATGCGCTGCAGGGCACACCCATTCTGGATATCAAGCCCTACGAGGAGCACTTCGATTCTCCCTTGGGTTTGCAGAGAGAGAGGGACCCGAGCTACAGGCCGAAAGACCATAGGACGAAAGAGAGTTAGAAACAAAAGAGAAAAATGCAGAGGAAGGGCTTTTTGCTCAGGCCTTCTTCTGCTTCCTCCGGTACATATACCCGCCTGCTGCGGCTATGATGACGAGGATCACTATGGCCGGCAGGAGCAGAGACGTTGAGGCAGCCTTGACCTGCACCGGTATCTTCATTCTCTCTGAGATGATCGTATCGCCATTGACATCGGTGTACTTGATCTCGCTGTTTATGCCATAGTCCTTGGGCGTGGCATCTGAATCGACATCGATCCTGAAGACGACCTTCTTCTCCTCCCCAGGGGCAAGCGTTCCAATGAACGCCTGATCATCGGTCGAAGAGAAGGGCTTGAAGATGGACAGCCTTGCTATCGCATCTTTGACTGAATCGTCGCCGATATTCTGGTAGGTGACCTCAATGGTAGCCTTCTTGGCTCCTGCAAACAGAGTATTCTCGGCCTCAGCTATCTCGAAGTCCGCCTGCTTCTTCACAATGATGGATATGGGAGCGGTCTGATTGGCCTTCTGGTAGACATAGGAGACCCTGTAGTTGACCAGAGTGGGCGAGCTTCCGCTGGTAGAGAGCTCAGAGGCATCGACTCTGACATTGTCCTGATAATCGTAGGAGAGATTGAGCTTCAGAGGATATGTCCCTGAAGGTGCATGTTCTCCTATCTTTATGGTGAACTTCAGGGGCGATTGTACCTTATCCCCGGA
>JAPKYD010000085.1 GCA_026394475.1 Methanothrix sp.
CCGAGACGAGCGGGCCATCGGGCGAACTAAGCTTACTGGCTCCCGGCTCCACAGTCCTGGATAGACTCCATCAGGCCATGCTCCTCTTCTCCAATGGCCGGAGCGATGCCCTCAAACGGTTCATAGAAGAGGATATCGGCCAGGATCAGGGGCTCTGGAGCCTCGCTCAGTCGCTATCTGCCCTCTATCCAGCAGGGAGCGAGGAGCGGCGGTGGGTGGAAGGAGTGCTGACCAGGAAGAAGAGCCTGGGGATTTGAGTGGATATGATTATAGCCTTGGGCTGCGGGCTATGAGCTGGTGGACGGCAATATGAAACGTCTGATGATCTTCATTGACAACTCCAACATCTTCAGGGGATCGCGGCAAGAGAACATCAAGTTCGATTACCAGAAGCTCGTAAGCTTTCTTGCGGAGGCGGCCATCGAGAGATACGACCTGACAAGGGTTATCATGTATTGCGCTGTGGACAGATCCCAGCCAGAGAGTAAGATCAGATCTCAAGAGGAGCTGTACTCTGTCTTCAACAGCTTCCTCAAATTCGACGTTAAAACCTTCGATCTGAAAGTGATAAGAGACGTGAGCGGCAACGTGACCGATAGATATGAGAAAGGAGTTGATGTCGCCCTGGTTACGGACCTGCTGCTATTAGCCTCCAGAAATGCATTCGATGTAGCTTTCATCTGCGCAGGAGATGCCGACTTCTTTAGGGCCGTTGAGGGCGTGAAAGATATGGGGAAGGAGATATACGTGGCAAGCTTCGATGGCAGTTGCTCGCAAAAGCTGAGAGATGCATCTTTAGGTTACATATCTCTGACCAGAAATGCAGAAAAATTCTAGGTTTTTTAAACGGGCAGCGAGAATTGCCAAAGCAACGCACAACGGCCATTTGGCCCACTGCCCGCGAGTTATTTCTAAAATGAAACCTTTACCATCCTTAATAAATGTTTCGGGGTGCGGACGTCAGATTTATGTGGGCATGCGAGAAACAAAAGGGTAAGATGAAATGAACCTAAGAATAGCACATCTGTAAATGCACGATCTGGAGAGGATAAAAATAATGAGGATTCTGCTGGATAGTAAAATCTGTGAGATAACGGCAGATCACGTTCTTTCGAATAATCTACAAGATCTCTTAGATGTCTTAAAAGAAGTCGGGGCAGAGGTAATGACAGGACCGTTATCTCTGAAAGACTTAGGGAGAGCTGACTTCGTAATCGACTTCTTGGTAACAGAGGATAGAGACCTTCATAAAGATGCTAGCACAAAAGACTTAGACGACAGAGTTCTTCTGGTCGAAGAAGCGCTGCAGATTTTTAATAGTTATATAAATAAAGATACCAAAATAGTGCCCCTTCCGTTGAAGCGAAAGTTAGTTCGGGATTTGAATTATGATGATCATATTTTCGACACGCTAAAAGAAGAATACAAGCCGGGGTTCGAAGACTGGTTTAAAAAGATCTCAACGGAGGGTCGAAAAAGCTGGGTGTACTATAGGAAAGATGGCACTATAGGAGCAATTCTTATTTATAAATTGGAGACAGAGTCAATCGAGGATTCAAAACCGCATCTCCCGGAAAGAAAGAGGCTTAAGGTATCAATGCTAAAGGTTACATACATTGAGCATAAAATTGGAGAGCTATTTATTAAAATGGCGGTAGATGTTTCTGTTAAGAATAGCGTCGATGAGATATATCTAACTCATTTTACTAAACCCAATGACCCTTTGGCTAAGTTGATATCAGAATATGGCTTCAATAAAATAGCCGTAAAGAATAATGGCGAAGATATCTTTGTTAAAAAGCTAATGGTCGAGGGTGATGAGGCAAAGAGATTATCTCCAATCGAAATATCCAAAATATTTTATCCTAGTTTTTATGATGGAGATCACGTGAAGAAATTCGTTGTTCCTATTCTTCCCGAGTATCATAACAAGCTGTTTACCGACTTTTCCAGAAGACAAATTACGCTGCCGGAATACGCCGATGAGTTCGTTGTTGAAGGAAATACCATAAAGAAAGCTTATCTCTCACATTCAAATATTAAAAGAATGAGGCGGGGAGATCTCATACTATTCTATAGATCGGAAGATGAGCAAGCCATAACATCCCTAGGTGTCGTAGAAGCAGTATACACTGGCGTAGAAGATGCAGGACAAATACTTCAACTCGTTGGAAAGAGAACAGTCTTCTCCCGTGAAGAAATTAATAAGTGGGTAGAAAGAAGTCCAGTATCAATTTTCCTGTTCAGACATCACTTCCATTTAATGAGATCCGTGGACCTAGATAGGCTAATCGATGGGCAAGTCATTAAAGCAGCTCCACAATCGGTGATGGCGATATCTAGCGAAAAATACGCACAAATAAAGAAAATGGGCGATATCGATGAACGTTATACTGTCCATTAGGCCGAAATATGCCCAGTTAATATTGAGCGGAGCAAAAAGGTATGAGTTTCGCAAATTTATATTTAATAATAAATATGTTTATGAAGTTTACGTTTATGCGACCTCCCCGATAAAAAGGATAGTTGGTGTATTTAATATAGGCAATATAATTAGAGATAGTCCTAAAGAATTATGGGATCAATTGGGCCATCTTTCTGGGATGAATGAAGCTGAGTTCTTTGATTATTTCCAAGATATCAAAATCGGCTTCGCGATAGAAATTAAAAATGTGGAGATATTCGATGCACCCTTAGATCCAAAGGAGCAAATTCCTGGCTTCAATCCTCCGCAATCCTTCTGTTACCTGAAATATTCCCTAGTTCCAGAATGCGTAGCAATAAAAGGTTATATCGAGTCAAGAATATCCTCTTCAGGATTAACTTTGCATGATCGCTAATCAGTGGAAAGAAGCCTTCCTACAGACCGTCCAGCGCTATGAGAACGCCGATCTGCTCCGGGGGGCGGCCCTGGATGAGCGGCTAGCGGACTGGACGGCATACCTCACAGAGATCGTTGTCCAGACCTGCGAGAGCCTGGGCTGGATGTCGGCGGCCAGGGGAAATAAGCTGCATATCCTGCCGGTTCCTCACTCTGAATATCTCACCCTGGACGTGATGGCTTTCGCTCCAACATCAACCGGAGGCTGGAGCTTTCCAGTCGCAGTCGTTGAGCTGGAGAACAGCCCAGACGAAGAAAGGATCGCTTATTCCCTCTGGAAGGTCCTCTGCGTCAGATCAGATCTGCGAATCGTCTTCTGCTACCGCCGCAGCTTCGCTGACGCACCGGCACTGGTCAGCTACCTTGGTCGTGAAGTAGTAAAGGCATTACCTGTTGCAGATCGCATGAACCTCAAAGGCGAGACCTATGTGGTTGTTGGCAGCAGGAACGATTCAGCCACCTTTCCTTATGGCTTCTTCAAGTGGTGGCAGCTTGACAATAACACCGGAAACTTTAACGTGATGTAATCAATTTCCATCAGTGGGAGTATTAGGAGATGGCACTTACGCCCTGGCATAAATCGGCTACCCCGCGTGAAGATCTGCGCAAAGGCAAGCCAATGGACGCAGCGGAATTCGCTGTCAACCTCGATAGAGTCAGGGATGGCAAAGCACCTGATGATTACAAGGACCCAAAACAGTTCTTGGAGAGGACTTACCTCACCAAGAACCTGACCGCACTGGCGGCGGAGGTACAGCGCCGATTTTCGGGCGAAAGGACGGAAACTTCAGCAGTCTTCAACATGGCCACCCAGTTCGGTGGAGGAAAGACTCACGCCCTCACCCTCCTCTACCATTTAGCCAGAAATGGCCCGGATGCAAATGGATGGTTAGGCGTTAACAAGATCCTGGCTAAGGCAGGTCTTGACAGTGTGCCAAAGGCTGCGACAGCTGTCTTTGTGGGCACTGAATTTGACTCTATAACTGGAAAGGGCGGGAATGGTGAGCCTCTGAGAAAGACGCCATGGGGTGAGATAGCCTTCCAGTTGAGCGGTGAGCATGGCTTTGCTGTAGTCGAAGAACATGATAAACAGAAGATAGCGCCTGGCGGCGATGTGATCCGTAGTTTCCTGCCTAAAGACCGGCCTTGCCTCATCCTCATGGACGAGCTGATGAACTACATCAGCAGAAACCGCGAGTCCGGTCTCTCTGATCAGCTTTACAACTTCATCCAGAACCTGACAAACGTAGCCAGCGGTGAGGACCGAGTTGTCCTGGTGGTCTCAATTCCCGGTTCCCAGATGGAGATGAACGAGGCCGATTTCTCTGACTATAACAGCTTCAAGAAGATCATGGATAAGCACGGCAAAGCGGTGATGATATCGGCCGAAGCAGAGACTTCTGAGATTATACGCAGGAGGCTGTTCGAGTGGGATTCTGATGAAATATCCCCTAATGGAAAGATTCAGCTCAGCACTGAAGCTAAAAAGACCTGCAAATCTTATGCTGCCTGGGTCAAAGCCCATAAACATCAAGTTCCGGGCTGGTTCCCTGTCGATCATGCGGAGGAAGTGTTTGAGGCAACTTATCCATTTCACCCCATGGTCCTCTCCGTCTTTGAGACGAAATGGCAATCATTACCCAGGTTCCAGAGGACACGCGGTATTCTTCGCCTTCTTGCTCTATGGGTATCTAAGGTCTATCAGGAAAATTATGCTGGTGCTCATTCGGACGCTTTAATCGGCTTGGGAACGGCTCCCTTAGAGGACCCTATATTCCGCGCTGCCATCTTCGAGCAGTTAGGCGAAGACCTCTTGGAGGGTCCCGTAACCACGGATATAGCAGGAAAGAAAGAGGCCCATGCGATAAGGTTGGACAATGAGGCCAGTTCATCCATCAAGAAGGCCCGATTGCACCGGAAGGTGGCTACTGTCATCCTCTTTGAATCCAATGGCGGCCAGACTCACGGGACCAAAGCCACTCTGCCAGAAATACGACTAGCTGTGGCAGAGCCAGACCTTGATATCGGAAACATTGAGACGGTTTTAGATAACCTTTCAAGAGACTGCTATTACCTGGAAGCCGACGGAACAAGCTACAGGTTCGGTCTACAGATACAGCTTCCCAAGATCCATGCAGACCGCAAGGCAAGTATCCCGAAGCCAGAAATCGATGAGTGCTTACGAAATGCGATAATTAAGGACTTCAATGAAGGCAATATCCTAAGGCCGGTGTTCTTCCCTGAGAAAAGCGGCGACATCCAGGATAATCCTGCCTTGACCCTGATTGTACTATCTCCAGATCATCGTAGACAGGACAATGCGACCATAGATCTCGTTGAGTCTATGACCAAAGATCATGGGACATCAGCCAGGACATACAAGAGCGCCCTTATCTGGTCAATGGTCGACAACGACGCTGCACTAACAAGCGAGGCCCGCAATGCTCTTGCTTGGGAGAAGATTCATGATGAAGCTGAGCAGCTCCATCTCGACGAGAAGCAGAAAAGTAAGGTAAATGAGAAGATCGGCAAAGCTAATCGGGACCTTAGGGAGGCAGTGTGGAGAAGCTACAAGAACCTCGCCCTCCTTGGAAAGGATAACAGGATCTTCTTGATGGATCTTGGCCTGATCCATTCCAGCGCGGCAAAGACACTGGTTGACCTTTATCTTCTGCAACTGAGACAGAAGGACCTCATCACAAGCAGCATCAGCCCGAATTTTCTGGTTAAAAACTGGCCACCCGCTTTCTTGGAGTGGTCTACCAAGTCAGTCCGTGACGCCTTTTTCGCATCGCCACTGTTTCCGAGGCTGCTGAATTCGGAAGCGGTAAAAGAAGCAATCTCCAAAGGTGCCTCTAACGGGATCTTTGCTTACGTGGGCAAGTCTGAAGCTGGCGAATATGATCCCATCTACTACAATATTGGCCTTCTACCAGAAGAAGTAGAGATATCTGATGATTGGTTCATTGTGAAGGAGCCTAAGCCTCCAGAACTTTATGCTATCGAAGTATCCCCAAGTCAGACAAGTATAAAGCCAGGAGACGAAGTTCAATTTACAGCAAAAGGACTAAGCGAGCAGGGCCTGGAAGTAAAGATAGATGCACTAAGCTGGAGTGCAACAGGCGGCACTATAGATGCGCTCGGCGTCTTCACGGCAGGAACTAATGAAGGTACTTTTTCTGTAAACGCAACTGCTGGCAAAGTCAAAGGATCTGCATCTGTCACCATCTTAGTTGTGGGCCGACCACTGAAGCGTGTGGCTGTCTATCCTCATGATGCACATATTGGACCAGGCAAGACACAGACATTTGCAGCAAAAGGGTTAGACGAAGATGGCGTTGAAGTACCATTAGCTAAAACAGATTGGAGTGCGACAGGCGGCACAATTGATGACAAAGGGGTCTTCCAAGCAGGGCTAGAGGAGGGCACCTTCAAGGTAACTGCGACCGTGGGTGATGTTAATGGCTCGGCGACTCTTACAGTCAAGACGCTAAGTCCTCATTGGGATGGAGAAATACCACATCAAAAGTGGACCCAGTTCTATAACAGGATCTTATCGAAGTTTGCAGTCCGCAAGGGTCTGAAGCTGATGGTAGCCGTGGACATTTTGGATGCCTCTGAGGAAGAAATTGAGGAGATGAGGGTGGCTCTGCGCGAGTTAGGTCTTGGCGATGATGTTGAGGTGAAGTAAGATATCATCTACAACGGACAGAGGTTTCTTATTTGCACACATGCTTTAATGGCGCTGAGGATGACATCAACGCCCAGCTCAAACCACGTCCTCCTCTTTCGCCAGTCGCTCCGCCATCTCGCACTCCTGGGCCAGATCTTTTACAATCACCTAAGATTAAGTGGCGCTAGTTTATAAAGCGGAATAAAGAATCAAGCCAAAATTCGATAGCTGCATGAGGATTAAAGGCCGAAGCGCGAAGGCCCGATTGGATTGCTAAATCCGGTGTCCCTTCGGGACTCGTGGGTTTGAATCCCACCCTTGGCGCTATTTCGCCCGTAAAATTGTCCCCGCCCAAACATTCTTCATGAATTGGGATCTCAAAGCTTTCAAAGGAGGATTGGCATTGAGAACAGGTCTCATAATGGCTCTCATTCTCATGGCCGAATTGACGCAGGCTGCCACGATAAATGTCGGTCCCGGCCAGAGCATCCAGGCCGCCATAGATGCAGCCGCAGCCGGAGATGTAATTGAGGTGCAGAAGGGAACTTATCAGGAGAATATCAACATCACCAAGCAGCTCACCATCAGGGCTGTCAACGTCGGCCGAAAGGGCATCGATATCCCTGTGCTGAACGGCGGCAATAAGGGAGATGTTGCAACCGTCTTTGCAGACGGAGTAGTGCTGGAGGGATTTGCGGTCACCAACGGTTTCAATGGCATCGCTGTAAAATCGAACGGTAACCTCCTGGAGGGCAACTTCGCTAACTACAACCAGGGTTTCGGCATCATCGTGCTCTCCCAGAGCCAAAATAAACTGGTGAACAATACCGCCATTCAAAACGGCAAGGGCGGCATCGGGCTTCTTGGGGCTGACAATAGCACGGTTGTGGGCAGCAAAGTTATGAAGAATAGCTTGGGCATTTTGGTTACGGAAGGCTCTTCCGGAAATGTCCTATCCATGAATAGCCTCATGCAAAATCAAGAAAATGCCTACGACGATGGCACCAACCAGTGGGATGACGGCAGCAAGGGCAACTACTACGACAACAACGCCTGCAGTGACGCCAACAAGGACGGAATTTGTGAAGCGCAGTTCAAGATACCTGGCGGATCAAGCATAGATAGATATCCTCTGGCCAAATCTGCCGCATGAGGTATCTTTTTGCTCTTCCCACTTATCTGAAGTTTGTATCCCTATTCAACCATTCTCGGCAGCGGGCGTTATCTCATAGACGTCCAACCGGCGCTGAATGGTGAAGACTTCGTAACCTTTCTGGAGGCTCTTCTGCAGGGAGTTGCCCACGTCTTTGGGCAGGTAAAACTCCTCGTTACCCAGCCTCACCCGGAAGGACTTCTTGCCCTCGCCCATCTCCATGTCTTTGTATCTGCCCGTTACCTTCTCCCCTATCTTGAGAATCCTGATCTCCATAATCTCACCTTATCAATCATTATATTATGAGTTCTATGTATTTTTAATCTCCGGTGCAAATTCAGAAGGATTTGCTCTCAGGCGGGCCCTGGAGGACAGGCATAGCCAATGCCCGAAATCCCTAACCCTTTCTCCAAATTCTGATGATGAGCAGGATTCCCGTCAGGTTTATGCAAAGGATCAGGATCAGCCCCAGGATCTTCCTGAAATCCGCATAGTCTGCCCCCTTCCCCGCCAGGTCCAGCACCCGGTCGCCGTTGACCAGGACCTCCTGGGACCTCCCGCTCCCCTCAATGGTGTAAAGGCCCCGCGCCAGGCCCCGGAAGTTGTATACCTCATCGCCGGAGGCGTTCGCCAGCGGCTTTCCATCCCGGCTGAGCGACACCGCTCCCGGCGCTCCCGTGATCCGCAAGCTGTAGCTCTTTTTGATGGGCAGGGACCTGCCCTCTGCCGACAGGTTCCGGGAGATGCCCAGGAGATCCAGCACACTCGGAGCGATATCCACCTCCGACCACCCACCGCCCAGGTTCAGCTCCTCCACGCCCGGTCCGAGAAAGACCAGAGGGACGCGCAGGCTCTCCAGTCGGCCAGCATACTTGACTGCGGAGTGGCCGCCCTTGCCCTTCGCAGCCGGAAAGCTCATACCGTGGTCGGCCGTGACCGCCAGGATTGCGCCATTCTTGCGGCAGGCCTCGGCCAGCTTTCCCAGAGGCGCGTCCAGGGCTGCAACGGTCTCCAGGTAGCCTTCAATTCCCAGGTTCTGTCCGGCGCTGTCCACGGCGCCCACGTTCACAAGCATTAGAAATCGTCGCCCCGCCAGGTGCTCGACGATATCTGCTGCTGCCTCCAGCCCCCACTGGTTGTATCCCTTGTAGCCTGCCAGGCCCTGCATAGCGGTATAATCGGCGAACCTGTCCCTCCATTCCTGGAAAAGAGAGCGCAGGCCCTGCGGCACACCTTCCTTGAATCCGGGGATGGGCTCGGCCCCATGCAGGGCGTTGTTGTCCAGATAAAGAACCGCATCCTGCTCTTGCAGGACAGCCATGGAGTCTCCCCTCTCCAGCACGGCGAGGCAGAAGTAGCCCTTCTCGCGAGCGGCATCGAAGATGGTCGGGCCCAGAGCTTCCGGATCTGTGCTGGAGGAGCCGGTGACGAGAATGCTGTGGCTCTTGGAGGTCTCGGGGACAGGGACCCTGACGTCCACGGCACGCGCCCCGCCGCCTGTGAGGTTGAAGAGGACGGCTCCGCCCAGGGGAGTGCCGTCGAGCGCGTAGGCGCTGTGCTCTGGATAAACATAGCTCGCACCAAGGCCGTCCACTACCAAGATCACTGCCCCAGCAGGCGTATCCTCTGGGCCCACCTGCACATCGACGGCACTGCAGCTTCCTAATAATAGTAATAAAAAGAGAAAAGGAAGGATCATCGGAATGCGCTTTTAGAAGTCCGTCATGATCCTGTACTGATCGATCTCCGTCTGCTTCAGGCCCGCAAGGAACTGCTCGGCCATGTCGCGAATGTCCTTGGATCTGGTTATGGCCCGGCCCACCACGAGGATATCCGCGCCCGCCTTCAGGGCCTGGCCTTCGGTATCCACGCGAATGCCGCCCGCCACGGCCACCAGCAGCCTTCGGCCCTCTTTGGCCAGGGCCTTGATCTCCGCAATGCTATTCCAGGCATGAGCGCTCTTCTCCATGTCGATGGCGCGATGCAGCTCCACCACATCCGGCAGGACGGCCAGGCCCTTGAGAACCGCCAACGGGTCCGCAACGTTGAGCATATCGATCACGGAGTAGATGCTGGTCTTTCTGGCCTCGTTAATGGCCAGCTCCAGGGTCTTCTTGGGCGCAAGCCCCGATATCACCACGGCATCGGCGGTGGAGTCTGCGGCCAGGCGCACCTCCAGGTTGCCGGTGTCCAGCGTCTTCAGATCCAGGATGACGAAGGCGCCCGGCCGGATGGCCCGGACCTCCTTGACCACACTTATGCCCAGCATCTTCACCAGAGGAGTCCCGACCTCAATCAGGATGTGATCGCTCTCCGGCAGCGCGGCGAGCACGCGGCGCACCTCGGCCATGTCCACCAGGTCGAAGGCCACCTGCAGGTAAGGCGGGTCCCAGAGCCTGGTGACCCGGAAGCCCATGATGGGGTGCGTGGAGCGATCCTTCTCATAGAGCACCAAATCCACATCCGGGAAGCCTTCCATCGCCCGCTGCAAGGCCAGCTTGGTCGCACCGTAGTTGTAGCGGTAGATGGCGTCATAGTCCTTGGCCTGAGGATGGATGAAAACGGATACTATTACCACCAGCTCTTCTGCCTTCTCCTTTGGAATGATTCCCTCGGCCACTGCGTCCGCCACCGCTTTGGCCACGGCCATCTGCGCCGGTCCGAAGATCTGTGCTGCTTGCTCCAAATTCTTCACAGTCACTTTGGGCACGATGAGGGTGGAGGGCTTAGGGGGCAGGTTAGGCCGAATGACCCCCAAGAGGGGCGTGTGTCCTGCCGAGAGCTGGGTGAGTCCGGAGGCAAAGGCCATTCCTACAGGTCCATCCTTCTCCCCGATGAGCAGGTCGATATGAGCTATCTCAGGCTCTTTCCCGATGAGAGCCTCACCTACTAAAAACAAAAGTTCACCTCGTAATCCGAGAGAGCCATCTCTCTATTAATCCTTTTGCCAGGATCAAATCAGCTGCCAGTAGATGAGCGGTGCCAGCGCCAGCAGCGCCAGTCCCGTGGCCAGCCTCATCCCCACCCGGTGGTCCTTGCGGAAAGAATCCGCCTGCTCAGGGCTCATCCCCAGGGCGATGAAGCCGCCCAGGACCAGGATGGGCAGGATGACTCCCAGGTTGAAGAATAGAAGGTAGGTGGCACCCTCCAGATAGCTCTTGGCAGAAAGAAGATCCAGGATCGCGAGGTAGATGGCACCGACGCACGGAGCCTTGACCAGGGAGAAGAGCGCCCCGATCAGGAAGTAAGAGCTGAGGCGTCCCCTGTCAACCCCGGCCTGGAAGTACTTGAGCGCCCAATCCGTCCGGAACAAGGAAGGCTTTCCGCTCTTCAGCCTCGCCGCGTCCAGAATCTGGGCCAGGCCGATCACCAGAAGAAAGGCAGTCAGGATGTACCGGAAGACGTTGGCCACCGCCTCCGTTTGCAGAAGGCGCTGCATCCCCAGGCCGAAGAGGAAGTACATGGTGAAGATCCCAAAAGAGAAGAACACCACCATCATCACCAGCTCGCGCCTCCTTCCGGAGGAGGAGAGAACTGACGCTGCCAGGAAGACCAGAATGCCCAAAAGACAGGGATTGAAGCCTGCCACCAATCCCGCCCCCAGGACGGCGGATACGGTGTAAAGGGAGATCTCCTGCAGATTCAGCTCCGGGCCATTTCCAGTACGGCTCTGATTCATGCTCTGGTTGCCGGCGAGAGTGATAACAGGACCAGTGCTATTATTCTCGCTTTGGTTGGCCAGAGCCTCGCGGACAAGCCGCTCCAGCATGGCATTATCCTTCTCGTACTCCTTATAGCCGATCACCCTCTGGCCGATTATGACCGAGGGCACATCCTTTACCTTGTGCTCCTCGATGATGCGATGGCCATCGTCTGAGAAGTAGTCGTACTTCTCGAGCTTCAGGTCCTTTTCCCCGGCCATGATGCCAGTCAGAACTCTCTGTGCAGCAGCACACTTTTGGCAACCGGGCGATTGTATCAGTATTATCTCTGTGATGGCGCTGGTGGTGCTGACCATGACCAGAAGAAAGATGGCAAGGGTCAGAAGTCTATAAGCCATCCTTCTATCGCCCAAGCGGTGCATCAGCACCTACCTTATCCAGGTGGTATAAAAAGGAGACATCATAAAAAAAACTATGCTGAAGATGTCCGCGTCGCTTCCCTTACTTACTCGCCAGGGTGTATCTCAGGATAGGCTTATTCTCCTTCGATGCCTCCTTTGAGATAAAACCAACCGAAGTGTCGTCATCCGCCACCAAGGCAATCGAATAGCCGCACTCCCCGCAAGCTGATATTGCCTCTTTGATTATTGGCGTCACATCCATGCTGTACTCGCCTTCAGCCTTTACTTCCAGAGAGGCCGATACGCTAGTGTCGTACTCTAGCTTATCGTTCCAGGTTTGGACACTTGTCGTTGGCTCATCAACAAAGTAGGCAATGATCTTTCCGGGAGTCTCGACCTTGGAGACATTGAGCATCAGGGTTGCGGTTTCAATCTGATCCGGACTGAAGATGCTATTTGTAACGAAGTCGTTGTTGAGGCTCAGGTAGGTCACTTTCACCGGCTTCCCGCCAGCGGAAGAGACCCACAGAATATCGTTGCCCGCGAAGCTATCATTCGCACTGCTAGCGTCCACATAAGTATCGACATCCATAAGCACTGGTGAATGCGCTGGAAGACTACCTTCTGCAGCACATGCCGTGCCCAATAATACAAATAACCCAACGAAGGCGTACAAATACCTCAAGCTATTACCTCCGTGGAGATCAGAGACGGGATAAATAAAAAGTCTTGTGTTCATATAATCCCTACATAAGCTTTTATCTTACTGGATATCCCTCACTGGGCTCGAAAAAATAGCCGGTTGTTGCGTCTTGCTTCTTTTCCAGGGAAATTATAATCCTACGTTAGCTTTATTAACCTCTCAACAGCTCTTGATGACGGTGGTCGCTTGAGAATTACGGCCTTTTACATCGCCTGCGCGATCCTGCTCCTCACGTTTGTCGCGAGCGGGGCAACGATACAGGTCAGATCTGACCTGCAGGCGGCGATAGATGCTGCGGCACCAGGCGATACCCTCCAGGTAGCTCCTGGAACCTATGACAAGATAACGATTCAGAAGAGCCTGAACCTGGTGGGCAACGGCGCTACGATCAGAGCCGGAGACAGGGACGCCTGCGTGGGCGTGGAAGCAGACGGCGTGAGCTTCACCGGCTTCACGATCAGGGACGGGTTCTACGGGATAAAGCTCAACAGCGTAAAAGGCTGCAGGATAGCCAACAACACCGTCATCCGCTGCGCCCAGCCAGGCATCGCCCTGCTCTACTCCGATGGCAATATCATCACAGGAAACAATGCCAGCTTCAATGGTCTGGGTGGTGAGGGCTGGTATGGAATATATCTCTCCAACTCCAATGACAACCTCATCGCGGACAATGTGGCTTATGGGAACGGCGCATACGGCGTAAACCTCTTCCCGTCCTGCAATAACAACACTATTAGGGGCAATGTCCTGCAAGGCAATATGTACGGCCTCTACATGTTTACGAATTGCGCTCACAACCATATTGAGTTCAACGACATGTCAAGGAACACCAACTCCGGGCTGGATTTAAGGTTTAACTGCACAGATAACATCATCCTCAATAACACCATCACAGAGAACGTCGTGGCAGGCGTAACGTTTATGGAGTCCGGCCAAAACACCGTCAAGGGCAACCTGATTTCAGGCAACGGCCGCTACGGATTGCAGGTGCAGAGCAGCTCAGATGGTAATACTATCATCAATAACAACATCTCCGACAGCCAGACGGGAATATTCCTGGAGTCGAGCAAAAACCAGATCTACGGCAACCGCATTGCAGACAACGTGATTCAGGCCGAGGATAGGGGCAAAAACTCCTGGAGCGCCCCCTACCCGAAGGGTGGCAACCTCTGGAGCGATTACCTGGGCAAGGATGAGATGCAAGGGCCAAACCAGGACAATCCTGGAAAGGACGGCTTCGGCGATGAGCCCTACAGGATAAACGAGATATCCAAAGACAAATATCCGCTCATGGGCAATCAGGTTCGTCAGATCAGTGTCATGGAAAAGGAGCTATCCCCGGAGGAGGTCAGAGTGGGCGACAACATTGCCGTAAAGGCAAAGCTGAAATCCAAGTACGGACTTTCTCAGGTAACAGTCAGGGCCTTTCGCTCCGGATCAAAGGCCCAAGGCTACGCCAGACTGGACCTGTCCGGGGATCTCTATCAAGGCATCTTCTCCACGGCTCTCCTCGATCCGGGACAGTATGAGATAGTCCTGAGCGCAAGAGACTTGAGAGGATATGAGCTGCAGGAGACCATAGGCAAGGTAAAGGTAACCGCCAGAGGCGGCTTCTCCTCGTCATAAATAGAAGAGCGATTCAAAAGGGAAGATAATGACATCATTTAGATTGTGGTTAGTGGGAGTGGGCATCGTAGCCCTTGTGGCACTATTAGCGCTGGCTAATGGTGCCAAGGCAGGAGAGTATGGCTGTAGCGCATGCCAGGGTGATTCAGACTGGTCAGGCGAAAGAAATCTGGAGGAGATGGGAAATCCCGCGGCAGGCACGACATCGGAGATACTGCCAGGCCTGAGCACGGTCCAGAAGTCCAGGGTTGGCAAGTGGAATCAGCCCCTGCACGGCTTCGCAAATGAAAGCAACGCTACAGATGAGAGTAGCGCCGCAAAGAGCGACTCTTCCGAGAAGCCGGTGCAGAGCGAGAGTAAGCCGGCGGAGGAGGTCTTGGGCGTCAGGAGCGATGATGCCAAGAGCATGCTTGTGCCTATAGATGAGGTCCCAAGCGACTGCATCCTGCTGGACGTGAGCGATGATGCCAAAGAGCACATCCAGGGTTCAATAGCAATTCCCTATACCAACTTTCTGCATGAGGGAAACCTGAGGTCCGTGGAGGAGATCTCCCAAATCCTGGGAGATGCGGGAATATCCAATGAAGATTGCCTCATCGTCTACGGGGAATGCATGCCCTGTGGCCGAGTGCCCGCTCCCGCGACGCTCGTTTACTGGATGATGAGGACCTTGGGGCATGAGAACATCAGGGTCCTGGATGGAGATGTGCATGACTGGAAAGCTGCCGGGAAGCCCACTTCCACCGAGACGGTGATTAAGCCGCCCAAGACTTATACGCCTCGGCCCACAGAGGATTTCATTGCCACATATGACTATGTGAAGAGCGGAACTCCTCAGATCGTGGACGCTCAATCGATGCAGGACTTCGGACTAGGATCCATACTGGATGCGATCAATAGACCTTATGAGAGCATGGTCAGCGATGGCAAGATAAAGGACGAGGCACAGCTGGAGAGGATCTTTGCCAGCCTGGATAGAAATCGACCTGTAGTGGTCTATACAGGGCAGCCTACTTTTGGCTCCGTGGCCTGGTTTGCCGCGAAGCTGGCGGGCTATGACGCCAAGCTGTACTCCTACGAGGACTGGCAGTATAACCAGAGAAATCTGGGCGGCTCCACAACATGAAAGAGAGAACAGGGAGATGGCATGAGAAACATTAGAACGGTGGGATGCGTTCTATTATTGTTCGTAGTAGCAGCAGCCACGGTCTTGGGCGTCCACGGGGAGTGCACAGCCTGCAAAGGCGGCTCCCCATCCGCCCAGCAGGAAGTATTGAACAATGAGTGGGCTGTATTCTTGGGAAAGGAGACTGCAAATAAAGAGGTGGTCTCTTCCAGCAATGGCCTGGTCTCGCCGCAGGTCTCCAGGCAGAGCAATCCCAGCTTGAGCACCAAAAGCAGCAATGATCCGCAGAGAAGCCAAAGCTTTGCTTCGGTGCTGGTGCCCATAGAAGACGTCGACGGCCAAGGTATCATCTTGGACATCAGCCCCCACCCCCACGAATACATCAAGGGAGCCATTAATATAAACTATGAGAATTTCGTGACAGCAGACAAGCACCGCAAGTCCGTATCTGAGCTGGCTGCGATCATCGGAGCGGCGGGGATATCAGAGAATGATCCCGTCCTCATCTATGGCGAATGCCAGCAATGTGGAGGAGGACCTTCGGCAGGGACTTTTGCTTACTGGATCATGAAGTATCTGGGGCATAAGAAGGTCAAGCTCTTGGACGCAGGCATAGACGACTGGGTGGCAGCAAAGAAGCCAACTGTGAATAAATCCCTGGTGCTTCCCGCAAAGAACTACACACCCACCCTCAATTCGAATCTGTTGGCCACTTACGAGCTTGTGAAGAGCGGAATACCGCAGATCGTGGACGCCCGCGAACCCGAGTATTTCGCTGCTGGATCCATTCCCAAGGCGATTAACATACCCTACGACAGCGTTCTGACCGGCAAGAAGATCAAAGACGAGGCAGCTTTAAAGAGGCTTTTTGCCGGGCTGAACAAGTATCGAACCGTAGTTGTGTATAGCGATAGTGCCGTCAAGGCCTCCATGGTCTGGTTTGTGCTCTCCTTCATGGGATATGACGCCCGAATGTACTCCTGGCAGGACTGGCTTGAGAACCGGCCCAAGCTCGACATCGACATTCTCAAAGCCTCGGCCCAGCCCAACCCGGCAAATAGGGGAGCCGTAGTCCAGATAACCGTCACCTTCGTCGAAGAGAACCAGAGCACCGATCACGAGAAAGAGACAGCCAACAATGAGACGTTGTTGACCATCAAAGGATGTGTCGGCTGTGGATTCGGCTCGCCCCAGGGATTTGCCGACATCAGCAACAGCGGAGGAGTGGCGCGGATAGGCTCCACTTCCCAGGCCCAGAAAGGCACGGCCGACAACAGCTTCAAGGTCACAGCGGTGGTAAAGAACCAGGCAGGAGATGTGGTCTCCAAACGCATCATGAAGCGCGTCTCAGAAGATGAGTTTACGGGAGTCTGGAATGCCAACGTCGCGGCAGGAGTCTACAAGGTCGATATAGTGGCCACCCTAGAAGATATCAGCAAGACCTTCCCGGATGCTCTGCAGATAGAGGTCACCGGCACCAGTAAATATAAGAATCTTGGAAACTAATAGCTGGAGCTAGTGTGAACTCCAGCTCTATGCTTTATTTCCTCCTTCTGGCCTGTCTGATTAGCTATGCAGCCGCTCTGTCCCCCCAGGATGCTGTCAACAACAAGGCCGCTGCCTGGTTTCAGAAGGAGTACAACAATTATTTTAAGTCGAACGCAGACGATGAGACTTTGCCGGCCATTTACGGAGTGAGTATAAGTCCCACCGCGCTGAAGATCGGCGATCCCAGAAGCGAGATCAATGCCTTCGTTTATGATACAGGGGGCATAGAGATGGTCTATGCGGACATCGGCAACCGCATGAACCTCATGCTCGACCTGAACCGCGATGGCAGATATACGGGTTACTGCGGGTCGAACTTGCCTCCGGGGACCTACAAGGTGACCATCGTGGCCATCGATAGATCCGGGAACGCCGCAAAGGACGAGTCGGGCATCATGACTATTCGCGACCCCAATGATCTCAACGGCAACGGCATAGAAGACAGTCTGGAGAAACAGGGTAAAAAGAATTTGAAGGTGATAGTTCTCCATGACGGAAACCTGAGCGGCATCGCCTCGCAAGAAGAGGAGAGGTTCAAGATCCTGCCTGGGAGTGCCATGACCCTCTCCGCAGATAAGCTGGAGAAGATAGCCAAGACCGAAGGGGTCAAGGGCATCTACAAAGACCAGAAGCTGAAGGTTCTGGCATCTCCGGGAGGACAACCTGGAATCTCATCTTCCGTTGATGATCCTAAAAAGGATCGAAGCCTGACGGGAAAAGGGGTGACGTTGGCCCTTATTGATACCGGAGCAGACCCCGATCATAAGAGCCTGGCGGGCAGGATCGTGGCCTTCAAGGACTTCGTAAACGATCAGACCACGCCCTACGACGACAATGGACACGGCACTCACTGCGCCAGCCTCATAGCCGGGGAGAGAGGTACCGGTGTGGCGCCAGACGCGAAGCTGGTGGTGGTAAAGGTCATGGATAGAGATGGCGCGTGCTACCTATCCGATGCCCTCAAGGCGCTGGACTGGTGCCTGGAGAACAAAGAGCGATATGGAATAAAGGCGATATCCTTCAGCGTAGGCGGCGAAAATCCTTCCGACGGCACGTCTCTCCTGGATGAGGCCTGCGACAGGATGGTCGACGAGGGGCTGGTCATGTGTGTGGCCGCCGGGAACTCTGGGCCGGCTTCCGGCTCGATTGTTATTCCGGGAGACGCGAATAAGGTGATAACCGTAGGAGCTATCGACAGCCACGGCTCCATCTTCCAGCTTTCCTCCCGCGGACCGGCTGCGGACGGCGAGATCAAGCCCGATCTGGTTACCTTGGGAGTGGATGTTGTCTCCGCTCTGGCTGGGTCCAAGGACGGCTACAGCTCCATGAGCGGCACCTCCATGGCTGTTCCTCAGGTCTCTGGCGCCACGGCCATACTGCTCCAAGCCCAGCCTGATCTTAAGCCTGCAGATGTGAAGAGGATGCTGCTCAAGACGGCGGACGACCTGGGCCAGTCTGGGCCGGATAACGTATATGGCTATGGGGCCTTGAATCTGACCAATGCCTTAGAGAGCGTTGAGACAGCGCCCGCGAAGCTATCGGCCCCCGCTCTGGAGAGCATGCAGCTGAGCAGGGATGATGCCTCCGTCGGCGAGCCGGTGATGATCGAGGCTCGCGCCTGGGGAGATATCAAGGCCGTCAACTCGAACATCATCGGGCCGGACAGGACGCTGGAGATACCCATGGAGGACTTCGATGCCAATGGTATCTTCTCCGCCCGCTGGGAGACCAGCTTCTGGACGCCCGGGGATTACAAAGTAAGGGTCGATCTGCAGGGGAGGTTCGGGGAGGTGGACTCTAAGGCGGTCCCTTTCCGGCTGCTGGGGAGAGGGTGAGGCTGGTTTGTCTTTAGCATGGCAGGAGATAGCCAGGTTTGGCAGAAAAGTGGTTGCCGCAGGCCTTACCAGCTCCCGGTTCGGAAACATCAGCCAACGCCAGGGAGAGAAGATACACATAACCTGCACTGGCTCAATGCTGGATGAGCTGGATCAGAGCCTGATAGTGGAGGTGGAGAGGAGGGGGCCGTGTGAACTGGACAGGCAGGCGAGCAGCGAAACTTGCGTGCACCGGTCCATCTACCAGAGCACTCCTGCCCGGGCCGTTATCCACACTCACTCTCCCTTTGTCGTGGCCCTCTCTTTGCTGGAAAGGGAGGCTGTGGAGCCCCTGGACAGCGAAGGAATCATCTTTTTAGGGGCCATGCCCATCGTGGAAGGCCATTTTGGCTCGGAGGACTTGGCGGCAGCTGTATCTTCAGTCATGCAATCCCACAAGGCCTGTATTGCTCGTGGCCATGGGGTCTTCGCTGCTGGTAGCAGCCTGAGCGACGCTTTTACCTTCGCCTGCATGGCCGAGCACAGCGCCAAAGTGAGATATCTGGTTAAAGCCTATCCGAGCTGCGAAAGAGTTTGAGAGCGCTCGTCTTTCAGGGGAAAAATTTATATCTTTACGCCACTCCCTTTAATCGAGCGGGTAATTCTAGTTTTTGAAATCCACACTGAACCCCCACTCTCCTACCCGCTCGCTTAATAATGCAGCGCGGTTGCATTTTTTTCATCGTATCGCTCTTTAACCTCGATAAGTTGTCAAAAGATCTATAAATACAGGAGCACAAAAAGCATCATATGGACTCCTCGCTTCAGATCGGGAAGATCATAGGGATACCCATCAGAATTCACTGGACTTTTATCCTTGTCATCCTTTACGTGGCCTGGGCCTTTGCCTCTTTCAGTGAGCAGGTCTTCGGCAAAGCCTACGGTTTCGGCAGCGTAGAGTCAGCCAGCCTGCGCTGGGCCTACTCCCTCCTCTTTGCCGTGCTCCTCTTCGTGTGTGTGGCCTTGCACGAGCTGGGCCATTCCTACGTCGCCCACAAAAACGGCATCCGCATCAAGAGCATTACTCTTTACTTCTTTGGAGGAGTGTCCTCTATGGAGGAGATCCCCCGAGATCCCCGGCTGGAGCTGAAGATGGCCTTCGCCGGGCCGGCCATCAGCGGTATATTGGGGCTGGCATGCGTGCTCTTGGCCCAGCCGGCTTCCATCCTGGACGAAAGGAATCCTCTCACCATATTTCTCTGGACCCTGGGAGTCGTGAACCTCATATTAATGGTCTTCAACCTTCTTCCCGCCTTTCCCATGGACGGCGGCCGCCTCCTGCGCGCCTGGTTCGCCACCCGCATGCCGTACGTCGCAGCCACAAGGAATGCGGCGAGCATAGGAAAGGCCTTCGCGATCCTGATGTTTGTGCTCGGCCTGTTCTCCTTCAACTTCATTCTCCTCTTCGTGGCGTTCTTCGTCTATGTAGGAGCCTCGGAAGAGGAGAAGGCGACGGAGATCAACATCAGCCTGGAGGGCATAAAGGTCAGAAATATCATGTCCTCCAGTGTGCGCACCATCCCGCCCAGCACGACCCTGCGAGAGCTGATGGAGCTGATGTTCCAAGAGAAGCACAGAGGCTATCCCGTGATGGACGGCGAAGCCTTGCAGGGAATAGTCACACTGACCGATCTGCAGAAGGTTCCGGACGCGGAGCGGGACACGACCAATGTCGAACAGGTGATGGCCAGAAAGCTATATGTAATCGCACCTGAGGATGAAGCATCAACGGCCATGAAGATGATGAGTGAGATGGGAATTCGCAGGCTGCCCGTGATGGACAATGGCAGGCTGGTAGGCATAATCTCCAGGGAAGACCTGGTCAGGGCTATCGAGCTCTCCTCCGGGCGGGGTTTTAAGAGGTAATCGATTTGGAGAACACCGAAGGTAAGATAGAAGACACCGCTTTTGCCTGCCAGATGGTGGAGCCGACTGAGCCAACAGGCAGCGCCGAGGCCCATGAGATAATCATAGTAGGCACGGCTCATGTCTCTGAGAAGAGCGTCCAGGAGGTCACCAGGGCCATAGAGGAGACGAAGCCGGACATCGTGGCCGTGGAGCTGTGCCCTGCCCGCTACAGAGCCCTGACAGGCCAGGAGGAGGAGAAGGAGATCAAGATCAGCGAGCTTTTGAGCGGCGGAAAGCTGTATTTCTTCTTGGTGCAGTGGTTTTTGGCCTACATCCAAAAGAAGATCGGTGACGAGATGGGAGTGAAGCCAGGCTCGGAGATGCTGGCCGCCATCGAGACCGCGAAGAGGACGGGCGCGCGCGTGGCCTTGGTGGACAGGGATGTGGGCATAACCATCCAGCGCTTCTGGTCGGCCATGGGCTTCCTGGATAAGGTCAGGCTGATCGGCTCCCTGATCCCTGCCGCTCTTGGCTGGGGCAAAGAGGAGATCGACATCGACACCATCACGCAGGAGGATATCGTCTCGCAGATGATCTCTGAGTTTCGAAAGATCTCTCCTGCGGCTGCCAATGTGCTCGTGGATGAGCGCGATGCCTATCTTGCCCGCAACCTGGTCCAGCTCTCCAAGCAGGGCCGGGTGCTGGCCGTGGTGGGCGCAGGCCACAAGGAGGGCATAGCCAGGCACCTGGCCCATCCCGAAGACATACCCGCCCTGGAAGGCCTGAATGAGAAGCCCTCCCGGAAGATCACCGTTGCCAAGATCTTCGGAGTGGGAGTTTCCCTGCTCATCCTGGCGACCATCGGCCTGGTATTGATCAAAGCCCAATCCAGCCAGAACATACTCCTGGCCTTCGGCATCTGGTTCATCGTCACGGGAGGCCTAAGCGCCCTGGGCGTCGTGCTGGCCAGGGGCCATCCACTCTCGGCCTTAACGGCCCTGATGGTGGCCTGGATGACAACCCTCAATCCCTTCGTGGCCGCAGGCTGGTTCGCTGGCATGGTGGAGGCCTGGAAGCAGAAGCCCACCGTCGCCGACCTGAGGAGGCTGGCCCAGGCCAGCAGCTTCGACCAGATGATGCAAAACCGCCTCTTCAAGGTCATTCTGGTGGCCGCCTTGGCGAACCTGGGGGCCATGGCCGGGACGTTCCTCGGCATCTACCTCATCTGGCAGAGGCTGGGGCTGATCAACCCTGCCGATCTGCTGAAGGGAATACTGTAATAAGAATAATTGATACTGATTGATCCGCGCCAGCCTCATCGCTCCGAGACTATGGTTATGCCCGCATCCTTGATCTTGTTTCTGCGGGCCACGTTGAGCAGCATGGGTGTCAGGCTCTCCACCAAGGCCGAGGCGGCCAGAGGACCTGCTTTCAGAGGCCGAAGGCTCTTTATCTCCTGCGTAAGTCCGGCTACCAGGTCTATGGCGTCGGGCTCATCACCGCAGATAAAGACATCGGCTTTCAGCTCCCGATGCAGAGCCTGCAGAGCCGCGGCACAGATGGTGTGAAAGGCGGATACGATCTGAAGACCGGGAAGTAACGACTTCGCCTGCATGGCCGCGCTGCCCTCTGCAGGATGATTAAACTCAAAGAACTTTCCGTTGTAGCTCATGGGCACCACAGGCGAGATCACGAGCTGGTCTCTGTAGGAGGCCTTCAGATCTGAGGTCACAGAGACCAGATGCTCGTAGGGAACGCAGAGCACCACCACTTCCGCGGCAGCGATGGCGCTGCCGTTGTCCGTGCCCCAGACATTTCCTCTTTCGCCCAGCAGGGCCAGGGCCGCTGCGGCGCTCTCTTTGGCCTTATCCGCCTTGCGAGAGCCTATGATGATCTCGTGGTTTGCCGCCCAGCGGACGGCAAAGCCTGTCCCGATATCACCGGTTCCACCAACCAGAGCGATCTTCATGCCTCAAGCATCGACCTCGCCATTATTTTACAGTTTTGCGCCGAATAAAAACCTCTGCAGCAATACAGATAAGGAGATGTAAACCAAGATGCCCAGGCCCACGCTCTTGAATATGCCTATCTTTCCTGAGGTCAACAGGACAGTGGCGACGTAGCAGAGCCAGGGTGGAGTGAAAATCATCAGGCCACGAGCGTATTCTGCAACAGTCTCCTCCCCGCCTTCCGCGTAAGTGAGCAGAAAGGTCAGGGCAGTAAGCAGAGGCAGGGTGGCGATGAAGGCGGAGAGGGTCCCACGACCCATGCTGGCGAAGTAGGCAGTGAGGACCGTGACCGTTCCACCCATGAGGAAGTAGATCGCCAGGCGCAGATCAGAGCCTGCTAGATAAGCGAAATAAGAATTCAAAGACATCTTATACCCAGCCGAATATTAGAAGGGATGGCACGAGATGCGAAAGGGAGTAGCAATGAAGGGGGTAATAAACGTCACCTCGTGCCGCTCATTTTCTGCATTATCCTATCATAATGCAGCTATCACTATTAGGTCTCTTCTCCTTTATTAAGTTTTAGGTGCAAAAAAGACGTCCAACTTTTTAAAATGGCTTTGAGATCAAGAGGACTTTGTCGCCTCCTCCACCGCCCTGAGGGGAGCGTCGGTCTTTATGCCCAGGCCGCAAAAATGAGTGCGGGAGGCCTGGTGGCCCCATGCGCGTAGCCGTTCCACCACATCATCCATCTTGCCGGGAGTGATATTTCGCCTCTCGCAGATACTATGATGATCATAGTACATGGGCACGGGCGCCTCATTGGCACAGATCTCCAGCAGCCTTCTGGCTCTGGCGTTCCCATCCAGTCGGGCCAAGGCCCGGGCGATGACATCCGGCTCCTGGATCCTGCCCAGCCATAGAGGCCCGGCCAGAACGGTTTTGCCCTGGCAGTGCCCGCAGATGCCTTCTGGCCGCAGCCCCGGCAGGGGAACGAAGCTGCCGCAGCAAGGGCAGTGCTCCATGTAGCCCAAGCTCTCCAGACATTCGTCCGCTGCCTTGGCTCCCTTGACCACCCTCAGATAAGTGCGCACATAATGATCCGTGACGTGGGTGAGCATGGGCTGCATGGCCTTGTCCAGCCGTGCCAGCTCTCGGGCTGCCAGGCCCAGCAGAATCCTCGCTCCCATCTCCCGGTGGTAGTCAGTACGAAGAGGCAGAGCCATGTACTTACGTATCCCGCTTTTGAGATGAGCGCCGCAGAGGGGCGCGGTATCGGTGGCGGTGATGAAGAGATAGGATTGGGCGGAGCGGCTTGCCGCCGCCAGGTAAGGCGAGGGCGAGCCGAAGGGGTCCAGGTCCACGGCCTGAAAGTGCCGCTCGTGCAGCAGAACGTTGGCGTTGCGGCAGGTGACCTCGCAGACCAGATCGTTTCTGGCCAGGTTTCTGCGGATAAGCTCACAAGCCCGGGGGCTGACGTCGTTTAGGGTGACGTTCATTACTTTGGCTTCCCTGGCCACCCGCAGCCCCCGGATGCCGCTGGCAGAGAGGGCGTCCAGATAGTCAGTCAGGCAAAGAGCCCGGGCCATGGCCACGCCGATGTCTCTATTGAGCTTCATCTTGGGATTGTAGAAGGCGCCATTCGCGTCGAAGGTGATGGCCCCTTCCCCGGTAAGATCCATTGCACAAAAAAACGATGTGGTCTGATTATAACTCTTTGCTTTCGGAGATTTTTATTAAGACCATGATAACGGATATAAAATAGAAAATCCACATATGCTTTATCTCAAGGGAGGAGAAATGAACGTCAAGGAAGGTACGAACTGGGACGCCTGGAAAGAGCGGTTTCCAGAGAAGTTCGTCCCCGAGGAGAAGATCTTTCAGATGGTCCATCCTGGTGCCAGGATCTTCATCGGCACGGCCTGCGGAGAGCCCCAGGCCCTGGTGGGCGCCCTGGTGAAGTACGTCCAGGCCCATCCCACCGCCCTCTTCGATGCCGAGCTGGTGCAGGTTTGGAACCTTGGTGTAACTCCTTATTCCGACAAGAAATTCAAAGACAACTTCAGGCTGAACTCCTTCTTCATAGGAGAGAGCACCAGGGCAGCGGTCAATGACGCCGCCGCAGATTACACCCCGATATTCCTCTCGGCTGTTCCCGACCTGATCTACAGAGAGACCATGCCCATTGATCTTGCTCTTATCCAGACCTCGCTGCCGGATATTGAGGGCAACATGAGCCTCGGCATCAGCGTGGACATCACTAAGGCCGCAATGGAGAAAGCTTCCCTGGTGGTTGCCCAGGCCAACTCACAGATGCCCTTTGTTTACGGCGACGGCATCGTGAACATCCGCGACCTGGACTTTGTGATGCCCCGGGACGAGCCTCTGCTGCAGTATGAAGATGAGGTTCCCGGTGAGATAGCCAAGGCCATCGGCAGGCATGTGGCCCGCATCACGAAGGATGGGGCCACCATCCAGGTGGGCTACGGCAGCCTTCCCAACGCCGTGCTCTCCCAGCTCAAAGACAAAAAGAGCCTGGGGCTGCACAGCGAGCTCTACAGCGACGGCGTGGCCGAGCTTATGAAGCTGGGCGCCCTGGATAACAGCAGAAAGAGCGTGGACCCAGGAAAGTCCGTGGCCTCCTTTTGCATGGGCAAAAAGGCGACGTATGATTATCTTCACAGGAATCCCGATGTAGTGTTCAGGACCATCGACTACACCAACAACCTGCTGGTCATAGCTCGCCAGGAGAATATGACTGCCATAAACAGCGCTCTGGAGATAGACCTCACCGGCCAGGCCACGGCCGAGTCCCTGGGAGGCAGATTCTACAGCGGTGTGGGAGGCCAGACGGACTTCATGCGCGGCTCCGCCCTGGCCCCGCAGGGCAAGGCCATCCTCGCCCTTCCCTCCACCTCCAGCGATGGAAAAGTCTCTCGCATCGTTCCCCAGCTTAGCCCTGGGGCGGGGGTGACATTGCACCGGGGAGACGTCCATTATGTCGTCACGGAGTTTGGCATAGCCTACCTGCACGGCAAAAACATCCGGGAGAGGGCCATGGACCTGATTGCCATCGCCCATCCCCAATTCAGGTCCTGGCTGGTGGAGGAGGCCCGCAGGATGGCTCTGATATTCAGGGACCAGGCCTACATCCCTGGAGAGTACCCGGAGGCCCTGGAGACCTGGAAGAGCACAAGGACCGGCCTTCGCGTCTTCCTTCGGCCGGTGAAGATCAGCGATGAACCCCTGCTCAAGGAGTTCTTCTACTCCCTCTCCGATAAAAGCATGTACATGAGGTTCGCCTCGGCCAGAAAAGACATGCCTCACATCAGGCTCCAGGAGTTCGTGGCCGTGGACTTTTCCAAAGATATGGTGATTCTGGCACTGTCAAGCCACGATGAGCGGGATCTGGTGATCGGCGTCGCCCAGTACAGCATGAACGAAAAGGACCATACTGCGGAGCTGGCACTGGTGGTGAGAGACGACTACCAGAACCAGGGAGTGGGGACGGAGCTTGATTCCTACATAACCTATCTGGCCAAAAGAAGCGGGCTTCTAGGATTCACCGCCGAGGTGCTTGAGGACAACCTTTCGGCTCTGAGTTTGCTGAAGAAGATGGGCTTTCAGACGGTCAAGAAGGAAGGCGGAGCCCATGAGATGATGCTGTCCTTCGACGAGAAGAGAGCCGGTGCCGCTTCCCTTTGAACCTTTGGCCCCCTCTAACCAGGAACGGCAAAGCCATCAAAATATTTCGGGGTGAATTGCAGACTGAAGCCTCTTCAGCTCCTGCAGGGTTCCGGAGAGCTCGCTGGTGATCCTCTTCTGGGTCTCTTTTCCCGGCTTCATCTCCATGTCCGGCAGGGTTAGCGGCTCGCCTCCCACCATATTGGAGAAGAGTTCCACCCAGCAGGGCGGCAGATACTCCGGCAGAGGCTCGTTCCTCATGAGATGAAGGACGCTGGTCCAGGCCACGGGAACCACTTCCAGGCTGTAGCCGCCGCCTCCCAGGGCCAGCAATCTGCCGCATGCATATTTATTGGTCAGCTCAATGATGCGGCGCACCATCTGGGTGTAACCAGTGAGAGTGACATTCAGGCTGGTGAGGGGATCGGAGTAATGAGTGTCCACGCCCAGCTGCGCCACCACGACCTGGGGGCGGAACCACTCAAAGAGCTTCGGGACCACCTCCTCAAAGGCCAGTAGATAGTCCTGGTCGCCGGCATACATGGGCATGGGAACGTTCACAGAAAACCCGAGTCCCGGCCCTGCACCCATCTCGTCCACGAAACCGGTCCCCGGAAAAAGATAATGTCCCGACTCATGAATGGAGAATGTCAGGACACCAGGGTCCTCGTAGAAGATCTGCTGCACGCCGTCGCCATGATGGCCGTCGATGTCCAGGTAGAGTATCCGGGAAAACCGCTTCTTGAGGGCGCATATGCCCAAGGCGACGTCATTGAAGACGCAAAAGCCTGCCGCCTGAGTGGGAAAGGCGTGATGCAGGCCACCGCCCAGGTTGAAGGTGCTGCAGTCCTCCCGGAGCATGCGCCGCGCCGCGTCGATGCTCCCCCCGGCAATGATGCGAGATGCCTCGAAGATGCCGGGAAACACGGGCGTGTCGTCGCTCCCCAGCCCAAAGGCCAGATCGGGCAGCTCCAGCCTCACAGATTCGATATACTCCAGCGTATGGACCATATGAAGATCCTCCTCGCTGGCAGGGCTCGGCCTGATCTGCATGGTCTGGCTGTCAAGCAGCCCCGACTCCTCGATCAGCTCATAGGCCAAGGCTAGCCTTATGGGATTCAGGGGATGCTCCGGTCCGAAGTTGTAGCCCTGGAACTTGTCGGTATAGTAAAGGTAGATCATTTGTAGCCTTTCTCTACCAATCCGTCGCTCCAGTAGTTATCGCATCTGGGGCAGTAGAAGATGGTTTCGATTATTATCTTCTGCCACTTTTCTGCATCCAGGGCCCGCCTCAGCTCCTTCTGCTCACACTCGTTGCCGCATTTGGGACAGAAGGGCACGAAGTGTTCAAGAACTGCCTGGTCCTCATCCGCCATGGAATTATTCCTCTAGGTTTTCAGGGGCAGGGCAGAGCAAAAAAGCTGTCGGTGATCAGAATGGCCAGATGCCCGCTGCTGCGCAGCCCACCAGGAACCCCAGGATCACGCCGGAGTTGAGGAAGGGCAATCCCGCTTGAGGCTTATCGCGCGAGGTGGTCATCAGGAAGAGAAAGCCCAGGTAGGTGCCGAGCATGGCCCCGAAGGAGGGAAGGTTTATGCCGTAATAGCTGGCGGCGGGAAGCGACCAGTTGGCCGATATCACCAGTATGGTGGGTATGATGGCATCGCCCAGCCCCAGGAAGTAGGCACCCCGTTTTCCGCCCTCCTGGGAGGAGACCGATACCTGATCTTTGCGGAAGCTGTAGTCCCTGCTCTTGGGCACTACGAAGAGCAGTGGGGCTTTGATGCTTATCACCCCCTCGGCTAAAGAGATCATGTGACGGGTCTTGTAGACGGAGATGGCATCGTAGACCGCCAGCACCAATAGCAGCAATAGCGCAGGAAGGATGGTCAAGCTCACCCCGAAGAGAGAGCTGATGCCTGCACAGACCAGAATGCCAAAGGCATCTATGACATACCACTCCGGATAGAAGCGCAGCAGAAGCAATATGGCCAGAGTGGGGATGAGGGCCAGCAAAGGAGAGATGAAGGCCACGAGCACGTAATAGATGCTCGCGGCTACGGATATCAGTATAAAGCCGCTTATCACCCACCTTTGTCTCAGCCTTATGGCCAGGAGAAGAAAGGCTGTGAATCCCAGGATGAGGAGCAGATAGATGAAGGGGTTGGAGGCCGAGGTCGGGTCCTCAAAGACCCTGTTGCCGCTGGCGGTGATGGCGGGTGTGATGGCCAGGGCCAAGAGCTGAACCGCCATCACGAAAAGCAGCATGATCAGCACGGGGGCCTGCATCTTTGAGCTTTCGGTCATATAGTAGTATTATTAAATATTATTAACCTATTTGGAGCTGTTCCTGGTCGAAGCATACCTTCAGTGGGAGACCTTAGATCTTATTTCGCCCTTTCTCCTCCAGCAGCTCCAGGTAAGAGCTGCGAATCGATTCTTCCAGGCCCAGGTCGCGAAGGATGGAGAGCACCTTCTCCTTTTGCTCCTCCCAGTCGGCTTCTCCCCTGGCTTCCACCTCCAGGAAAGACCCCAGCCCCTCCACCTCGTCCAGGGCCAAGGTGACATCTCCAAAGGAATACTTGATCCTGCGCTTCCTGACCTCAGCAGAGAGCACAAACCCGAGAGTTGTGAGAATCAGCTCCATCTCCAGAGGGTCGTCGATCTGCACAGTCCTTTCCAGACGCGACTTGGTCTTGGCGTCAAGCCTGGGGCCCTTGTAGGTCAAGCGCGCACCCTCTTCCTTGATGCGGATGCGCAGAGCCTCGTCGCTCTTCCGGAAATCTCGAAAGGGCGAATTGAAGTACAGGTCACGGTGGTTTTCCGCTCCTATCGGGACCGCGCCCAGAGCCAAAATCTTCTCAGGCGTATCTATTCGGGCGCGGGCCTTGACTTCAACCTCGATCATCTTCTGACCAGCACTGTGGCGCTGCCCACCTGGAGGACGTCCACTGCCTCACCGGAGGATAGGGTCTCCACCACCACTTCCACGGCCTCAGGGGCCACTTTCAGAACCTCTCCATTCACTTCAACTTTGATCAAGCCTGTGGCCATCTGGCAGGCTATCTCGGCAGGGTCCATGCGGCTCAAGGCGTTGATGATCTTGCCGCTCTTGTCCTTGAATCTGGGGCCGATGATCTTCATCTGCGGCTTCGCTGCCACCGGCCTCATCTCAATCTCCGGCTGACCGGTCCTGCTCTCCACCCTGGAGTTGGCCACACCCTGAAGATCGACCGTCTCCAGGCCCAGGTCGGAATACACTACTATCCCCGGCAGGGGCGCGTTGAGAGCCATGCCCTTCTCTGCCTTGTAGCGCCGCAGCGCCGCAGCAATCTCCTTGATGGTCAATCCTGCCGGATCGACTGCCGCTCCAGAATCCTTGGGCCAGTTCTGCACATGTACGCTCTCTCCCCTGAGGGAATGATAGATCTCCTCGCAGAGGAAGGGCGTGAAGGGAGCCAGGAGCCTAGTCAATGTATCCAGAGCAGTATAGAGCGTGTTCTGGGCGGCCCTCTTCTCTGGCCCTTCTGGACCATAGAGCCGCGCCTTTACTAACTAGATGTAGTTGTCCGCCAAGACCTCCCAGGCGAAGGCCCGGATGGCCTTGATAGTCTCGTCGAACTGGAACCTGTCCATGGCTTCCGTGGTCGTGCGAATCAGCCCATCCAGCTCCCCCAGCAGCCAGCGGTCCACCTGGCCGGGGCCCTCGCCCGTGCGGGCCATCCAGGGAGCGGAGAAGCGAAAGATCGACCAGAGCTTCTGCTGGAACCGGCTGGCAGCGGTGATATCCTTCCACTGGAACATGATGTCGTTTCCGGGGCTGCCGCCCATGGCCGCCCACTGGCGGAGCGCGTCTGCGCCGTTGGTCTCGTAGACCTCCTCAGGGCGGATGAAGTTGTTCAGGGACTTGGACATCTTGTGCCCGTCCTCGCCCAGGGCCATGCCGTTGATGAGTATGGTGTCCCAGGGTTTGACCCCTTGCAAGGCTTTGGTCCGCAGGATGGTGTAAAAAGCCCAGGTGCGGATGATGTCGTGCCCCTGCGAGCGGAGTTGAGTCGGCAGCCTCGCGATAGCCTGGTCCGGCCAGCCGACCACGGCCAGGGCGGAGACGGAGCTGTCCATCCAGGTGTCCAGAACATCCTGCTCCGGAATGAAATCGTCGCTGCCACACTGGCACTTCACCGGCGGCTTTGTCTGGTTGGGATCCAAGGGAAGCCACTCTTCCTTGGCTACCAGGACGGCGTTACAGCGGCGACAGTACCAGACGGGAATGGGCGTGGCGAAGATCCTCTGCCGGGAGATGCACCAGTCCCACTCCACGGAGTCGGCCCAGTTCTTGAGACGGATCTGCATGTAAGGCGGTATCCACTCGATCTCTTCTGCGGTCTTCTTGATCTCCTCGGAGTTGATCGTAACAAACCACTGCCGCTCGGAGAGGATCTCAATGGGCGTCTTGCACCGCCAGCAAAGGCCCACATTCTGCTCCAGGGGTTCCTGCT
>JAPKYD010000124.1 GCA_026394475.1 Methanothrix sp.
TGTTTCTGGCCCATGAAGTTGTAATCGAATACGAGATGGTTGTTCTGGACATACAGCGAGAGTCCGGCGAACCGTCCGCCTATGGAGAATAAGACTCCTTCGGCCCCTTTTTGCGGAATATCAACATCTGCGGTGATGCTGTAGGAGCTGTTATGGGTATCGGGGATGTCCGGCTCCATAGCCTTGTCCATTCCTGAGTGGTAGGTGAATGTTCCCCTATTGGGAGTGGATGGGTAGCGCGATCCAACGCGATCATCCAGAGGCAGAACGTTGTACTTGCCGGCTTCAGCCCACCAGCGTTCCTGCATCTCTTGCACTTTCTCTGGATTCATCGATGCCAGGTCATGCGATTCCGAGACATCTGCCGAGAGGTTGTACAGCTCCCAGACATCCTGGTCGAAGTTGCCTCCTGAATTCGTGTGGTGGAAAGCTACTGCCTTCCAGTTATCATACCACAGTCCGCGCGTTCCCATCATCTCGAAATACTGGACAATCTTATGAGTCGGCTCGTTGGGATTATCGAAGGTATAGGCAAGGCTGGTTCCTTCTATCGGCTTTTGCGGATAGCCGTTATATTCCTCCGGAGCCTGCATGCGCAAGATCTCCAGGACCGTCGGGACTACATCAATGGCGTGGCAGAACTGATTGCGGACACTGCCCTGATCCTGAATTCCATCTGGCCAGTATATGATCATCGGATCATGTACTCCGCCTTCGTTGGTGGTCCACTTGTAGAGCCGGTCGGGCGTATTGTCCGCCATGGCCCAGCCCAGCGGGTAGGTCGGATAGGACAATGGCCCGCCTATCTCATCCAACTTCTTTAGCATGGTGCTTATATTGGACGCGGAAAGCAAATAGTTCCCTATGAATCCGGTGGTTTCGCCTCCTTCTGACATTTGATTGCCCCAAAGGACCATATTGGTATAGCCGTTGGCATCTCCCTCGGGACTGGCACCGTTATCCGAAATCAACACGATCATCGTGTTATTCAACTGTCCGGTCTCGTTCAGGTAATTGATGAACTTGCCGATTTGCTCGTCAGTGTAGTCGATATATGCGGCGTGGACCTCTGCCAGGCGTGCATACACCTTCTTCTCGTCGGAGGTAAGGCTATCCCAAGCCTTGACATACTGGTCTCTCGGCGGCAGATCGGTATTGCTGGGCACAACTCCAAGAGCCTTTTCTTTGGCCAGGGTAGTATTGCGCATAGCATCCCAGCCCTGATCGAATTTGCCTTTGTATTTCTCGATGTATTCCTGGGGCGCATGATGGGGCCAGTGGCCGGCGCCGAAGGCCAGGTAGAGGAAGAAGGGCTTATCCGGGCGGATAGCTTTCCCATCGTTTATGAATTCTATTGATCGGTTGACGAGATCCTTGGAGAGATGGTATCCCTCTTCGGGCGTGGCCGGAGGATCTATGCGGTGAGTATCATAGACCAGATCCGGATACCACTGACTCGTATGAGACTCCAGGAATCCATAAAATCTCTCAAAGCCTCGGCCAGTGGGCCATTCATCGTAAGGCCCTGCCGCATTGATGTCAGCCGAAGGCGCAAGGTGCCACTTGCCCACGCAGTAGGTATTGTAGCCCTCATCCTTGAGCATCTCAGGCATCGTGGCCGCATTCTTTGACAGGTGGGCATTGTAGCCGTCATAGCCGGTGGCAAACTCCATGAGTGTGCCTACGCCCACAGAATGGTGGTTACGGCCAGTGAGCAGGCAGGCGCGAGTGGGCGAGCAGATCGCCGTGGTATGGAAGTTGCTGTAGCGCAGCCCTCTTTCTGCAAGCTTATCGATGTTAGGAGTATCTACAGGCCCGCCAAAGCATCCCAGGCCTCCGTATCCGATATCGTCAAGCACCAGGAATACGATATTTGGAGCACCCTTGGGCGGCTGGGCTGTGCTGGGCCAGCATTGTGTAGAGTCTTTGTAAGTCAAACCTACAACAGGCTGGCACTTATTGCTTTGATTGGCCTTGACAACTACGACGTTTTCGGCCTTGTCGGGCGAAACGACGTCACCGTAAGCCACTGACTCCAGGCTGGAGTTCGCAGTGAGCGGATTTCTCCTGTTGGTGAGCAGGTCAGTCCCTGTGCTGGCATTCGCCAATTTATCGTCATTAGGGTTGCTCTTCATTTGAAGATTATTTGAGTTGCCTGCTCCCTGATCTGAAGCAGGGCTAATTGTGGCTCCCTGGAATGTTATCAAAAATACCAAGGCAGCCGTCATAAGCCTTGAAGATATACGAACGAACATCCCTCCATTAAAAAAAATGCCATCTTAGTATTTGGTCTTTTACTTAACGAAAGTGCCTCCATCTTTTTTTCGTATGGAGGCTTTTCTTGCTTTCCTTTCGTTCCTTCTCATTTATCCGGCCTTGCCGTGGCATTTCTTGAACTTTAAGCCGCTACCGCATGGACACGGGTCGTTTCTACCGGGCTTGAAGATCACCTGGGAGATTCGACCATTTTTCGTGTAGTTCATAATGTCGGCAGGAGCCCGGCCCACCCGAAGTTGATGGGCCATGAAACGCATTGGCCCGTCGATGTGTCTGAAGAACTCTTTGTAGCCCGCGCACAGATAATTAAGTCCCGGCTCGCCATCCGGTGTTTTGATGAAACGGTTCTTGGGGCATTCGCCGTTGCAGACGAATTTGACATTGCACTGACGGCAATATTCAGGCAGGGCATCGAGCTTGTCCCTGCCGAATTTTTGTTGCTTTTTCGAGACAGCAATCTGGGCCATGTGCTTTGCTTTGATATTGCCGAGAAAGTATTTTGGCTCTACGAAGTGATCGCATGAGTACATATCGCCGTTATGCTCCATGGCCATAGCTGTTCCACAGGTCGGCGAAAAGGCGCAAATTCCTGAAGGTGCTCCTGCCCAGGCGGCTAAAGCTACATCGAAGATCTGGACGAAGACCCGTCCCACATCCCGGCGCACCCAATCATTGAAGATGGCGATTAAAAAGCGGCCATACTGATCGGCCTTGACGGAGCGGTCGGTAACTGTTTCTCCCTCCTGAAAGCCAGTGTCGTTATCCCTCTCTACTATGGGTATGAATTGAATGAAATTTGCCTTTACTTCATCTCTTAAGAAGCGATAAACATCCAACGGATGATCGGCATTGGCGGCATGGACTGTAGTCAGGATATTATAGTCCACCTTATGCTTTCGCAATAGCCGTGCCGCCCTCATTACCCTATCGAATGTGGGATTTCCGGCTTTGTCCACTCGGTATGCATCGTGAAGTTCTCTTGGTCCGTCCAGGCTCAGGCCGATGAGGAAATTGTTTTGGCGAAAGAACTCGCACCATTCATCGTCAAGCAGGGTGCCGTTGGTCTGCATGCTATTCTGGATGGTCATTTTCGGGCGCTTATACTTCCGCTGATACTGGATCGACCGCTTGAAAAATTCCAGGCCCATCAGGGTTGGCTCTCCACCCTGCCAGGCAATGGTAGCATGTGGAATTTTCTGTGCTTCTAGGTATTGGCGGATATATGTCTCTAGAAGCTCATCCGGCATTCTGAAGCTGCTTTTAGGATAAAGATTCTTCTTGGAGAGAAAGAAGCAGTATTTGCAACCCAAATTGCATGCAGCACCAGTTGGTTTGGCCAAGAGATAAAAGCCAGGAAGTGCATCCGCCTTGCTCATTAGGTCCTAGATAAAATTTGGCTTTCATTAATCTTTGTCTCATGGGCATAAGCTATAGCGAAGCGTCTGAGAGAGCATCCTTGCAGCCGCAGGCCCTCTCGGCTGGAATATTTTGGCCAGTCCGCCGATAATGAGCTTTGAGCATGAAAACAGTGGCAAAAGACCTCGTCCGCCTAGATGCGCTTATGGAGAGCCAATCGAATGCCATCAACTCTTCTTTGCCAGCAATTCAGGCCGAAAAGGATTGCTCAACCAAAAAGATGCTAGACCACCCCAAATCAGTCGGCAAAAATATGCAGCCACTTAGGGTGAGATGACATTGAGCCGACGGCATTCGTGGAGATAACCTGCTCTGCGCCGCATTTCTTGGCGGCGGAAATGATGGCGCGGTAGTTGACCTTGTGAGGCGGCAGGTGGCCATCGCCGTGCCTGGAGATGAAGACAACTCTCTGCCCTTTCATCCTGGTAAAGGCGACAGGGACTTTTCCGTAAGGCGTCTCAATCTCGTCGGCCATGCCCTCCAGGCAGAAGCCCACTCAACCGATCACTGCCAGCTCCGCGTTCATGGGAATTTAGATCCTGGCGTAGCTCGCTGCCTCGCCCAGCTCCTCCTGAATGCGCAGGAGCTGGTTGTACTTGGCGGTGCGCTCTGACCTGGCAGGCGCGCCGGTCTTGAGCAGCTCGCAGCCCAGAGCAACAGCGACATCGGCCAGGGCCGAGTCCTCAGTCTCGGCGGAGCGGTGCGAGGCCATGACCTTCCAACCGGCGCGGAAGGACAGCCTGGCGGCATCAAAGGCCTCGGAGACCGACCCGATCTGGTTGAGCTTGAGAAGCAGGGCGTTGCTGGCGCACATCTTGATGCCCTTCTCCAGACGCTTCATATTGGTGACGTAGAGGTCGTCTCCCACTATTATCGTGCCCGGCAGCTTTGCCGTCAGGCGGGCAAAGTCATCGTAGGCCTCCTCCTCAAAGGGATCTTCCAGAAGGATGATGGGATAGGTGTTCACGAGATCCGCGTAGTAGTCGATCAGCTCTCCCGGAGACAGCCTGTCTCCATCCACGGAGTAGCCGCCGTCCAGATAGAAGCTGGAGGCTGCGGAGTCAAGGCCGATCTTGATCTCCTCCTCGTAGCCGGCGGCGTCACGGGCGCTCATGATGGCATCCAGAGCATCGCGGGTCTTGTTCAGGGGCGGGGCAAAGCCTCCTTCGTAGCCCACATTGGCGGCGCCCACGCCGTATTTTCCCTGCAGGATCTTTCCCAAGGAGTGGTAGGTCTCCGCGGCCATGCGCAGACCCTCGCTGAAGGTCTTCGCCCCTGTGGGCTGGATCATGAACTCCTGGATGGCCAGTTCGTTGCCGGCATGCTTTCCTCCGTTCAGAACGTTGAAAGATGGAACAGGAAGCCGCGTGGTGTTGACGCCCCCAAGATACCTGTAAAGCGGCATGCCCACTGAGGAGGCAGCCGCCTTGGCCGTGGCTAAAGAGACACCCAAAATAGCATTCGCGCCCAGGGAGGACTTGTGGGGAGTCCCATCCATCTCAATCATGAACTCGTCGATCTCCCTCTGGGCGGAGGCGTTCATGCCCAAAAGCTCGGGCGCAATGACCTCGTTCACGTTCTTGACCGCCTTCAGAACGCCTTTGCCATTGTACCTGTCGCCGCCATCGCGCAGCTCCAGGGCCTCATGCGTGCCTGTGGACGCGCCCGAGGGCACGGCCGCGCGCCCGAAGCCGCAGCAGGTGTAAACGTCTACCTCTACGGTCGGGTTTCCGCGCGAATCCAGAATCTCGCGAGCATGAATCTTCTCAATCTCAAAGGACATGACATATCACGCCAGGCACTTTGCAGCCTTCTTTATTAAGGTTGGCGTCAAAAATTTTCAGACGCTAAAGACAAGTACCATCAGAGCCAGAGGGAGAGGCATGGCCGAGGAAAACCAGATGGGCTGCATCTTCTGCGACATAGTCGCCGGTCGGGCGCCGTCCCATAAGATCTACGAGGATGATCTTTCGCTCTGTATCCTGGACATAAATCCCTTTTCCAGGGGCCACTGCCTGGCGATACCGAAGAGACACGTTCCCTGGTGGCATGAGCTCACCGAGGAAGAGAACGCCAGCCTGTTTAAGGTTGCCAGGATCGTGGCGGAGAAGATGATGCATTCTCTTGAGCCGGACTTCGTCTGCATGTACGCCCGAGGCAGGCGAATTCCTCATACGCACATCTTCCTGGTGCCGACCTACAAAGGCGATGTTCTGGACAGGTTCTTCAACGCCCTGGAGCTGTTCCAGGAGTCTGCGCCCAAGCTCACAGCATTGCGAGAAGGAAAATCCATGGAAGAAACGGCCGAGATGTTAAGGAAGACCTGAATGCAACTCTGCTGTCAAATGCTCTTGAAAATATTGCTCATGCAGGAAGGATGATGTCAGTGATTCTGAGTGGATTGCATGATCGAGCCTTTCAGGATTTTCCCCAAAAGAGGATAGAGAGCTGAAGAGGTTGACCAGGGCGAGAGAGAGGCGAGACGCGCAATGCCGTCTAATAAGTCCCCACCTGGGTCCATTTGTGATCAAATTTATAAACGTAAAGCACATCCATGCACGATAATGCTGCGTGAGATATGGCTGCTTAAGGCAGCGTGAATAAATGGCAATTCAACAAAACAAAAAATATAAATAGAGACGATATGTCCTAAATATATTGTAATGGTCATGTATTGGAGGAGATTTATGGATCACGTCAGGGTCGGTGGAGTCTGTCTGCTTCTCATAATAATAGCTGCAGCTCTGCCATCAAATGTATTGGCTCAGACCCCTCAGTCTACAGACGCCGCTGCAGGGGCAAATCCAATCATAAGCAAAAGCCTGCTTTCTGAAAGCAGCGGACAGGGAGAGACCATATCCGCAGAGAAACTGGCGAAACGAAGCAGCGGCCTGAAGCCGCTGGCCTCCCCAGGCAGCTCTGCAACCGCAGCCGCTTCTGCAGAAAGCCAGAAAGAAACCCCAATCCAAGAAGAGTCTCCTCAGATAGTGACTGCCGCGAATCCTGCGGCTACGGCGGCGGCGACTCCAAGTGCGATGCCCCAGGAGACGGAGACTGTCAAGACGAGCTCCGAAAACTCTACAGTGAACCAGACCGAGGCTGCCCCGGTGATGAACGTGACGCCTCCGGAGAATGTGACACCGGGAACTGTGATCTCAGAGAATGAATCCAAAAACATAACGGAAAATGTGCCTGAACAAACCGCGGCAAAATCCAGCGAAGAGATAGAGATTGCGACCGACCGTATATGGAGAGAGGGCATAAGCCCCTATGATTACACCTGGACGCCGCAGAGCTTCTCTGGATTCTTCTATGACCTGAAGAACGATGTCGGCACGGAAAAGCTGACGGTAAAGCTGCAGAGATCGAGCCGATCCATCGACTCCGGCGACCTGACCTACAGTACGAGCGCCCAAGATACCGACTTCGAGTTTGGCGACTGGGGAAGCTACCAGGTTATGGGCTTCATGGCAGACAAGTACTTCGCGGGCTACAAAGCCACTGAGGTCTTCGATAGAGATAGAAGCCTGATAAATGACGGCCAGCTGAGAAGAGTGCTTATCGACAGCGATGACAGCCATACCATAACCACCGGATCGGTCCTGCCTCTGGAAGAAGGATACGAGCTGCGCATCAAGCAGATCGACCTCAACGGAAATAAGGTCTATCTGGCCCTGGCCAAGAATGGAGATGAGATTGATAGCAAGGTGATCTCGCCTGAGAACATCAAGAGCGCCACCTACCAGTACAAGGTGGACATAGCCGGAGAGGATACACCAATCGTTTTAGCCCATATATCCAACGTCTTCGCCAGCGCTGAGTCTGCTCTGGTGACCGTGGATGGTCTCTTCCAGATATCCGACACTTATGCCTCCGTTGAAGATGGCGACAAATACGACAAGATGAAGGTTGTATCTGTCTCCGACCAGGGCGTGGAGATGGATAACGAGAACTCGCTCAGCCTTCGCAAGGGGAGCACCGCCAAGATCTTCGGCAACATGGGATTCCAGGTTGCTGATGCCGATGTGCTGCGCTTTGCCCCGGTGGTGCAGAGGACCGGGGCCTACGAGGTGAGAGGCACGGTGATCAATCCCGCGGCTACCAGTGAATTCATCTGGACGCCTTATAACTTCGAGGGATTCTACTATGACATTGACGACGATGTGGGAACGGAGAGCCTCCAGGCAAAGATTGCGGGCGGCACAAGGATCGAGGAGAAGGACCTGCTTTATAAGACCAGTCCTCAGCCAGTGAAGTTCAAGTTTGAAGACTGGGGCAAGTACGACGTCATCGGCTTCATGGCGGATAAGTACTTCGCAGGCTACAACAATCTGACCAAGTTCACCGACGAAGCCAGTGCCATTAACGAAGGACAGCTCAGAAAGGTCCTGATCGATAGCGACGACAGCGAGACCATAGCCAGCGGATCTGTTCTCTCCCTGGAGGAGGGCTATGAGCTGCGCATCAAGCAGGTGGACCTCAATGGAAACAAGGTCTATCTGGCCCTGGCCAAGGATGGCAGTGAGGTTGACAGCAAGGTGGTAACGCCCTCCGCGGATCCGGCGGACAGGGCCTCCAACTACATGTACAAAGTTGACATGGTCGGCGAAAAAGACGTGCCAATCATCATTGCTCATATCCAGAGCGTCTTCAGGAGCACTGAGACCGACCTGGCTACAGTGGATGGCCTCTTCCAGGTCTCAGACAGCCCGGAGTCCGTGGAGGAAGGCGAGGTTCACGGCAAGATGAAGGTGGAGACCCTAGGGGACGATGGCATCACCATGAAAAACGATGGCAGCATCAGCCTGGGGAGAGGAAGAACCATAGAAATCATGGAGAACCTGAAGCTTGAGGTAGCCGATAGCGCCAAGAGGCTGATCGCACCCATAGCCAGCAAAACCGGAGAGGGAATGGCCCTGAACATAAGCATTCCTGGGGCTGTTGTCGACCAGACCGTCACCTTCAGCGTCAAGTCCGGTTCAGAAGCTCTAAGCGGAGTGCAGATCTCTGTGAATGGGAGCAACATAGGTACCACGGATGTTTCCGGATCGATCAGCTACACGCCCAAGAGCACAGGCACCTTTGACGTGATCGCCAAGAAGAGCGGCTACAACGACGGCAAGGGCAGCCTGGTCGTGAGAACGGCGGCTGAGGCCTCTGCCCTGGCAGCGATGGAGCAGGCTAATGTAACCATGGCCAACCGGATCTCCATCAATGCGCCAGCGGAGGTCGCCAAGGGAGAGAACTTCTTGATTGGCGTCGCGGAAGGCATCAACCAGACGCCGGTAGAAGAGGCAGGGATATTCTTCGATCAAGAGAGCATCGGAAACACCAGCGTCCAAGGGACACTGACCTACTCCGCTAACGCCACCGGCGAGCACAGCCTGAGGGCAGAGAAGGCCGGCTACGACTCCACTACCAGGAAGATCACCGTGACCTCGCTCGTGAAGGTTCTGAGGCTGGAGGTGCCGGATAAGGCCAGCGCAGGCCAGGATTTGAAGCTTGTCGCGAATGTGCAGAACACTGGCCAGGAGGCAGATTACCGCATTCTGGAGCTGAAGGTGAACGACACCATCGTGGACAGCAAGAACCTGAGCCTGAAAGCAGGCGAGAACACCACTGCCACCTTCAGCTACAAGCCTAAAGATCCCGGATTGTACAGATTCAGTCTGGACGGCCAGAGCAAGACGGTGAACGTGGAGAAGGCGCAGAACAGCAACTGGCTGATTGCGCTGATCATCGTGCTGCTCATCGCCATAGGCGCCGGGTTCTATCTGTACAGGACGGGGGAGCTGGAAAACCTCAAAAAGCAACTGCAAGGGCGATGACCTTCGCCCTTTTACTTTTCTTCTTCAATTGATAAACAATCGCGCTACAAACAAGGGTTTTCGATTTGGGATTGGCATTGAATAGAATCTTATAGAAACATGCCGAAGTCCAGGATCATGGCCGAAGAGAAGTTCATGTGCGAGACCTGCCCCTTGAGAAGATACTCCGACCGGCATCCTCAGTCCCTCATCTCCAGAATCTGGCGCTGGCACACCGGCTGGTGCCCGGGCTGGAAGGCTTATCAGAAGGCGCTGGCAGAAGCCAAAAGAACGATAAAAGACTGAGGATTGATAAACGACTGAAGAATCAAAATTATGAAAAAAAGGGCCTACACATTCAGTGTGTAAGCCATTCCGGCGCTGAAGTACTTGTAGTCGGAGAACGAGAATAGATCGCCTTCGACGGCTATGGTGTGATACTGGTTGCCTGGCACATTGATGGACACCACGCCATCAGGCTCTCCGCTCATTCCCTCCGTGGCCTGGTGGCTGCCGTCCACGGACACATCGTATCCCCTCAGCCAGCTTGAGCTGACGGTAATCAAGGCATAGTTGTAGACCGGCGGAATCGGCTGCGGCTGGTATTGCACTACGTCTATTACTATTATGTTGCTGGGCTGGCCGTCTATGTTAAAGAACAGAAGATGCTGTCCTTCTTTATCGGCGTAGAATCCTATCTGGTTGTAGGGATAGAAGTAGTAGCCGTCCATTTTCAGGGTGCCGTCAGGATACACATCATAGAGGTAACCATACCCGCCCGTCGCAGACGTGCCGATCAGCGAGAGGCTGGAGCCCAGGGGAACCATGGCGTACTGAGTCCAGCTTGAGGTTCCCTGGATCCAGAAAGAGTTCAATCCAGTGGTCAGGGCATAGGTCTGGTACTGCGAGTAAGGGACGGCCTTCTGGGATGAGCCGAAGTAGAGCATGGAAGGCTCTTGTTCCTGTAAGTCGAATTCGGTGGGAGCTGTGATCGGATTGCTCGGAGCATTTGATGTGGATCGGAAGTATTGAGAGTACGAAAGGACTGCGCTCTGACCGCCACTCTGGTCTTGGATGAGATTGACGTTCGTCTGCCTTGCCCCGTTCTGAGATGCTCCCTGAGAAGCCGATCCCAGAGATGCCGCCTGCCCGCTCAGGGGCTCTTCGCTCCAGGACCCGGACTGCTTGGCCGTGTTCGTAGAGCTGGACTGGTCATCCATCGGACTTATCTGGGCTCCTCCGAGATTGAACTCTATCTGCCTGCTGAGACGATCTTGGGCTGAGCAGCCCGAGAGAACGATCAGCAAGGACAGCAATACTATTATCAAGACTTCTTTCATCAATTCTGACCCCCATTACTTAGAGATATGCCTAGATTAGGTACTATGAGAATAAATAATTTCTTAACGTAATGACAATCAAGCCCAAAACGATCATACCATTGGGAAGATTATCGTCAAGTTTCTTCCACCAGTCCCCCGTGATCCCTTCGCCTCGCCATCAGCTTAGGACCGCGAATGTCAGATCTCATGGCCAAATCCTCAATCGATCGTTCAATATCCAGCGGCAGGATGATGAAGCTGCATGAGCCTGAACTTTCGGTCCGGCTCATGCCCCTGAGACGGCGATATCCGCTACTCCTCAGGCTCTTCTCGGTATATGGTCTGTTCCCTTCCCGGGCCCACGGAGACTGCGGAAATTTCCACACCCATAAGATCTTCCAGCCTCTCTACATAGGCTTGAGCATTCTCCGGGAGATCTTCATAGGCCAGAGCAGCGGAGATCTCCTCGGTCCAACCGGGCATATCCTCGTAAAGGGGCCTGCACCTGGCGAGCCGCAATGTGCTCTCCGGGGGATAGCCGATGCATTCGCCGTCAAGATCGTAGCCAACGCATATCTTAATGGGATCGAGGCCCGTGAGCACGTCAAGCTTGGTCAAAGCCAGCTCGGTGTAGCCGTTCAGGTAGACGGACTTCAGCGCCAGCACGGCGTCAAACCAGCCGCATCTGCGGGGCCTGCCGGTCGTCGTGCCGTACTCTGCGCCCTTCTCTCGCATCTTCTCACCCAGTTCCCCTTTCAGCTCTGTGGGCATGGGGCCTTCCCCTACCCGGGTGATGTAGGCCTTCACCACTCCCACCACGTTGTCCACCATGACCGGGCCCACACCCAGGTTAGCACAGGCACTTCCGGCGGTGGTGAAGCTGGAGGTAACGAACTTCTGTGTGCCGTGGATGACATCCAGGAATGCTCCTTGAGCGCCTTCGGCCAGCACGCTCTTCTCTTCGATCAGGGCGATGTTGATCTCGCTTGAGACATCAGTCACTTTATTCTTCAGGCGCTTTCCTATCTCCAGATACTCGTCGATGAAAGGTGCGAATCTGACCACCGTGGGATCGCCGCCCAGGTCTGCGATGGCCTTCTCCTTGGCCGGCCCGATCTCCTTCAGCTTTGCCTCCAGCAGGGCCGGATCGGTGAGGTCCTCCATCTGAACCTCCTCGCGGGCGATCTTGTCCACGTAGGCAAACCCAATCCCGCGGTTGGTGGTGCCTATCTTCTCCGTCCTGGCCTTCTCCCGCAGGCCGTCCAGCTCGATGTGATAGGGCATGATGATACTCGTCTTGGCGTCGATGCCCAAATCGAGCTTTATGCCCTCGGACTCGAGAGCCTGGATCTCACTCCAGAGAACGCGCGGGTTCAGCACCACACCGGGACCGATGAGCAGCCTTCGGCCAAAGATGGCTCCGCTGGGAATCAGATGGAGCTTGTACTTCTTGCCCTCCACGACCACGGTATGACCCGCGTTGTCTCCGCCCTGGAAGCGGACGACGATGTCGTAGTTTTCGGCCAGCAGATCTATTATCTTGCCCTTGCCCTCATCCCCAAACTGCGCGCCGGTGAGTATCGTGAACATGGCCTATAGGGTTAGCGGCCACGTAGATAACAATTTTGATGCTATTTTGACTAGCATCGTCAAGCCTGGAGCTTCATAACGTGGTCGGCTATGGCTTCGGTTACGTTCACGCCCAGAGCCTCAAAGATGCCTCTTCCTGAAGGCGTACCGTTCACCTCTATGACCTTCAGACCTTCGCAGGTCTCCAGGAGGTCCACCCCGCAGTAGACCGTGCCCACCGCCCTGCTGCTTCCGGCCGCCAGATCCTCCAGCTCTGATGTGACGGGACAGGGCTCTGCATGTCCGCCGCGTGCCAGGTTGCTGATCCACTGGCCAGGCGGAGCGACCCTGTAGATAGCTCCCAAAACCCTGCCGCCCACCACAAAGGCCCTGATGTCCCGCGGAGAGGTAGAGGCGATGAACTCCTGCAAATAAATCAGGCCATCCTTTTCCAAGACCCTCCTCAGTTTTGCTTCATCGCCTTCCTCCAGCAATAGAATGTCTTTTCCTTTGTACCCGAAGAGCGGCTTGGAGACCACTTTTCCATACTTTTGCAGGGCATTTGATGCCTCCTCGGGGCTCGTGGTGACAATGGTCCTTGGAGTTGGCACACCGGCATGCTGCAGCGCCAGAGAGGTAGCGAACTTGTTGGCTGCCCGTGCAATTGCTGGGGGGGGATTGATAATAGGAATGTCGAGACTCTCAAGGGTTTGCAGGGCTTCGAAGCGAAAGGCCACATCCTGCGATCCTCTTCGACCCAGATCACGCACTACCAAGCCATCCATGCAGAGAAGATCGATCCCGTTGCAGGAAAAAGACCGATCCTCGGCAATGAAGGCCGTAAGCTGTGAGAAGTCCAGAAAGATCGTGTCTGCCCTTTTTTTGAGAAAGGACGCCATGAGAGCCTGTGCAGTCCAATCTTCTGGATCAGAGATCACAATTCCAATGTGCATAGAATCTGGATAGATCTATGGATATTTCTCGATTATCCTGATCCGGCTTCAAAAGGGATTCCAATCGACCATCATTCCATCAACCATCGATTCGCAACTGCGTCGAATTTTATTTGTAAAATTTCATTCATTTTATGAAATGAGTCTGACATTGCCGAGAATATAATCACCAATAGATCTTTCATAATATATAATAAAAAAGTATTTATACTATTAGTACTCTTATTACCTTTGATGATAAGAACGATTTTAGGGAGATAGCTGAAATGTGGGGGGATAACGTCTATTATGAAAATTATTGTGATAATATTTATCTCTAGCTTATTCTCGATCGTGGGCCTTTCTATGGCGTCAGATTATGCCTTCGGGACCAAGGTGGCGCTGCAAGATAGTGATATTGGAAATTCTCTGAAAAATATTCTTGATGGGACTGCTATCAGCTATTGGGCCGTTGGATCTGACAGAGGTGCCTATGATGGGGATGACGTTGTATACCTGGATCTCCCTCCTATCGGAATCGCTGACGCTAATGATCTTAGGCTGACCCCCTTCGGTGATCGCCCGGCAGGAAGCAAGGTTGCACCTTACGATCAAGATGTGAATGCACCGCTTGCCAGCCTTCCTGCTGAAATGCGCTTTATAAACCTTTACGGTAGCCAATCGTACGACATCTATGATCCCGTGTATATCCATCAATCCAACCCAATTCATCTGGATCCTGCCTCAACTACTGATGCCAGCGCACCGATGAAATATGTTTTTGCGACTGACACTGCCGGCCAAAGAGAGACAGATACGCAGCTTTTCTCATCCCGCTCTCAAGGAAGGCCTCCAGATCCTCAAGAGAATTCGGCTGGTCATCAAGCGAAAGTTCCCCTGGCTCAGGCCTGTGTTTCCAACAAATGTCAAAGCAATATCTGCTCACAGGACGGATTTTCCAAACGGCTCTCCTTCTCAGGCTCCTGCAGCGATCTTCCCCAAGGCGCTATTTGCTTAACATATTCGGATAAGTTTAACTTGGTCGTGACAGATTACCGCATGGATTGTGTCCCCTCTGTTGCCGGAATTTGTAGCGGTCGGCCAATAGAGGTAATCCGCTGCAATAGCGCATATTATTATCATATGCTAGGGACCCTCTTAGTAAAGATTGTTCCCATTGAGGATGCTCCATGCATGCAGGCATCTCCCTGTCAGAGCACTTTATATGTGCAAGCTCTTTCCAATCAGAATGCTTTATTGGCGCAGACTTCTCTGATCCAAGATTCGCAAAATCCTGGAGGCAATCCTGGAGGTGCACAGAATGTGGATGGATCGGATACCTTAGAGTCAGATGCAAAGTCCTCAGACGTGATAAGATCAAATTCGGCAGGTGAATTAGACCTAAAAAGGATTATCAGTGCTGAGGAGAGCATCAGCGCCAATTCGGATTTAATCAAAACCAGCGATGTCAGATTGAACTCAATCGGGGAGTTTGCTGCTGGAACAAAGGTGTTGAATTTCGATCCAGATCAGACCAGACTGGTCGCATTGCCGGTTCTGGTCAGCTTCCCGCAAAGGAGCGAAGATTATGCTGCCATCAGGTTCTATGATGCAAACGGCAATGGGCTATATGATTCTCCTGATGATGTTTACCTGGATATCTCCTTCGGCGGCTCATCATCCTTCGGGACAGTATCCATCAATGACGTTCGGCTATCCGGTCCCGCCGTGTAAGAGCTCTTCAGGATAGGATCGAAGAGCAAGAAGAATGCGATAAGGAATTCAGATGAACAAAATCGATGTGATAGATGGTCAAGGGGGTAGAAGATGATCAAATCCATGAGATTATTAAGGCTGGCCGTCGCTTTATTGCTCATTTCCGGCTTGACGGGTGCATCGGAATACGAGTTCGGAACCAAAGTATTGGCACAAGATAGCGATATCGGAAGAGCGCTTTACGTACGATCATCCTGATGATGTGTATTTGATATACCTTTCGGGACCTGCTTAGTGAGTTTAAACTTATAAAACACTTATTATTTTTTTAAAAAAAAAATGAGTTTTTTCTAGCCCTTCTATTTCTTGATCAATCCTGCAATCACCAGCAGAACGATGGCTCCAAGAATAGCGGTTATCCAGCCGCCGATTCCCGCTGTGCCAAACAGCCAGCCGAAGAGAAATCCTCCGATAAACGAGCCCACGATGCCGACGAGAATGTTTCCGAGCAGGCCGAACCCATGGCCCACCCATACCTTTCCTGCGATCCAGCCGATGATGGCCCCTATGATCAGCCAGCCAATGAAAGAAATTATCCCAATCATCAATACCCCAACCTGCGCTTATAAAGTTCGCATCTTCCAGTGCAGCGCCCTCACCAGAAGATATATTGGGAGCTTATCCTATAAATTTTTTTAGGAGATAAAGCCGTCACTTCAAGGCCTTATCTCCACGTGGATGGTCCTCACATCCGCCACAATGTTCTCCCAGGGCCTCTTGTAGACCAGAGAGATCGTGGTCTTGCCTGGCCTCAAAGGCTTGAAGACAAAGACGAACTCACCGCCGGCTCCCACCCCCTCCGAGGAGTCTTTCTCGAACTGCGAACTCTCCAGGCTTAAGAGATAGTAATCGTAATCTGCGTTCCACTGGTAGCCTGTGCTGGGATTGGCAGGCAAAGCGATGGTGAAGGGCTCGCTCACTTTGGCCCGGATCAGCTCCATTCGGTCCTCCTTTTCGCCCTGGATTCTGTAATTTTCCACGGGCTGCATCAATGGGTAATAATCGATGTTCTTTTCATCTATAACCTTCGGCTCATCGCCTATTCCGTCAGCATTACCGTCCGGTCCCTGGTAGTCGGCCCAGTAGTTGCCCAGGCGGCTGCGCAGGACCCTGCTGCTGAACTGGTAGTTCATGGCCTGGCTGGAGTTCCAGGAAGCCGGCCATCCTGGGCAGATGCTCTCGCTGCCGGCAATGTCGTTCAGGTAGATGGTGGCGGGCAGTACGACCTCAAGAGTGCAGTTGCCGCTCTCATAATCATGAGGCCCTGCAAGTTCAAATCCCTGCACAGTCGCCCCTTGGGCTGCCAGGATTATGCGCCCTTTTTCCGGGGCCAGTAAGGGCCTGCCGCTGCCTGTGTCCAGGCCCTGCAGGATGACGGGCCTGCCTACAATCAGGTCTTCGCGGTAGGTTCCGCTCTCCACCACGATCTTATCCTGGGATGCCGCGGCATTTACGGCCGTCTGGATGCTGCTGTAGCTGCAACCCGTGGAGCAGACTCGCACCTCAGCCTGTGCTGTCAGCAGGAGGATTGAGAGCGCCAGGGTGGCGAAGGCTGCAGCGATGAATAGTCTTTTGTAATCAGCCATGGTATTGATAGTAGTAATCTGAAAAATTTATAGCCTTCTGGCGGCCAGAGGAGAGCCATGTCCCTATGCCAAGAAATCGGAGAGCGAGAGCTGATCAGGCGCATCTCGGAGATCTTAGGCGGCGTAAAGAACGATGACTGCGCCGTGATCGACGCCGGGAACCGCTACCTGGTCGCCACCACGGACATGCTGCACCGCCAGACGGATTTTCCAAAGATCATGAGCCCCTGGCAGATGGGCTGGATGGCGGTGGCGGTCAACCTGAGCGATGTGGCAGCCATGGGCGCAGAGCCTGCGGGCATTCTCATCGCGGCGGGCCTGCCGCCGGAGGCCGATCTTTATTTTATCGATGAGCTCTTCTCCGGCTTCGCAGACTGCGCCGGCCTTTACGGAACGCGGATTCTAGGCGGAGACATCGACGCGCACCAGGAGCTGACCATCACCGGCTGCGCGCTGGGCTTTGTGGAAAAAGACCTCGTGCTGAGGCGGCGCGGTGCGCGGCCAGGAGACCTGCTCTGCACCACGGGCGTGCTCGGCGGTGCGGGCGGCGGCCTGTGGGCCTGGAAGCACGATCTAGAGAGCGATCTCATCGCCAAGCTCCTGGAGCCGGAGCCAAGGCTGAAGGAAGGGCGCGCTCTGGCACAGAGCCGGGCGGTCACGGCCATGATGGACAACAGCGACGGCCTGGCGCTCTCGCTCTCGGATCTGGCGGAGGTGAGCCGGGTCGGGTTTGTAGTCTGCATGG
>JAPKYD010000066.1 GCA_026394475.1 Methanothrix sp.
TCCGAATTGACCACACTGCTCATTTGGACATGCAACGTCTAAGAATCGAGGCTTCGGACCTCTTTTTCCCATTTTGCTACACCTCAGGTAGCATATGCAGATAGGATCTATAAATAACAGCCTATTCTAGATTCACGACCGCACTGTCAAGGTCTTTGGCCTGGAGCCTACTGAAGCTCGAAGACTTATCGGATACCTTCCCCAGCGAAGCCTCTTCGATCAGAGTTTTCCCATTACTGCCTTTGAGGTGGTGCTGATGGGCCGATACGGCAGGGCTGTCATCTTCAGGCGCTACAGCACCGATGACAGAGACGCAGCTATGCGCGCCCTTGAGATAGTAGACATGGAGAAATGTGCCGATAGGGAGATCGGCGACTTCTCCGGAGGAGAGCAGCAGAGGATCTTAGTGGCAAGAGCGTTGGTATCAGAGCCGAGGTTATTGCTGCTGGACGAGCCTACCGCTGGGATAGACGTTTCGCAGCAGACAGAGTTCTACGAGCTGCTGCGTAGGCTCAATAAAGATATGGCGATAGTGATGGTCTCCCACGATATCAGCGCCGTCTCCACCTACGTAGAGAAGATCGCCTGCCTGAACCGGAGCACGGCTCGAAGGAGCTGACTGGGTGCGACCTGATAAAGGCCTATGGATATCCGGTGGACGTGATAGCTCATGGAACGCCACACAGGATTTTGAGGGAGCACGACTGAGCCCAACCGCCGAGCATCGCCTGAAAAAACCTCTGATGAAAAGGCGAATGCGATCTATTCCTTCCATTTTCCGAATATACGGCTGCAACCACGGCTTTCAGCCCGTTCTTGGATTGGTGTTGCGTAAGCCCGCTAAAAACTGGCAGGACATAAAAGGCATGCTTCAGACTGTTTGTGATTCAGCCGCATCGCCGACATAAAGAAAGGCAGCCATTTAAAGGCTAGATAGCAAGTAAGGCACGGTTATATCAGGAAACGTGGATCACCTCAGCAGGGCAGTCATCTGCTGCCTGTATCACGCAGTCCAGCAGGTCATCCGGTGCCTCGCCCTCACCCAATCCGCCAGTTCTATATTTCTCTACAACCTGGCTAAAATTATCCTCCGGGTTCTCCTCAAAGAAACCGGGACAATTTTCCCAGCATGTGCCGCAGCTTATGCAGCCCTCTCGATCTATTATTACGTTGATCATAAAATCATCCCCGCTTCGGTGGCTATTGAGTTATTTTGTCATTTACTTTAATGCTTTTGATGATAGCGTAGAGAAGTTACATTGAAATCCCATGCGCACTTTTTGCTTACGATGATCCAGGATGGGCGGGAACGTACAGCTATCCTGCATGAAATCGAGGCGCTCTGCATCATGCACGAGAAGATCACGCAGTCCTCAGAGTGCCGGGAGTTCAACCACTGCGCCGCCCTGCTCCTGCAGAAGCTGGAGGACGCAGGATACTATCGGCTTGCGGACAGGGCCATGGATCTCCTAGCCTCCTGCAATCCCAAGGACCTTTCCCAGTGCGACAGTGTCCAGCGTGCCAGGGACGTTCTGGAGAGGCTAAGAGATCTGGCCATGGTGAACCTGGGAAAAGAGAAAAGGCTGAAGAGAGCATAATTCCTTCTAGAGAAAGGCATTAAATGCGGGCGTTATTTCAGAGCCTACCATCGGCGACGCAGATGCCAGCATTCCCAAATTAACTCTCCTTTCAGCGATTTTTGAAAGAGGCATCAACCTACATGTGAAACCTAAAGATCAGGAATGGTTTTCCTGCTGCGCAAATTTCGAGATAGACAAGGGAAGCTCAGTTCAGCGAAAATGCTGACTTCAGCGGATGCGCTTAATCAGGCATTTTAAGAAGCTGCCCTGCGTGTTGACCCAAACCAAGATACTGCCTCCTCACCAGAACCGCAATTGAATTTTTTTGCTCTGCTCCTTTTGTAAAGCACTCTGTGCAAGAAATCTTCCGAGAAACTCTTCCGCCCTCATTCGGACCTCACTGTCACTATCTTTGAGGGCCTGGATCAGAGAATCCCCTAAACTACTATCTAGACCTTTATCGAAAATATTTTTTCTGAGCTGATCTTCAGCCTCACTTTGCACACCGGAGTCATTATCCCTAAGGGCCTGGATCAGAGGTCCTATGACTTGAGCGCCGTTAATCCTTCCAAGCGCTCGCACGGCACTGCGTCGGATAAAACTAACACTATCATTGAGAGCCCTCGCAGCATCGCTTAATCTATAGTCGTCATCCTCGAGAATCAGGATTAATGGCTGGATTGCGGGCTCTCCGATCTTTACGAGCGCCTCCTCGGCCGCAGATCTGTTTCGAAGCAGCTCATCAAATGTTTGAACCACGCTTCGTTGATTGGGATTATATTGAGCAGGGTCCTTAAAATACTGAATCAGGGGGTCAAATGCTTTTGGATCTTTGATCTTTCCAAGGACCTCTGCAGCATTCTGTCGGTCCTCACTATCTATACTTTCATCCTTGAGGGCCTGGATCAACTGTTCTAAATCGTTAGCAGAAATCATTCGTCCACCCGCGTTTCGCCTCTACCAAAGCTTGTACCCCAGGTACCTCACCGCATAAATCAACCCGATTACGATCACCGCCAGCCCGAAGACCTTGGTAATCCACTTTCCGGCAGAGATGTACTTCTCACCGATCTGCCCGCCCACAGCCCGAGAGAACGTTGCAATAGGAATCACCGGCACGCCGTGGCCCACACCGAAGACGAAGAGCATCATGCCACCCGCCAGGGGCGTCACATTCTGGGAGATAAGCCAGATGAGCACCGGGAAGACCAGAGACACAGCACAGGGTGCCCAGCCCAGGGCGAAGAAGACGCCCAGAGTAAAGGCTCCAATGAAGGCCGAGTACTTGAAGAGATCCATGGAGATGTTAACCAATCTCTCCATTATGCCCTTCTTTTCCACCAGTGGGTCATCCGGATCAGTTTTGCGGAAGGATAAGCGCGACCTAACCGGCTCGATGATCTCGCCGATGGGCTTGATGATATTTATGCCCAGAACGATCATCAGCAGCCCTGCGGCCAGGTCAAAGAAGCGTGCCTGGCGGATGAAGACGCCGATGTCCGAGAGGAATAAACCCACCACGAAGAAAACCATGGCCATGCCCAGGGTGAAGGCCACGCCGATCATGAAGCCCTCCTTTGAGGCTGAGGCGGACTTCTTGAGATACTCCTCCTTCCGGCGTGCCGTCATGACATAGGAGAACATAGCTAGCAACAGGGCCACAGAGCAGGGCGAGAGGGAGGTTACAATGCCTAAGACGAACATGCCCAGGTAATTTATGCTTCTAGCGGATGTGATTCCCATGAACCCAGAAGCTTCGCCTTGCTCTACGCTTTTCAGGTCTTTGTTAAGAGAATCGGCGCTCTGGATGCCATCGATTTCGCCCTTGCCGAGCTGGTAGACGTGATAAAGGCCAGCCACCTTTCCTTCTTTGTCGATCAGGATCAGAGTGGGATTAGCGAAACCGCCTTCCAGGGTAGAGTAGTCGATATACTTGCCCGTGAGGGGATAGGGCTCATAGTCCTCAATCCAGGGCCAGGTTACATTGATGTTCCACCAATCCTTGGCCAGAGTGCGCCCGTCCATGGAGTAGGAATTCTTCCGGACGTTGAGAGTTATGATATTTATGCTGGGATCTTTCTGCTTCAACAGGGAAAGCTCGCGGGTCTGAGCGTTGAGGGCGCGCTCACACTCCCGGCAAAGAGGATTTTCGATGTTGGTGATATGCAGAAGGACGACCTCACCCCGGTAGTCGCTAAGGGAGACGTTCTTTCCATCGAGGTCCACAGCCCGAAAATCCGGAGCTAGAGGCTCCTGAGATAAGCCTGGGGACGAGCTTAAGAAGAAAAGAGAACACAAGATTACAAAAAGGGTGATTGATCCTGAGATCAGGGATCTTCTATCTCTTAATGACATGACGTAATCCTTTTATCCAGGTTGGATCTCACTTGTTCCAGTCAGCGGAGTTCTTACTGTAGTAATTTATTGCATCATCTAAATAATTCTTGATCCAGCCTTCACCTGTGACCTCCTCTGTGCTGTGCCAAACAGGCTCTACCTTTCCCTCGGAGTTTGGAGCAAGAGTTACAATAACGGTCAGGGGCACATACATGACGCCTCCGTTGGGATCGTAGGCCTGCAGGGCTTCTTCTGCACGCCCATCGCTTCCGTCAGCCGATATATTGTAGTAGGTGAATTTATCTCCCATCTCGCCCACAATCTTTGTCAAAGCTTCCGTCTGAGGTTTGCAGTAATCGCACGACTTGTGGGCGTAGATCAGCACGGGCTTGCTTCCCAGGGCATCCAAAACCCAGGACGGATGATTGACCTCGCCGCCTTTCCCTGTGGATTGATCAGGGTATTTGGTCCACCAGTCGTCATTTCCCGATCCCACGGAGTATTGGGCTCCCAAGGCATTAAAGCCGGTTGCCATAATAAAGAACGCAATTAAAGATGCCACACCAACTGTTTTCTTAGATATATCCATGATACACTCTCCTATATCTCAGATATTCTGGTTTACCAGAATCCTATTGTGCAGTTTAAGGCGCGCCGATTGCATTGTTCTCTTGCCTACTAACAGGACAAGCTTGGACCCGCATATCGACATTATTGGATATAAGTCTTTCGACTTTGGGGCTAATAGAGCCATACATAATAAAAATATTGGTTTAATCTCCTCCGAATCGGCGGCATTTTTGCAGACATTTCCGTTTTCAATTGTTAATTTAGGCGCACTCAAGGCCTAATTTTGTATTAAAATTATTATATTTAATTTAAGACATTTGTCGAAATCAGGTTAAACTATACGACGGGAAAATCTTATATATCAAAATAGTTGGATATGGAAGGTAAATGACCATTAAGCGTACTATGAAATGCGAAATATGCAACATAGATGAGGAGTCCCTCTTAATAGTAAGTCACAAAGGGCGGGGTAGAATAAGGATATGCAGCGATTGTTTGAAGCGAGAAGCGCAAAACCTCCTGGCTCAAAAAAGCTGCTGTTGCAGTTGAGAGAGGATGCAGTCCATGGCATGTGTTCCGGAAGAAGCCGTTAACAGAATGACACGGCTGATCGGCGATGCCGATAAAGCCGAATGCAAAGTCAACAAGCTCCGTGCCATAACGAACAAGATAGACGAGAAGGAGCTCGATGTGGAGGCTGAGATCTTCAAGGCTATGGCCGATCCCTGCCGCCTCAAGATCCTCATGCTTTTGCGGGAGGGGGAGCTGTGCGTCTGCGAGATCATGATCGGTTTGGAAAGGCCCCAGTCCACTACTTCTTATCAACTCTCCATTCTCAAGGAGGCAGGGCTCATTAAAGAGCGCAAGGACGGAAGATGGTCAAGATACCGGCTGTCCGAAGGCGCAGTGATAGAGATGCTCAATCTGGCTAAGCTGATGATGGATGTTAAAATTTGAGCGAGGCAACAATAATGACCAAAATCAATAACATTCGCAATGACAAAACCAACTCAACTCTTTGTGAAAAGAATGCAGGCACCAGAAAGTTCTATGTTCTTGGATTTCTGATACTTTCCTTGATAGCTTTTGCTCCCTTGGTGGATGCGGGCTGTAGCTGCAGTGCGGGCAACTGGGATCCGAGCGCTTTCCTGAACTCTGATCTGGGGACATCACAGCCTGTCCAGCCGGGCAGCGCCCAAAATAGTGCCGCTGGAAATTCTGGCAGCAGTACTCAAAAGCCGTTAGATAGATCGGATTCCTTCCCTAATGGTCAGATCTTCAAGCCCATGAAGAGCGTTTCCAGCTCGGATGTCGTATTAGATGTGTCCAATGGTGAAAGCTATGCTAAGTCTCACATCAAGAACGCTATTCACATTCCTACTAAAGACTTCCTTGACGGCGAAGGCGACTTAAAAACAAGTGAGGAACTTGCCAAGGTCTTGGGCGGTGCAGGTGTTTCCAGAGACGATTCCATCGTCCTTTATGGGAATAAAGAGAGCTCTGGGGAGGCCGAGTTTGCCTTCTTGGTGCTGAGCTACCTGGGACAAAAAGACGTGAAGCTCCTGGACGGAAGCCTAGCAGATTGGCAGGCGGCAGGTTTGCCTGTGGAATCCTCAGAGAACAGAAAGCCTGGCGGTGAGTACAAGCCCGAGGTCAAGTCTGGGGTAATGGCCGATTACGAGTACGTGAAGTCCGACCAGGCCCAGATCTTGGACGCCCGGCCCTTCATGGAGTTTGGCAAGGGACGCATACCAGGTTCTAGCGCTTTCGATGCATCCAATGTGATCAAAGGAGAGAAGATCAAGAATGCAGATGATCTGAGCATTATCTTCAGCAGGCTAGGCAAGGATGAACCGATTGTGGTCTATTCCAGTGATTACAGCCGTTCATCTCTGGTCTGGTATGCTCTGCAGCTCATGGGATATGAGGCCAGCATTTATACCTGGGAAGACTGGAAGGCGCATGAAGCCATAGGCTCGCAGGCCGCTACAGCTACATCCGAGGGAAGCACTGCCGGCTCGAAGTACACAAAGCTTGGTAGTACGTGATCAGTTAAATTTTTGTTTGTAGGAAGGGAGTTATAAATGTCAAATGGAGTCAGTAAGGGCTTGGATTTTTTATCCCGTTACCTTACCGTCTGGATATTTGTGGCCATGTTCCTGGGAATAGGAATAGGCTACTATGCGCCTGGCATAACCCAGTTCATCTTAAGCTTGCAGATCGGCACAACATCAATACCTATCGCTGTCGGCCTGATTTTGATGATGTACCCGCCTCTGGCCAAGGTTAGGTATGAAGAGCTGGGGAAGGTTTTCAAGGACAGGAAGGTCCTCAGCCTCTCCCTGGTGCAGAACTGGATCGTGGGTCCGATTCTGATGTTTGCGTTGGCGGTGCTCTTTCTGCGAGACTATCCTCACCTCATGTACGGCATAATCCTCATCGGTCTGGCCCGCTGCATCGCCATGGTCATCGTCTGGAATGAGCTGGCCTGCGGCTGTACCGAGTACTGCGCTGCACTGGTGGGCTTGAATTCCATCTTCCAGGTCTTGTTCTACTCTGTTTACGCCTACATCTTCATCACGGTGCTGCCTGCAGCCTTGGGAATAGCCGAGGGAACGCTGGTCAATGTAACAATCGCCCAGATCGCAGAAAGTGTATTCATCTATCTAGGAATACCTTTTCTGGCAGGCATAATCACCAGGTTCAGCCTGATCAAGGCCAAAGGAAGAGGCTGGTACGATGGGGATTTCATACCCAAGATCTCGCCCATAACTCTGGTGGCCTTGCTATTCACCATTGTAGTGATGTTCTCCCTGAAGGGCGACTATATCGTACAGCTTCCTCTGGATGTGGTGAGAGTGGCCATACCTTTAGCCATATACTTCCTGCTCATGTTCTTTGTCAGCTTCTTCATGGCTTACAAGCTGGGTGTGAACTATGAGAACACGGCGGCTCTGTCCTTCACGGCGGCCAGCAACAACTTCGAACTGGCCATCGCCGTAGCGGTGGGAGTCTTCGGCATCGCCTCTCAAGAGGCCTTTGCCGCCGTGATCGGGCCTCTCATTGAGGTTCCGGTGCTCATCGCCCTGGTTAACGTGGCCCTGAAGCTGAGGGATAAGTACTATCCCAGTGCGCCTGAGAAGATATTTTGCGAAACTGGAGTTGCAAGGTGAATTAAATGCCCGGATCGCCTGCTGAGGTAAAGCTCGTGAGCAATGCTATGGCCAATGCCACGAGAAGGAAGATCATGGCCATGCTGGTTGAGAAAGATAGAACGCATGAGGAGATCGAGAAGACCGCCGGAGCCTCCATGCTGGACTACCATCTGCAGATGCTGCAGCAGGCGGGCCTGGCAGATGTGAAGGAAGGCATGGTTTCTCTGACGGAGTTTGGCAAGAACTTCATGGAGACCAAGGCAGAGAAGCCTGCCGAGGCCAAAGCGGATCTTAAAGGCACAAAACCGCTGCAGGTCACGGAGGTTCGGCAGCTCTTGCCCTGCATCGCCGATGCCTCCAAGTTCAGGATCATCGCCCGAGCCGAGCCGGCGCTGGGCGGGGCTCTGAAGCTCCTAGAGCCTCTCTTTCCCAGGGCCAGGTACTCGGAGAGGATCGGGGCGCTGATCATCCAGAAAGGCAACATCCTCATCACCCTCTACTCCACGGGCAACATCACCTTGACCATGATTGGGAGCGAGGACGAGGCCAGGGCGATCCTGGAGGGCCTAAAGGAGACCATCAACGAGGCCATTGCCAAAGGGGTGACTCCCGTCCCAAGAGAGAGGGTCAAGGTGGACCACACCGAGGTTTACAAGTACCTGCCAAAGACAGACTGCAAGATCTGCGGCGAGCAGAGCTGCTACTCCTTTGCAATCCGTCTGGTGGGGGGCGAGACCGCCTTGGAGAAGTGCACGCCCCTTCTGGAGCCCAGGTTCGCCACCAGCCTGGAGACGTTGAGAGCCTTGCGGGAGTATCTGTGAGGATGGGCGCGATTACTATTATCCTGACGGACGGCCCCTACATCTCCGAGTATGCAGAGATGGCCTATAAGATTGCCAAGGCGGCTCTGAAGAAGCATGAGGTGAACATCTTCCTCTACCTGGATGCAGTGCATATTCCCAAAAAAGGCCAGAATCCGGCATTCTTTGCCAATGCTGGAGAACTCTTCGGGGAGCTGGCTGCGCTAGGCGCTAGGGTGGAGGCCTGCCCACGCTGCGCCACTGCGCGGGGGTACGCGCCCGTGAACGGTGAAAGCGAGGACTACCTTGGCGCCATCAAGATCACCAGCCTCTACCGCCTGGCAGAGATGCTGGAAGAGAGCGACAGAGTGGTGGCCTTATCGAGATGAGATCGATCTTCTATCTGCTGGACAGCGCCCCCTACGGCAGCGAGAAGGCTTTCGGCCTGCTCAATGCTGCAGCGGTGAGCATCAGGATGGACGTGGCCGTGGGCCTTTATGCAGACGGGGTGTTTCTGGCTCTGGCGGGCCAGGACAGCCAAGCCCTCAAAGTTCCCAACCTCTCCGATATAATCTATGCCTACCCGGAGATAAGGTTCCTGGCCCATGAGCCATCGCTGGCAGAGCGAGACCTCTTAAGCCAGAGCCTGACCGAGAGGGTAGAGCTATTGGACGAGGAGTTGTTCCTGAACGAGGTCCTGGCATCGGAATCCGTGGTCATATTGTGAGGTGACAAATGAATAGAAAAGGCGAACTGCACTCAGGTCCTGCAAATCAAAGAAAGGATATATTTCTGCTGACCAAGTCCCCTCACAGCGACCGTGCCAGGCTGTGCCTGCAGCTGATCGCTCAGTCGGAGGATGCTGTTCTTTACCTGGCAGGAGACGGAGTCTACAACCTGCTGGGCGAATCCCCTGCGGCCCTGTCGCGAGAGAGGATCGTGGCCTGTCAGGAGGACCTGCAGGCAAGAGGAGTGCTGGCGGATGAGAATGCTACTGTGTCGGTCGATTTTTACGAGCTGCTGATATATGACGTTATGTCTGAGACCGCCAGGGTCTATACATTTTAATTTTTTAAAAAATATAAAATCTTAATATAAAATTATTTGGCTGCCCCAAGTTCCCTCAGTCTTTGATCAGACCGGGGCCGCAGAACACCTGCCTGGCTTCCTGGAAGGACATATCCTCAGGAGGCACAATGATGCCGGACGGGAGGATATCCACAAGATCGACGGGCTCGCCCTGCTCCTTGATGGTGGAGATAAGCCGGTCCAGGTCCTTGCGGAAGGCCTTCTCATCGCCTTTCTGCACATGATCCACAATTCGGTTGTCGATCCTATTCAGCTCGTCGAGCAGCTTGTCATCCAGCCGGAACTGGCCTTCACCCAAAATCCTGATGATCATTTCTTCATCTCCGCTTTCATCCTGGCCAGCTCATCGTCGACGGTGCTCTGGGCCTTGACCTTGGCCAGCTCCTTCTCGATCTCGTCGCCGCCGGAGAGATCGGTCAGGGTTCCCGATTCCAGCAGCTCGTCCAGAGCGGCGGAGCGGGCCTTCATGTTCTCCGTCTTCTCCTCCGCCCGCTGCACGGCCATGCCCACGTCGGCCATCTCCTCGCTTATTCCAGTAACGGACTCGGTGACCTTGACCTGCGCCTCCGCAGCCGAGTACTGGGCCTTGATGGTCTCCTTCTTGGTGCGGAAGGACTCCACCTTCGTTGCCAGACGGCTCTCCGCGGCCATGAGCTTCTGCTGCTGGTCGTTCAGGTCGGCGATCTGCTGGTCCAGGGAAGCGGCCTGGGCCTGCAGAGCAGCCTTGTTCTCCAGAGCTTTTCGTGCCAGGTCCTCTCGGTTAGCCAAGAGCGCCTCCTTGGCCTGGGAGTCGAGCTTGTCTATGCTCATCTGCAGCTTGACTTTTTGCAGCTCTATCCTCTTCTTGGAGGTGGTGACCTCCGCCACGCCCCTTTTGACATTCTGCAGGAGCTGGAGCTGCTTCTCGTAGGACAGGTCCAGGGTCTCCCTGGGATCCTCGATCTTATCCATCATCTTGTTCATCTTTGCCTGCACCACGGTGCTCATGCGATCCAAGAAACCCATTTTGTGACTCTCCTTTTGATTTATGCTCGATAAGATTCAAATTGCGAATAGATGTAGTCTCGAAGGTATTTATAGGCTGTCGGTATGGCCGAAGGAATTTAGTTTGCGGAGAATTATACTTGAAATAAGGATCTATTGTTGCCCTCTGTTCTCTGCCTCCCCTGCCGCCTTTTGCAGTGCGGCACGACCTGCTATCCCGTATGCCTTTGCGAGCAAGGCGGCCAGATTGGCGCTGCCCAAGGAGAAAGGTGCATCACCGAGCCTTTTCAAGACTGCATTCTGCACCTGCGGGCCGCGTGGATTGACCTCCAGCAGATCAAGCTCGCTGCCCTTTTGCCAGAAGCAATCCAGGCATTCTTCCAGAGGCTTTTTCTTATCTTCCACAAGGGAGATGGGACCTGAAATCTTGTCCAAATCTTGGGCTGCTCCAGCCGAGCGCAAACTGCGCAGGGCCTCGACTATCTCCTCCTTGGTCCTCCCCCGCAGCTTGAAGATGAGGAAGGGATCGCGGTCGAACTGCTCCGCCAGGAGGTAATAGACGGCAGCTATGTGCTTGCAGGGATTGGACCAATCCGGGCAGGAGCAATCCGTCAATAGATCATCTCCTTTCTTGGGAAAGAGAGAGATGCCGGAATCGGAAAAAGCCTGCTCAATATTTTGCGGCATCTCGCCAGAGAGCAGACGGGCTGCAAATACCGCTTTTGAGGCCATGGCCACCGTGACCTTCTCCCAATCGGCCTCGGATAGAGGTTTCAGTTTGATCTCTACGTCATAGGGCTTGGACATGGTGCCTTGAACCTTGGCCCGGACCATCCCCGGCTCGACATCGATGGAGATGACCTGACCCTTTCTGGCATAGGATCTGCCCCTGGTGAGCCGGGCACCCAGATCGAAGGACTCGAGTACACCGACCCAGCGCTTTGACCACCAGGTCTCCCCGATGGAGCCGCGCTTGCTCTTGGCCTTTAGGCCGTTCTTGACCGCCTTTGGTGAAGCCCGCTCGTAGTAGCTCCAGTAAGGGCTCACTTTTCATCGCCTCCATTGCCTACGGCCTCTCGCCGCAAGGTGAGCATCTGTCTCAAGGCGTCATTGGAAAGCTCCGTCAGCCAGGCCTCGCCCGTTCCTATCACCGATTCTGCCAGGGCCTTCTTCTGCTCTATCATCTGGTCTATCTGCTCCTCCAGAGTGCCAAGACATACGAACTTGTGGACAAAGACGTTCTTCTTCTGCCCTATGCGGAAGGCGCGGTCAGTGGCCTGATTCTCCACGGCAGGGTTCCACCATCGGTCAAAGTGAAAGACCTGGTTGGCGGCGGTCAGATTGAGGCCGAAACCGCCAGCTTTCAGCGAGAGTATGAAGATGGGAGATCCTCCTGCCTGGAACCTCTGGATCATATCATCTCTCTGCTTCTCGGAGGTTTTGCCGTGCAAGAACAGGGCCTCGACTCCCAGCCTCTCCTGGAGATCGTGTCTGAGCATGGCCCCCATGCCCGCAAACTGGGTGAAGATCAAAGCCCTATCGCCTTCTGCGGCCGCCTCATAGAGCATCTCCTCAACCACGGCGGCGTAAAGCGATGCCTGTTCCGGGGTGAGGTTGCAGTTCACCTTCATCTCTATCTTATCGGGCAAGTCATTTATCACAGTTGGATCTGTCTTCAACCTGCGAAGGATAAAGGGCTGAATAATGGAGGGCAGGGCCTCGGAACGTCTTTTATTTTTGTATTTTTCAATTGGCAGCACGAAATCCTTTCGGAAGGACTCTGCAGATCCCAGGTAACCGGGATTGAGGAAATCCATGATGGACCACAGCTCAGAGAGCCTGTTCTCCACAGGCGTTCCCGTGAGGGCGATCTTCTGTTCGGCTTTGAGCCGCTTTATGGACTGGGTCTGTCGGGCAGCCTGGTTCTTGATGTTCTGTGCCTCATCCAGGACCACATGGCTCCAGGAGACGGCAGACAGATCCTCCTCGTCCCTTTGGGCGAGAGCGTAGGTGGTGATGACCACGTCTTTTCCTGCCACTGACTCCAGGAAGTCGTGGCCAAAGAGCCGGTTCAGGCCGTGGTGCACCAGGACCTGGAGGTGGGGGGCGAAGCGCTCCAGCTCCTTTTGCCAGTTGCCGACAACGGACAGTGGGCAGATGAGAAGGGCGGGCCCGGGGCCTTCTTTGGGCTCATTGTTCTCATTCTCCCTTTTATGCAGGAGAAAGGCTATCAGCTCCACGGTCTTTCCCAGGCCCATATCGTCCGCCAGACAGGCCCCCAGGCCGAGCCTGTGCAGGTACAAAAGCCAGGAGACGCCACGAAGCTGGTAGGGCCGCAGGGTGCCCTGGAACCTCTGGGGAGGGCAGACCGGCTCCATCCCCTGCCGCCGGGATCGGACAAAGCCGAGAGCATCTCCTCGATCTGGCCCTCGGCCTGAAGGCCCAGGATGGGAAGGGGAGACTCAACATCCGGCAGTCTCTGGCTTGGGAGGTTCTGGGCAAGGCGCAGGGCCTCTGCCAGGGTCATCTCTCGATTCCTGTTCTTCTGGAAGAACTTGATGGCCGCCTCGATCTCCTGGGGCCGAAGCTCCAAGCATTGCCACTTAATCAGGGTTCCAGGAATATCACACCTTCATCATTCCGGAAATCCGAGTCTTCTGCCAGGACCGTAGCCCTCAATGGCCTCGCCGCGGCATAGACAATGGAGTCGCCCAGCCCCCAGCTCAAGCTATGCTCGATCCTGGCGCCCTCAATCCCGAACCCCGGAGTATATATCTTTTGAAGACTTCATAAGCTCCTTGATTGATGTTCTGCGAGTACATTCATGCTGCACTGTCCAAGGCTACTTATGAGATCATCGAAGACGAAGAGCCCTTCTATGGAGAGGTTCCAGAGCTGCGAGGCGTGTGGGCTATAGGAAAGACCCTGGAAGAGTGTCGCGAGAACTTGAAAGGCGACTTCGAAAGCTCGGCTTCGAAGGTCCCTATCTCAGCAGCGGCCCTCATCCATATTTCATGAAGAGAGGAGACTTGACCGTTGACCTACCAAATCCGCACAAGCAGGATATTGACGTTGGTCTTCTCACAAGATATTGAAGCAGGCGGAGATAAGCCGCGAAGAGTGGTTTTCAGCGGCTTGATTAAGCCAGAAGAAGACTCCGACCGTAATCTTTTCCGCTTGACAAACCCCTTGCCCAGTTAGCACATCCGCGACTGTCGGCTTCTTTCATCGACATCTGAGTGCTGAGCCAGCTGATATCAAGTGCAAGATATTTCAGCTATTCTTTTCTTTTTTCCTTTGAGCGTTCGAAACTTAAGATGGTTTCGATCTCAGATCGAATCTGCGGAGCGAACTCTTTGGCAGTCTTCCACACAATTTCGTTGTCTACTCCAAAATAGCCATGAATAAGCCGATCCCTCATGCCCGCCATATCCTTCCAGGGCACCTGAGGATTTCTTTGCCTAACTGCAGTGGGCACTTTCTTTGCTGCTTCTCCCACGATCTCCAAAGCGCAGATCAAGGAGTAGCGTGTCTTCTCATCCTCCTGGAACTCCCCGAAGTCCATTTCCTCCACGAAGCTCTCAGCCTTCTCCAAGTTATCCACGATGTCCTGCAAAAAGTCGATGTATCTTCGTGCTGGCTTCACAACGTTACCTTCTCGCGAAGGACGCGCTCACCTTTCTCGCCTTTTAAGGCACGGATGGATACAAGATCAACATCAATTTCCGTGATCTCGCATAACTTACGCTCAAGAGAGATGAATTTGGGAAGGGTCGGCACTTCCTCGAACTCAACGAGAACATCTAGATCGCTGCGCTTGTGCTGATCGCCCCGCACGTAGGAGCCGAAGAGCCAGAGGGTGCCAACGCCGTATTCTTCGTGAAGCTGTGGCAAGCGATCACGCAGCACCCGCTTTATCTCATCCAGTGTAGGCTTTGGCCTGGATTTCACTGGCTTTGAGGAGCCCTGGGGCACCTTTGGCTGCATCGGTATCATTTTTGTCTTTTTGGGATAAGTACCTGTGGATACTACTACGAGGATCTTTGAAATCTCTTTCTCATCAGGACCTCCGCACCGAGCGGCCCTCGCAGTGGTACAGAGGTGGGATCACCAAGGCCCCCAAGCTCAAGCTCTATCTGATCCTCGAAGCATCGATTTCTATTTGCTCATCCACTATGAAGCCCGATACTGGATGGCCT
>JAPKYD010000049.1 GCA_026394475.1 Methanothrix sp.
GAGCCGCGGAAGTTGACGCTCATGACGGCATATCCCCTGTCTGCCAGCCACTGGTGAACGGGATCAAAGCCCCAGTAATCGCGGTACTGGGGCCCTCCATGCACATACAGGACCATGGGAAGGGGCCGGTCCGGCCTTCCATCATCGTCTTTGTCGCTGCTGCGAGGCAGAGTGTAGTAGCTCACCAGGTCCAGGCCGTCGCGCGATTTGATGATGACTGGAACCATCTTGGCGAGGGGCTGATCCCGCAGCTTCTCCCTGTCCGTAAATAGGAACTTTGCCTCTTTATTATCGTGATCGTAGTAATAATAGCGCGTGGGTCCATCATCCACAGTGAAGACCACAAGCCAGAACCTGTCATCCAGGCTGCGGCTGGCTATTAACAAATCTCCCTCCACCAGCTGGAGAAGGTATTCCATGTCTTTGGCGATTGATTTATCGATTATCTTCCAGTGCCGCCGATCATAGTAGAAGGCCACCGCCTGGGCGTTCTTCTCTGTAGGCTGGACTGTGTAGGTGCTGTAATCCGCCTTGGGATCCTCGGCCAGGAGGGATTGCTCGCCCGTCTTTAGATTGAGAGCATAAAGAGCAGCAGTATCTCGGCCACGGCTGTCGACCAAGTAAATGATATCGCCGGTCTTATCAAATCCTACAAAGCGTGTGCTAACGGCGTCCTCCATATCGATCTTCATGAAGCTCTTCCATGTGCCATCTTTGGCAGGGCTGAATACCTCGTTGCCTCCCTCTGGTGTCATGTTGCTCGCCAGCCGCACTCTGAAGTAATCATCAACCTCAAAGCCGGAGAACATAGTATTCTTCTGAAGCAGAGTCAGATTGCCTGTCTCGATGTTCAGCCGAAAGAGATCGTGGTATTCGGGATCGCGCAAATTTAGGCGGATGACGATCTCCTGAGGGAAGTTGGGACTGACAACTTGAATCTGCGCCTGGGCGCCCTCAAAAGGCGTGAGATCCTTGACACTTCCACTGCTGAGATTGACGCAGTAGATCCTCCAGTTCTCATCTCCGTTCCTGTCCTGCAGATAGAGGATATGCTCATTGGTATATGCCCAGATGTAGCTGCGTATTCCACGGTAGGTATCGTTGGTGACAGGCCTGGCCTTCTCAGGCTCGGCTAAAGGCCCTACCCAGAGGTTGAGAACACCATTTGCCGGGGCCAAGAAGCTGATCCTGGTGCCATCGGGACTGATTCGGGTATTGATCTGATCTGGATTTCCAAAGAGCAGATCCCTGGATAAGGTAAAGCTGTCGTTCTTCGTCTGCTCTTCGCCTGCCCATTTATCCGCAGCGCATTCTGGCATTATCATCAATGCAATGATAATAATAAAAATAAAAAATTCTTTCATCCTCATCTCTCCGCATCTTTCTATCAGTCTCCGGTGGCTATTGCCATCTTCTCCTGTCAAGTGCCAAGCTTATTCTCTGCAGAAAGAGCATTCAGCCATGATTTCTCTCAATGGCCTCGGAGGCGATCAGAAATCCAATGGCCCTCTCCGCCAGCGGATATCTTCGCACCAGTGCCCTGAACCTTTTGCCGTGGTTTGGCTCCAGAAGATGGGCCAGCTCGTGCACAATCACGTAGTCCTCGACCCACTGGGGCAGTCCGGAAAGCTTCTGGCTGATCCGGATGGTCTTGGCGGTGCAGTTGCAGGAGCCACGCCTCCGCTCCTGGCGCAAAGAATACTGAATGGAGTCCCAGGTCAAACATCCCTGGAAATATTTCTTGTTCAGGTAGCCGGCTCGGGCATCCAGGTGGGCGTCATCCCTGGCTCCATCCCTCTTCACCAGCCTGGCTTGCAGGCGTGAGATATGGTCTTGCAAGGAAGCGTCCGAAATATATGCCGGCGCTAAGACCTCCATCCTTCCCTCTATCATCCTGGCCTGGATGGTCTTCTTGCGCCTCTTGGACCGCTTTACAACAACCTCCATGGCATCGCGTCTCCGGACCTCTCTAGCGTCGGTGCACTATTAATAACTATCATTCTGAAGTTAGATAAGAAATGTATTGCATGAGCATAGATTTCTAAATATTTGGCACGTCTATACGCTTCATCTCGCCTCCACCTTTCCTGAGAAGGGAGCACTAATGATTATTTCAGTATAAGAAAAAAAAAGTAAGATATTTATGTATCTATGGTCAAAGGGAGATTGGGGGTCTCGTCTTGGATATAGATGAAATTAAAACGATAAGAAGTAAGATAAATGAAAAGAACCTATCCTGGTCGGCAGGCACTACATCCCTCTCCAAGCTTCCCAAGGAGCAGCGGAAGAATTACCTCGGCCTTGTCATCCCTGAAGATGAGAGAAAGAGAATCCAGGAGATGATGCTGCAAGAGGATGCGCTTGCCGCATCGGAGTCAAAGCAAACTCCTGAAAGCTCCATCTCCACCACCGGCGAGATGGTTCTGAACTCCAGCTCAGCAACCTTCTCCAAGCCGTTCTTTTCGATCAGCTCCCGAAAAATGGCATGGAGAGGCAGAAGCAACTTAGCACGCTTTACAGAATAGTCAATCTGCTCGGGAGCAAGGTCCATTGTGCCCCCATCTGAGACCTGGCAGCTTTTTTCCAGACGGAGACCCAGATGCCTTTCTGCCAGGGCTTCCAGGCTGTGATCGGGAACCCTCTTCTTCCAGGGATTCTTTGGTGATTTGGAAGGCACCAGATCGTAGTAGCCGGACCAGCATAGCTGAGAAGCCAGCAGGATATCGAATATGTTCTTGAATTTCAGCCTTCGCTTCCGGGATGCGCGGATGAAAGATAGCTCGAAATTCGCATTATGAATAACCTTTTTAACCCGGCCATCTTCCATGAGCGCGGCCAGATCGTCCTGGGCCTTTTCTCCTAGATCAAAAAAGTCTGCAATATAAACTTGGCCATTTGGAAGCGCCAGCTGTGCCAGCCGGATTCCAGATGTCAGAGGATCATGGCCGGTAGTCACTAGGTCCAATCCACAGATCTTATATCTTTTGATCTCTTCAAAAGCCTGATCCCATGCCTCCAAGGATTCTATCCTTGTTATCGAGCCTGGTTCAAGATTAGGCAATCATCGCCCTTCGGTATGCAAGAAAGCCATTAGCCCATGAGACGTATTAATATATCTGATAAAGCATGGGCTTATTGGGAGGCCGCAAGCCTTTCAGGTGGCGAATAGCTACCACTGGTGACACGTTGCTATATGAGCAGGGGGGGTTCAATCAGGGAAGAACAGAAGATAGCATCCATTCCTGCATTACGAGAACAATGAATCGGCTGAACAGAACTAAAGGATAGCGGTCATAAGTTATTATTGAAACGAATGAAGCGATTGTCGGCCTGAGAAAACGTAACATAACTCCTGTTAGTGTTGCCATAGAATTTATCAACTTGAAGAGGGCTTTTAGTAGTTTTAAGCGGCAAGGAGACTGGACTGAATCGCTATCAACCAAAGAATCCGATGGGGCCACGGCGATTTGAACGCCGGTCACAGGACCCCCAGTCCTGTAGGATACCAGGCTACCCTATGGCCCCGCATGAGCGCAGTCTTAGGATGCAGAATAGGCATATAAGGATTTCCCATTCGAGGACGTCTTCAGCGCCTCGGGTTTTCACCGCCTCATGCTTGCTCATCTTGCTTTTCTTTTCCGTCCAAGCCGTGCAGCCCGTGCCAGGAACTAGGACCGGCTTGCAGGCCCGCCGATCTTTATAATATTAATAATATTAATATTCCAGATAGGCTCAGCCGTTCTTCACTGCCACGTACATCATCCACGCCCCTACCACCACCGTTATCCCGAAGAGCACCACGGCCTGAAGCTCGAAACCCTTGGGCAGCTCGGCCAGGACCACCACACCCATGATCACGCTCCCGGCTCCTATGCCCAGCACGCCCAGCCGCGCCGAGAATGGATAGACGATGAAGCCCAAGGCAATGAGGGCAGCGGCCACCAGCAGCGGAGGAGAGAACATCGGGATGGAGATGATCATACGTGACAGTCCCGCCACAGCATACTTATAGTTTATCGCCCAGTTCGCCACCTATTTACCTCATGATCTCGTATCTGCCAGGGATGAAGCGGATCTACATGGACCACTCCGCCACCACTCCCGTGGCGCCGGAGGTCCTGGAGGCCATGCTGCCTTACTTCTCCGAGAGGTTCGGCAACGCCTCCAGCCTGCACAGCTTCGGCCTGGAGGCGAAGGAGGCCCTGGAGGCGAGCCGGGAGAAGGTGGCCGCCCTGCTGGGAGCAAAGCCGGAAGAGATCATCTTCACCTCCGGAGGAACGGAGTCCGACAACCTGGCCCTGAAGGGCATCGCCTACAGGAACCAAGCGAAGGGCAAGCATATCCTCACCACCAGCATCGAGCATCCGGCGGTCCTGGAGACATGCCGAAAGCTGCAGAAGGAGGGCTTTGAGGTGACCTACCTTCCGGTCACAGGCGAAGGCCTGGTCGATCCCGCCGTCCTGGAGTCGGCCATCCGCCCCGACACCATCCTCATCTCCGTCATGCACGCCAACAATGAGGTGGGAACCATCCAGCCTCTGGAGGAGATCGGCCGCCTGGCTGCGGAGAGGGACATCTACTTCCATACCGATGCTGTGCAGAGCGTGGGCAAGATTTCGACAGACGTAAACACCCTTGGTGTGGACCTTCTATCCCTTTCCGCTCACAAGCTCTATGGGCCTAAAGGCACAGGCGCGCTCTACATCCGCAAGGGCACCAGGCTGGAGAGCATCATCCAGGGCGGCGGCCACGAGCGGGCCTTGCGCTCGGGAACGGAGAACATCGCTGGCATAGTGGGCCTCGGCCGGGCTGCAGATCTGGCAGGGGAGATCATGGCCGCCGAAGCGCGAAGGCTGACCGGGCTTCGCGACCGGCTGGCTAAGCTGGTCTTGGAGAAGGTGAAAGACGCCTGGATCAACGGTTCCATGGCGAAAAGGCTTCCCGGAAACCTGAACTTCGCGTTCAAGTACGTGGAAGGCGAGTCGCTGCTGCTATTTTTGGACTCCAGGGGCATCGCCGTTTCCACAGGGTCGGCCTGCTCATCTCACAAGCTGGAACCCTCCCACGTCCTTCTGGCCCTCGGTCTCAAGCCTGAGGACTGTCACGGCTCCCTGAGGATCACCATGGGCAGGTCGAACACGGAGGGGGATGCAGACTACGTGGCCGAGGGCATCGCCGCAGCCGTGGAGAGGTTCAGGAGCATCTCTGCGTTGGGCCGCTAAAGCCATGGTGCTACATCTTGGCCGGCCTGTTCACCTGCTTTTAGGCCGTTCGGTCAAAGTAAATGCTCTTTCCGGACGCTTTGAGGGGAAGGCCAAAGGCTATGTTGCAGTCCTCCAGCCAGCCCAGAGAGAGCGCGGCAACTCCCGCGCTGAACATGACCCGGTTATCGACATTGTGCAGGCTGGCGGTCTTGGCCGCGGAGCCCAGGGCGATGCCGAGGTCCGTCATCTTGATGACACAGCTAGGGCCGTGAAAGGGCTTCTCTTTTTCCTGGAAATTTCTTTGCGCTTCGAGCATCTGCTGACACGTCTCATAGCCGCAGCCTCCGCAGTCCAGTCCCGCGAAATCTTTCCCCCGACAGCCAATGAGGACGCAGGCATCGCTCTGCTCCAGGTTGCCCGCATCCCGCAGAAAGAACTTAATGCCGCGGGCTTCGCCCAGGCGATGCAACTCGGCGGAGAGCATCCTCAGTTCTTCCCCTGCTACTACTCTTATCACTATGGAGTCCTGGCCTCTGCCTTTGGGAGCGGTGCGGGCGGAGAGGGCCATCAGCTCCGCCACCATCTCGACTGCTTTGGAGGTCATGAGGGAGGATCTGTTGGTTTGTATTTATAGGTCTTCTCGAATCCTCCTGCTACCCACAGAAAATAGCGAGTAGCCGGTGAAAATAGACGCCATCTCATCAGAATATTTTCTTGGAATTTACACCAACTACGTTACGATTGAGGGAGAACGCGTAATGGCAAAAGGAGATATTCTCTCGATTTTCCCATGAGAAACCTTGCTAAATCAAGAATGGGGGCTTAACCCCCGTTCCGTTCAATTTTCCTCACCTCGTAACCGGCTTTGGCAATGATCTGAATCATGGTCTCTAGACTCATCTTATCAGTTGTCGCAGAAGACCAATCGATCTTAGCTGGTCTTGATTTCTCAATACCATCTTCTTGATAGATTTCCTGGTTCATTAGAAGATGATGCAAAATGCAGAGTATCTTTCTGGCTAAAGCCACTACTGCCACGTTATGTCCTTTTCTGGATTTAACTCTGAGGAAGAATTTCCTGAGCTTCGACCCTCTCTTCTTGGCTGCAGCTTGAGCAACCTGAACCAGTATCCAACGGATGTGCTTTGAACCTTGTTTTGTAATGCTTCCTGTGAGTAGCTTATCTGCTGATTGGTATACATTGGGGACTATTCCACACCAAGCTGCAAGCTTGTCTGGCGTACTGAAGTCCCTATAATTCCCAATCTCTGCGAGAATGGTTGTCGCCGCCGTGAATCCTATTCCTGGTACAGACATCGCGATCTTCAAATCGTCCTTTCTTCCTGAGGTCCTTTGTTTTATCTCAAGATCGATTTCATCGAGCTTCCGCGTTAAGCCGTCAATCGTGTCCAGATGAGATTCGATAAGAAATACTTGTGTCTGATCGAGACCGGTCTTAATTGCTGCTTGAATCTGGTCAGAATTTTTCTTGACTCTCTTTGAGGGTATCCCGTCAATGATCTTATCAATGCTCTTTCCCTTGATCAGTCCGTCCAGAATATGTCTCCCTGATTTGCCAAAGCTATCCGAAAGAACTGAAGAAAGCTTTATGCTACATGATTCCAGTCCTTGGTGAACTTGGTTCTTCATCTGAGATCTGATTTTGACCAGACTCTCTCTTGCCCTTGTCAATCTTCTAAGCTCTCGATCTTCTTTTGGTAGTATTCTTGAGGGATCGATTAAATTGTTGAGGGCAACCTCTGCGATCCATTCAGAATCTAAAGCATCCGTCTTTCTGCCGGGAGTATGTTTGATCTGATGTGGATTAGCCAATATCAGCTCGACTTTATTCTCTAGAACGGCATGCACTGGATACCAATAGACGCCAGTCGACTCGATAGCCACGCAATCACAATTTTCTTTGATAACCCAATCTCTAAAATTGAGTAGATCATCGACGACGGTTGCAAACCGCTTCTGCATTTTGGTTCCGTCTCTGGAGAGGATCGTAGCAATGAGAAATTTTTTGTGGATATCAACTCCGCAAACCTTATTTCTTTGCTCCGTCATATTATAACCTGGCCTGATATGGGCAGATGCTAAAACCCTCGTAGGGACATTTTCCCATACGCGTTCCAAGACGCATCCATGTATGCGAGTGATTTGATGGCTAGTTTTAAACACAGGATCACTGTCCCAAAAATAAAACAGCCTTCACTGCCCATATCAACCATATTAAGGTTAGATCAGGCAATCAAGTTTCTCATACTCCATATATGAGTCGCGGAATCATGAGGGTTTTAAACGTAATACACCGCAGCTTGCAGCGGGATGTGCCGCCGCCTTTCACTATACTCATTGCTCTGAGACCAGTTGTCCGAAAGTTACTTATTATTAATCATTATAGAATGATACACAAATAAAACTAAACTGGTGGGAAGCGTTATGAAAAAGTTCCTATTCGGATTGATGTTTGGCCTTTTGGTTCTGATCTTGGCCTCTAATGCAAGTGGAATACCCGATTTATTCGTGAGTGAATTCTCATTAGATCCATCCACGCCTACACAGGGCAGCCCCGTCTCTGTTCGAGTAGGTGTATATAATAAAGGTACTGCTGCATCGGGACCATTTACCGTTCAATGGTGGCCAGGCGAAAACTACCAAGAATCCGCATGCAAGTGGCAAGTTGAAGGTTTGGTGGCTAATGGCGGAAGAATACTCACCTGCACTTATCTAGGATATCCCAGTTGGTATGGCAGTCTCGTTACCAAGGTTGCTGTTGATCCTCTAAGCGAGGTAGCTGAGAGTAATGAGAACAATAATATCTATAAGGAGACAATCAGCGTCAATCGTCCGTAGAAAATCATGCCGACATACTCCGAGGAAGGGAGCTGGCCAGGCTCATCGAGGACCACTCAAACGCCATCAAAGTCGAGAGATCACCCACTGCTAAACTATTGCTGCTCAATGCCTATATTCGCCAGCTCCTAACCAAGATTCGCGAAGCGCTGAAGAACCGGCCCGAGGAAGGCGGGAAGGTGATCCATGTAGTTAGCAAGATCATGGCCCGAGCGGTTCAGATTGTGAATTACATCAAGATCACAATCGAGGACGATCCTCTGACCGGAGTTTATTTTATCGTAATACCCCGCTGCTTGCTGCGCGAGTGCGACCTCGTCGCTTCGCTTGTGTTGGCAGCTTTTCGACTAGGTACCTCTCCTCCTAAGGATACCTCACCACTACCCACATTCACGATCCCATGGGATGCTCCTTGGTGCTGAAGATGAGCCCGGCCTGTACCGTTCTCTTCCAGGATGCTCCAACAGATCCCGGAGGAGGAGTCGATGACGAAGCCCATAAACTGGTCACGGAAAGAAATTGGGAGCCTTTACGTCTTAAAGGTAGGAGGTGTCGATGTGGCTTGCCAGGCTCCCAGAGGTGTTAGTTATGGCAATTAACTATCTATACACTTCATCTATATATTTTTTATGGTATCCTGAAAAGTAGCCCGGAAAGGAGGGCGGAGTAGAGCTCGAAGTCCATGCTTAAAGATGGGAGCTGCGGGGATTGAAGGACGAGGCGAGAGCGGGGCGAAGGTAAAAGCGATCTATGATTTCAAAAAAATGATAAAAATGAAAAAAATTATGCAGAGTCTTCTACATGGCTCCAGTAAGCTCCCTCATAGGGATTAAAGACGTACTTGCTCACAGGCTTATATTGGAGTGTGCCGTTTGACGCCTTGAGGGACCAGAAGGTATAGATGGCAAAAGCCCTATCTCCGGCATCGTTTAGAACAGCATCTCCCGAGTATCCCCTGTATGTCTTGGCAAAGATCGGCAACATCTTCCTGAAGGTCGCAGGATCGTCCGATCCGGCAACCAGGTAAGTGTAGGCCACCAGCCATGCTGCGTCGTAGTCGTTTATGGCATAGGAGATCATATCAATTCCGTATCTATGCCTGACCTCCTCAGATATTTTTCTGTAAACCGTAGAATTCTCCTGCCCAAAGGTTGGGTATATGAAGCGTACTTTGTTGGCGAACTGAGCAGCTCGTTCGTCCTGCTGGATCAAGACCTCTGATGGGTCGCTGCCATACCATCTTACTGACGAGAGGACGGGATCCCCTGATGCCTGGGATAGGATATTTTTAGCCTCATCGAAGGCGATCAGATAGACAGCAATGGAGCCATTGCCATATTGCTCCATGGCATCCCTCAGACCAGTCCTCAAGTCTGCAAAAGCCTTGGTGAAGTCTTTCGTGTTAGGGCTATATTTTATAGGATTCAGCATCACGCCGCACTCCGAATTGAGGCTGTTAGCTGTGGTGTTGATGAGGTCATTTCCCCAGAGGTCATCCCTGGCCAGAGGCACTACCGCTCTTATTTCGTCCTTTCGCATCTGCCCAACTATCGCGTTACCCAGGTGCGTATCGTCAGAGGGCATCCTGAATGTCGTATCGTTAGCAATGGCCAGACTTGGAGCAGTACTGGAACCGCTGATTAGAATTATGCCACTTGCATTGGCATACTCTCTTACCCTTGAAAGTGAGGCGCTATCCTCAGGGCCTATGATGATCCTTAACCCCTGCGCCTGTAGATCCCTTCAAAGCTTGGAAGGTCGCTTCTGGATCAGTCTTCGTGTCCTTTAAAACGATATTGATCCTGGCAGATCTGCCCGTATCTGAAAGCATCCGGTTGATATCGGACTCGGCCTGCTCAAGTGCTATCAGAGCTGATAGTCCCGTGCCGGCATAGTCTCCACTCAGAGGAAGCAGGGCACCTATGGTCAGATTTCCTTGGTCGCAGATGCCACAGCAGAGTGGCAAATTAATGGATATCAGCATCGCCAATGCCAATATAATGGATATGGGCTTCATAAT
>JAPKYD010000078.1 GCA_026394475.1 Methanothrix sp.
AAAAAAAGCTATTGGGGTGGAAGTCTATGGTCAAGTGGCAAATTCTTTCGATCCGTTGGAAATGTGACTGCTAACACAATCAAGCACTATATTAAGGAATCTCAGGGAAAACGGAAAGCAGAGTTTCAATCGTGCAGATCAAGGGAATCTGGGCAACGAAAACTCGACGATTTCTGAATTACCGAAAACCGAGCGTGCTGCCCGAAGCATACCCCGTCCTTTAGGGCGGGGTGGCAGCACGCAATTTGATTGCCGGCCACGCCACTGCCAATCATGAAAGCAGTCTCATCGGCTGCATTAAAGAGCGTATTGTTCACAGCCGAAAGATTAAGGCTCATGTTACTCAAAGTTGTGCTGTTCTGAATAGTATTATTCAATGTCGAATGGTTATACTCTTGGGAGGTGATTGTCATCAAAGACATGATCACCATGAGTAAGCCTGCGAAATAAATAAACGGATTATTCATATAATCCCTCTGCTAACCAGATTGCCTAGTAGAATATCAATTTAACCTCTCCTGTTAGAGGCGATTTTATCCTGCAATACGTAGGAGGATGCATCAGCCTAATAAGTGATTCTTTGGGACACTTCCTCCAGGAAGGCCAGAGGTCGCTTTCTCTTTATTCTTGCTCGTCGGGAAGCAAAGACTTGCAGATTTCTTCTATGTGGCTGATTCGGATGTTATTTCCTTCTAGTGTACCCTCCGCCGCTACCATCTTGCGACAGAAGAACTCCAGATAGTAGTCGGGCTTGAAGAGAAGCTCTCGCTCATGAATCAAACCGTATTCATGATTCTTGGTCTGCAGATAGTAGTCAGGGCCTTCACTCCTGGTTCCTATTCTCCCATGCTTGACAAAAACCAAGCCTTCATATTTTTTAGTCCCTTGCATAAACTGAATGTACTATCAAAACTATTTTTAATTTTCTCTTACCTCTTGCCCAATGATTCATCTATCAAGCTATAACTTCCTATTGGCCTGGATTCTTGATGCAAGGCCAATCGGAGCTTCCATCTCGCACCGCATCGCGACGTGACTTGAACCGCTCTGCTTTTGACCTGCTCAGGATCGATTGTCTCTATGCAAAATTTTGAGAGACATACAAGCCTTTGCCGCCCACTTCCTCCCAGAAAATTTTCGAAAAATCAGAACCCCAGCCGAGATTGCAGGGGCACGTTTACATTGCTCAAAACCTTCAGCCGATAGTCCTGCTGCAAGGTAGCCTTGAGCTTGCCCGAATAGACGCTCAAGGTGATCTCCTTGGTGCGGCCGTATCGGCCCTTGCTGACCACTATGGTATGCAGGATGCCCAGCATGTCCAGCTCTGCGATGAGATCCGTTATCCTGCGATGGGTCAGATAGTCGATCTCAACCAATGGACAGAGCTGCTTGTACATGTTGTAGACGGCACTGGTGGTGATGTTCCTGGTGCCCTGCTCCTCCAGGAGGACGATGCTGTAGAGCACCAATTTGGATTGAGTGGGCAGAGTCTTGATCACTTCTTCTACCCTGTCCTGCTCGATCTTCTCTCTGGCGGAGCGCACGTGATCCTCAGCTACGACTGTGGAGCGCGCTCTCTCCGCCAGCTCTCCAGATATGCGCAAGAGATCCAACGCCCTGCGTGCGTCTCCGTGCTCTTGGGCCGCGAAAGCAGCACAAAGGGGTATGACGCTCTCCTGAAGGGCCCCGGCGCGGAAAGCCAGTCTTGCTCTCTGTTCCAGGATGTCCCTGATCTGCTCCGCGTTGTAAGGCGGAAAGATGATCTCGTCCTCGCCTAAGGAGCTTTTCACCCTTGGATCCAGGAACTCCGTGAACTTGAGATCGTTGGAGATGCCGATGATGCTGACCCTGGAGCGAAGCAGGTCGGAGTTGACGCGCGAGAGGTTATAAAGAACGTCATCTCCTTTTCTGACCAGCTTATCGACCTCGTCCAGCATTATTACCACCACTCGCTTCTCATCGTCTAGGGCATTTCTGAACTCTGCATAGACCTGATCGGTTGGCCAGCCGGTCATGGGGATCTCTTTATCGAAGTGCCTTGCCAGGTGAGCCAGAATTCTGTACTGTGTGTCCACTACTTCGCAGTTTATGTAGATCACAGTGCACTTCATGCCTCCGAGGCCAGCTTCTTCCAGCTCCTTGCCTACGTACTTGGCCACAGCAGTCTTTCCGGTGCCAGTCTTACCATAGATGAGAACATTGGAGGGCGTCTCCCCCTTCAGTGCAGGAACTAAAACCGACGCCAAGCTATTGATCTGCTCTTCTCGATGAGGCAGCTCGCTGGGCGTATAAGTAGGACGCAGAACATCTCTGGATTGAAATATACCTCCCTGCGTCAGTAGATCGGCAAATAATCCTCCGGATATAGACCCCAAGATAATTCCCCTCGAACAATTTTTCATAGTCTCGGTGGCTATTAAGATTTATGGTGAACTCCCCCTTGTTTCCAGTGGAGCTCTAGCCTCCTACCCCATGATTTCTGATGGAAAGAAAATAAATTCTAGCCTAGTTATCGTAATAGATAACGAAATAAATTTAGCCCTTGGTAACTATGTAATCGCTTGTATTTAAGTTTTCTTGTTGTAAGAATATCTGGTATAAATATCGCTACCATTTTAGAAAATCGTCTACCTACAGGAGCAAAAAGCAGCGTAATTGCAAACAATTTTTTCTTTCCTCATGGTTCGAGCATGATAGGCACGTCATTACTCATCGCGAGAGAGAGAAATTATTTTCGGCAAGTGATTGGAATGGTCAAACAGGGATTGAATCATTCCCAAGCGAAACCAAGCGGTCTATCTATACCGAGTTACTACATACAGAACCAGCAACATCAGACCTCATCCGCCAGATGACATGCATGGAGAGCACATCGGGCGCAGTCTTTGCCATGTGTGCGAGTATATGACCTGGTGAAGGTCAGGTCAAATATGGTAGACCATCTGAAACCATATGTGGAATCGAATGAGTCTTCTTGTAATACAAATAAACACGTGTTCGATATCTATAAAACGCCTGGAAAGATATTGCTGCAGAGTGCTCGGGGCTTAAAGAGAAATGTGAGGCGTGGCAGTTCGCATCGAGGCCTGTCGGCAGACTCGCTGCTTTTCCAATACAACAGCATTGGAGACGACAATCCGACTTAAGCAGAAGTCGGCAGGCTCGAAAGACCGATGCTCCAGTGGAAACCATACGGTCCCTCTCAACCCCCACATCCTTCTGGACAAGACGGCCTTTTATGATCTTAAGAGTTGTGCAGCCAAATCTAGGTCGGGGCTCAAGCCACGGGTATGGTCTCGAGCTGGCTGGCTACGTTCCAAATCAGAGTCCTGGTGTGAAGGGGAATATTGGGATCGTTGCTTATCTCGTCCAGTATAGATATGGCAGATGCAGCCTTGACTGCTTCATTTATTTTCGCGTCCGAGAGGATGATTTTGACGCTCTCCGCAGAGCGCCTGATATTCCTCGGGACAGCGTCATCACTCATTATGCGTTCTAAGGCCTCAACGCATTGCTTAAGGACCTTCTCAGCTGTCGTAGAATCACCACCTTTGTTTTACAGGAAAAAGGTTAATGACGGTTTGCGTCTTAATCAGTTGAGCAGTGATGATATGGTCGTTGTATTTAAACATATGTGGAATGCTGGTGATGGGGCATGGAAGAGGATGAGGTTCTCGAGAGGATAACCAGACTTCTGGAACAAGGATGCACGATGCTGGCTACGCATCATGACTGTGGCGCACCGCTTTTTCGCTGCCAGGGAGAGGTCGTCTGCCCGGTATGCTCTTTCGGGATGGAAGAGGCCCCTGCCGGAGCAGAGGCGCAGCCTTCGGCCCGGGCGACACCTCAGGAGGAGATCTCGAAGTATGAGGGCGCAGCCACGCAGCAGAAAGGTGCTGAGAGCTTCATAGAGGAGGAGCCCGCCGCAGAAGAATCTATAGCTCGGGCAAAAGCGCATCTGCGAGAATCTCTGCAGCGCAAATTGCTGGTCCTCACGGCGGGCCTGGAAGAGGAGCAGGATCTGGATAAGCTGAAAAAGCAGCTGGATTGCATCGAGGGGCTACTAAAGGTGTTTCGCTCTCTGCAAAGGTGATGCTACCTGGCCCACTCTCTTTGGCTTGAACTTCGGTTTGGAGGATCTCCACTGGAAATGAAGGGGTTGATCAATTGAGTTTAACTTTTTTTAGTAAGTGTGGTATAACACTCCTTTTATTTCCCATCGTCCTGGCATTGTTCTGCATGACGGGTTGCATTGAGAAAGCACCCCAGCTCTCCCAGGCCCCCTCTCCGATGGCAGAGCATCAGCTGGCGGAGGAGTTGCCTTCTTCCTTGCAGGTGGATTTTGATGCAGAGGTGAGCAGCAGTCTCTTTCGCGTGCGGGGAAACATAATGGTCCCTGGCAATGGCTCGATTCCTTATCTCCTGCTCAATGCCACCCTCCGTCAGGGCGGCCTAGCCTTGCAAAGCACAAAGTACATGCTGATGGATGTTGAGCCCGGCGAAGATCATGGATTTGAGATCTCGAAGAACATGAAAATTTCTCCTGGAAGTTACAACTGCACCCTGGTGGTCGCTGGCCCCAAGGATTCTCTGGCTTGCGAGACCAGGAGATGCAAGGCGTCTATACCCTGGACAGAGCCCTCGCCTGTAGTAAATCTCCTGCCGGAGGCGGCGTCGAAGAAGGCCGAGCAAAAGGTGCAGGAAGAAATGATCCGAGACGCAGGGGACAGAAAAGAAAAGATCCAGGAAGAAGAGGCCAAGGAGGTGGCTGAAGAAAGCCGAGCTTTATCAAAGGCTTCCTCAGAGGAGGCCGCCCCCAGGAAAGAGGATTCGCAGGCAGAGAATGCTTCGCAGGAGAACGACAGCTCGTTTCAGGCCGGAGCATCCCTGAAGGCGTCTTCGGCCTTGTCGTCAGGGCAGGAGGGCATGTTTGCAGGCAGTAGCACCTCTAAAAAGTACCATCGGCTTGACTGCCGTTATGCCGCCAAGATAAAGCCGGAGAACAAGATCTATTTCTCGGGAGAAGAGGACGCGAGGCAGCAGGGCTACCTTCCCTGCAAGACCTGTAATCCCTAGCATGCAAGATCCAAAATCCCAAAAACCTGCAAGACCTGTCATCCCCAAAACCATTTTTTATCCCTAAATATCGCCTATGAAGATGCACGACAGACCAGGAGCGGAAGGGGGCAAGGCTGTGCTCCCCAGGCATATCTTCTCCTGCGGATATCCCAGATCGGTCAGCACGGCCATGCTCCTGGAGAGCCCCCGGGCCTCCAGGTGGCGGCAGAGCCCTTCCAGGTCGAAGCTTTCATCCGATAGAAGGAATACGCATTTGCTCCGGCCGAGTTCGAAGGCTACGGCTTCAGGGTCTAGTCTCCGGCCGTGAACTGTCATGGGAACCACCTTCAGCTGGCTGATCTTGAGGCGGGCGCAGGCCACTTGCAGGCTGGAGATTCCCGGGATGACCCTGCCCGTCAGGTATCCCAGGCCGGAGAGCATGGGGTCGCCTGTGCTCAGGACCAAGGCCTGTTCGGGAAGCTCGCGCAGATTCTTGTAGTCCTCGATGACTTTGACGGCACAGCCCGGCGGGATATGATCCCTGACCAGGTCGATGGACCTTTGCGAGCCGTAGATCTGCTTGGCCTCCCCTATAGCTTTGATGGCTTCCAGGGTCAGCATTCCAGGGCCTACGCCCACTCCAACTATTATCATGGTTCTACCAATATCGCAGCTCTATCACAGTTACTACTATCCTGGTCTTCAACTCTCTCTGTTTTCTGCTATCTTGGTTCTAATGCTATCACGGTTACTCTCCAGGTTCTATGCTATCGCGATTCTACTGCGGTCACCAATCCTCAACGGTTCTGCCTACTGTTTCTTTTCTGCCATTCTCCGCTTCCCATTACGGCACATCTTTGAGGATGCTTCCGTTTTTGCGGAGCAGAACTATGCGGGTATTGGGCAGACTCTTCTTAGCCTTCTCCAGGGCCAGGGTGATGTTCCTGTGATCCGGCTCATGCTCTACCAGCTCGGCGACGGTGCCGTAGCCGGTGCCTTCCAGAACCTCTGGCCAGGCCCACTTGAGGATGAGGGCGGGAAGGCCGCACAGGACGCTCTCCTGATCCCTCTCGAATGCCAGCCGGTCGAGCTGGCTGCCCATGAGCACAGCTTTATGATCAGGAAACAAAATGCGGCTGAACCTGAGCCCCGTCCTTCCTGTGCTGACCACCACCTTCTCTGCACTTTTCAGCTCCTCGGCACGGTCGCCGATGAGGTGATCGTTCCAGGGCTCCACGAAGCCCGTCGAGCCCAGGATGGAGATGCCGCCGACTATTCCCAGGCCAGGATTTAGGGTCTTCTCGGCCAGATCCATGCCCCGGGGAATGCTCAGCTCCAGCCTGGCGCCGGCAAGACAGGTCTCCCTCAAGCCTTCCGCTATCGCTAACATTATCTGGCGCCTCGCGGATGGACTTATGGCCGGCTTTCCCAATTCTTCGCAGAGCCCTTTCGCCATGATCCTGCCCACCCCCTTTCCCGTCACAAGATCCGTCCTTTCCGAAAGAGAGGCATGGGCCACTATCTCCAGGCCTCCTGTGACATCGAACTGGTGGTCTCCTCCCTCTTTGACGGCAACACAGAATCCATCTTTAGCGATGACGGGCATGGAAACCATCAGACCCACGGGAGTTTCAATATTCACCGAATCAACGGATCTTTTCAGGGAGAGCACCGCTCCCTTGCAGGCCGCCGCGGCAGTGGTGCCCGTGGTCAGGCCGCGCCTCAAAAGCTCGCCGCTGGAGAGCAGCACCCATCGTCCGCTGCGGATCTTCTGCAGAGCCTGAGGATCTAGGCAGAGCTTTAGCCATGAGGAAGGGATCTGGAAGCCTGTGACGGGATCAACGGTTGGTTCGAGCATAGGTATTTATGATCTCATTTAAGGCCGCGACGGCAATTGGCGTCCCGCCGCGCGTGCCTATCGTGGATATGGATGGCACTTCAATTCTCCTCAGCCGCTCCTTGCTCTCGGCGGCGTTGACAAAGCCCACCGGAACTCCTATGACCAGATCCGGCTTGGCCTGGCCGGACTCTATCAGATCGCACAAGGTGAGAAGCGCGGAGGGCGCGTTTCCTACTACAATTATGGACCCTGAAAGCGTTTCCTTCAGGGCCAGGACACCAGCCGAGGTGCGGGTGATACCCCGGGACGAGGCCAGAATATCGCCCTTTCCGATGAAGGCCTCGACCAGGCTCTTGTGGCCTTTCTTCACCACTCCTGCTTCGACCATTCTGATGTCCACGTAGATGGGCGCCCCCCTCTCCAAGGCCCGCAGGCCTGCCTTTGCGGGCTGGTGCAGAAATCTCAGTATGTCGGCCACGCTGGGGTCGCCGGTGGCGATGACGCACCTTTGCCTGATCCTGTCCTCGAGGGTCTCATCTCCGATCATCTTCGAGATGAGCCTGCGGCTCCTTCTGCTTATCTCCAAAGCCTCAGGAGTGACGGCTCCGATGTCCGTGTATTCTTCCATCATGCAATCCGCTCTAGTAGCTGTACTTGTTCTCGTATCCTCTTCTGGTTATTATCCTTCCATCTTTTATATAAGAATTGGCGGAGGCGATGAGAAGGGTGAACCGAAAGCCGCTGGGCCGGGCGCACTGAAGGTCCTCTGCGGTCAAGATCATCATCTCTTCTCCTTCTCGCGCCACATCTCTGGCCAGAGTGCAGGGCCGGGCGGGATCGATGCCGGGCAGAAGAGAGCTGAGCTCGTGCCCTTTAACATTGTAGATCACGACTCCGAAGCCGGCTTCTGCCAGGCATGAAACCGCAGAAGGATCTCTTGGCATAGAGAGCAGGGCAAAGTCATTGACCAGGGGCGCGCCGGCCTTTGCGGCTACGGAGGAGAAGGCGGAAACTCCTGGAGAGATGTGCACCCCGACACTCCCTCGGGCCTGATCCATGATCCTCCAGCCGGAGCTGAAGACGGACGGGTCGCCGCCCGTGAGGATGGAGGCCTTCTTGCTCTTTTCGGCAACGCTCCTCGCCTCCTGGAAGCGGGCGGCCATCCTCTTCCGGCAGGAGCCGGTGTGGGTGACCTTTTCTCCAGGAGAGAGATCTCCCACCAGATGGAGATAGCGCTCTGCCCCGAAGATCTTGGCTGAGCGCTGCAGGATGCTCTCCGCCTCTCGGGTCACATGTCCACGATCGCCAGGACCGATGCCTACCACGTTCACTCCCGCATCGGCGCTGGCTTCTCCCTGGAATACTCCTTTTCCGCTCAAGATGACCAGGGTGGTCATGTCGATCCTCTCCAGAAGAGAGTCGTCCTCCACCAGCTTCCTGGAGGTGGTCCAGAGGATCTCCTGGTTCTCGCGGCCGACGTTTCGGGCCACCAGCGCATTCCTCTCGCCCAGGATGTCCAGGGCGCGGATGAGCTGCCAGTCGCGCCTCTTGCTGCGGGGGTTGTAGAGGGCCAGGGGCATCTCCAGCTCGGCCGCCATCAGGAGGCGGCCCTCGATCTCTTGCCAGGGGGTCAGCAGATCGCTGAGGCTGATGGCGGCCACAGAGTCGCGAAAGGCAACGCCTGCAGAGCAGGCTGCGGCGGTGAAGGATGTCACGCCGGGCACAATCTCCACCCTCGCCGGGTCCGGGGCCAGCTCCAGGCCGAGGCCCGCCATGCCGTAGACATTGGGATCTCCGCTGCTCACCAGGACCACGGACCCCTCCTGCAGGAGATCGACGGCAGCCCTGACTCGGTCCAGTTCCCCTCCCATGCTGCCGGAGACGACCTTCTTGCCGGGCAAGAGGTCACGGATCAGCTCCAGGTAGGGCCTGTAGCCGACCACGAAGTCCGCCGCCTTGACGGCCTCTTCTGCAGCCAAGGTACGCAGCCCTGCAGAGCCCGGGCCTATGCCCGCGATGGTGAATTTATTCTCCCATGGCAACCGTCACCCTCCCAAAGGCTTTTTTGGGCATGATCAGCTTTGTCGCCAGCGCCAGGACGGCGGGCTCGGCCACTCCGGAAAGGCCGAGGTCGCTGGCCCGGGAGGCAGTGGTGGGGGCTTGGGCATTGAGGACCTCGTCGGAGAGGTAGAGCACCTCTCGGCCAAGGCTTTGTGCAGCTTCAGTTATTCCTTTTTCATCTCTCTTCAGCCGGGCCGTGGCCAGCACTGCGATCTCATCGCGCCTTCTGCCGACCTCGGCCAGGGCAGCGTCAATGGCCTCCAGGACCTCGCTGGAATGAACTCCCCTTCTGGCTCCCACGCCCACCACCAGCCCTCTTCTTTTTAGAACCGCTACGTCTTCGTCTACCACTACTATCTGGGGGCCTTGCAGTCTCAGAATCGGGACGTTCTCCTTTAGAAAAGCCAGGTTGACGGCCCTGGATGACTCTTTGTTGACGATCTCCGCTCCCAGTTTCGCCGCCACATTCTCCAGGCAAGGCCGGCCAGCGGCCCCGGTGGCGGTGGTGATGGCCGGAAAGAGGCCCAGGCGCTCTGCCAGGCGCAAAGCCAGCTCATTTGCGCCGTGGTGGCCTCCTACCACAGGCACTGCACAGCGCAAAGAGGAATCGACGGCCACGACGGGCCTGTCCGTCCACTTGTCCTGGAGGCGGCCGCAGAGGCTTCTCACCACAATTCCCACGGCCATGACCGCCACCACCAGATCAAAGCCCTTCAAGACCTTCTCCCATCCTTCCCTTTCATAAATGACCAGAGACGTAATGTAGCTCTCTTGCAGAGCTTGCACGATCCTCTCGCCCTTCTCCCTGTCTCTGGGGAAGACCAGGACGGCTACCGATCCCGGTATAAGTGAGACCTCCCAAATCCCGTCCTCTTCACCACGCCGCCCACCAGAATCAGGGCGCTGCGGCTGATACCTGCGGCCTCGACCTTCTCGGCGATATCCGTCAGGGTTCCCAGCAAAATCCTCTGGTCCGGCCAGGAGGCGTGGTAGACCACGGCGACGGGCGTGTCGCCAGGCCGGTCCAGGGAGGCGACTATATCTCTTATCTTGTCGATGCCCAGGAAGACCGCCAGGGTTGTGCCGTGACGGCTGAGCGCCGCCAGCTCGTCCCTCTCCAGGGTGGTGCCCGCCGGCCTTGTAACTATCAAGGACTCGGAGACGCCCTTCAGGGTGAGCTGGGTCTTCAGGGCGGCGGAGGCGGCGAAGAGGGAGGACACGCCCGGCACGACCTCTACTTCCACTCCCGCCTCCTCCAGGGGCTTCATCTGCTCCAGGATGGCTCCGTAAAGCGATGGATCTCCGCTGTGCAGCCGCACCACTTTTTTGCCGGACCGCAGGGCATCCATGATCTTGGCGTAGGCGGCCTCCAGGGACTGGCCGTTGCTGTCCACCAACTCTGCTTTTCGGCCCTCTAAGAGCCGGGGGTTGACCAGGGAGCCAGCGTAGACTATCAGATCCGCCTCCTCCAGCAGACTCTTGCCCTTGACGGTGATCAGATCCGGGTCGCCAGGGCCCGCGCCCACGAAGTAGACCTTCATCTCCGCCTCGCCAAGAGAACGCTGAAGTAGTCGCTCTTCTCCGGCATCTCTCCCCGGACGATCTCCTCCTCTGGAGTGCAGAGCCGTGTGCCCAAAATGAAATCCTGAAAGCCCTGCAAGCGAAGCTCCTCGGCCAGCTTCCTTGGTCTCGTCACCTTTATCCTGATGATAGCATCCACCGGGGAGCCGTCCGAGACCTGGAAGGACCTCTCCAGGGCAGCATCAAAGCGCGAGGCGAGGGCTGGGACGACTCCCACGCCGGGGATGGTCTCCATCTCGATCTCAGGGTGGCTCTGCCTGACCATTCGCCTAAGATGGCTGAAGGTGGAGAAGGTGTTGACATCGCCGATGCAGGCGAAGCCTGCTGTGTTCGCGGCGGCAAAGCCGGCCACCGTTTCCGCATTTTTACGCCAGATCTTCTCTAACTCCTCCGCATCCTCGATCATGGGGAAGCTCATCAGCTCAGGGCGGCAGTAGGGCCGGGCCAGCTCTGCTGCCATCTCTCCGGGAACGAAGACTTTTGAGCATTTCTTGAGGGCAGCTGCCGCCTTGAAGGTCATGAGATCGGGATCGCCAGGGCCAAGGCTGATGCCGATCAACATTTGCCCACCACCATGAAGATTGGATTTGCAGGCTTGAGGGCTATATCTCCTGCCAGCGTGTAGCCCCGAGAGATATGTATCTGCAAAAGCTCCTGAAATATCCCTGCCTCTTTCATCATCGCTGCCACGCGGGCGGCCATGCCCATCCTGGCCAGGTCGGCCACGATGATGCAGCCGGGCGCGGCCTTTTCCAGGAGCACCGGGAAGAAGTCCTCGATCCGGCGGGTGCCGCCGATGAAGCACCTGTCAATCTCTGGAAGCTGGAGCAGGATCGCTGATGCCTCGCCCAGGAAAACCTTGGCAGCGGGAACTCTGGACCGGGAGATCTCCACCGCCTCGGCTCGCTCATCAATGCCGTAGATCCTGTCCGTGAAGCGAGAGGCGGCCTGGGACACGGCTCCTGAGCCGCAGCCGATGTCCAGGAAGACGTTTCCCGGCTGGATGTTCAGCTTTCCCATGGCGACGTGGATGTTCTCCTCCTGCGTCGCCGTGCCCGGAAGCTTCATGCCTCTAGGAATCGCGGACAGGGATAAAAGGTTAATCCAAGTAAACTTGTTTGAAGTTAAATTAAGTAACTTCTCCCTCAATCCAGCGAGAGGTCCGCCTCCAGAAAGTCATGCTCCCCGGCCAGGTCGTAGTATCCGGATATGCGCAGGATGTCCAGCTTTGAGATCTCATAAGCGCCGCCTCTCCTTTCCAGGGGCGGATTGATCTCAATCTCCTGCAAAGTCATTCCTGTCTTTCCGGCATCGTAGCTCTGGAAGACCTGCCCCCAGGGCACGAGGTGCGCCGCCCTGGGCCTGCCCGCGCCGTGGCGCAGCTCCACGGCCAGGATGCCCTGTCTTCCCGAGCGGGTGATGAACTCCGTCTCCCGCAAGAGCTGGTGCGCACCGGCAGCGGAGCTGAAGTGCTGCTTGAAATACAGAGCTTTCGCTTTCCGGGCATCCAGGCTCTTGCACTCAATGGCCAGGTAGTATTCCGGAATCTTGGAATCCACCAGGATATCAACCCATTGAGTCGCGAAGCGCGACTGCTTGAGCCGGTAGGCTATGGCCTGGATACCCTCCTTCGCAAAGAATGAGTTCAATGCAGAGGTCAGCGCCCATTCGAAGTCGCCCATCAAAGATCATCTTATAGTGCCTTCTTCAAAAATATGTTTTCCTCCGGCAACTTTCGCCCCGCTCGCATTCCCAGGTCTATAATCTTTCCAGAAAATCCAATACGTCGCGCTTGACGATGGCAATGATGCAAGAATTGATGCGAGGGCAGTATGGCGGTGGGAAATCTTGAAAAAACTTAAGTACCTGGCAGAAGAAACAAATATCATGGACCCCGAGGAGATTGCCAAGAAGTACAGCATGAGCGAGCTGCGGCCGATAGCCAAGAAGTACGGCATCGCCACCCGCTGCGTTAAGAAGATAGACATTGTCAAGGCCCTTCCTCCAGAGGCCGTCGCCGAGCTGGAAGGCAAAAAGGCTTGAACCGATTGATTTATTGCATCATTTTGCATTTTGGGTGCTATGGTCAAACTGGGCAGGTTCATCCGCGGCAGGAGCATCTCTGATGCCTGGCACCGCGGGCTCAACCTCATCTGGCGGGAGGGCCAGGAGATCACAGACGAGCGGGGCACAAGGATCCGGGAGCTGCTCTCCCTTCAAGTGGTAGTTGAGAACCCCTATCAGGAGATGATACCTCAGGAATACTCCTGGAACCAGGAGCGGCTGGAGGAGTATGCTCTGCAGCTTTTATCAGGCAAAAATCCCGGCTTTGAGTACACCTACGGGGAGCGCCTGCGCAGCTGGTCTTGCCAGGGCATAGCCCCGGTGGACCAGATTGAGCATGTCATCCGCCGCCTCAAGGCCTCGCCCTCCACCCGCCGGGCCACGGCCGTGACCTGGATTCCGCCCCTGGATGAGACCAGAGAGGAGGTCCCCTGCATGATCGTGGACGACTTCAAGCTGCGCAATGGCAGGTTGAACCTCTCCATCTTCTTTCGCAGCCATGACTTCGCAGGAGCGTACCCGGCCAACCTCTACGGCCTGGCCAGGGTCCTGGAGTATGTGTCCGGAGAGATCGGGGCTTGTCCCGGCTCCATCTCCACCACCAGCGCCTCGGCGCACATCTACGAGCATGACTGGGACTGGGTGGCTGAGATGCTCTTGGGTAAGGGATCAGAAGTTTTCTAGGGTGAGACAGCTCTAGTGCGCAATGTGTCTAGTGCGAGATAGTTCTCGGGCGGGACAGGTGTGAAGAGAGACCGATAGTTGGAGGTTCGACCAAAAGGAATATCTGCTTTCATCGATAATCCGGTCCGTTCATGGTCGATAGCCTTTTGATGATCAAAGCCGAGGAGATCATGGCCAAGATCGAAAAAGGACAGCCAGTAGAATACGAGAACGTCATAATCTATGGAGATCTGGACCTGCACAGGCTGGATCTGCCCCTAAATAAAAATAAGCGAAAGATCATAAATTCTATAATAAAAATTGAGTACTCAGTGATCAAAGGGGATGTATTCTTCGATCACTCCGCCTTCACCAAGCTAGTTGATTTCGACGGCACTATATTCAACAGGGCTGCGAACTTCTCAGATTCTCAGTTTCAGGAAGATGCGGGCTTCTCTGAGGCTCAGTTCCAGGTGGAGGCCAGCTTCTCTCGGGCTCATTTCGGGACAGAGGCCAACTTCTCCCGTGCCAGATTCAATGATGCGGATTTTGGAAGAGCCAGATTCGATAAAAATTTCAACCTCGACAATGCCAAGATTTACACGCTAAGACTATCTGATGCACTCTTCGCAAAGGGATCCAATATATACCTCAAGGACCTCAATTATGACCGCATAGTGGTCCGCTGGAACTCGATAAAGGATCATCTTCCTTATAACGGCTCTGTGTATTTGACCTTGACCAGGAACTTTAGGAACCTGGAGCAATTCGAGGATCAGGACGACTGCTATTACCAGTATCGGAAGGAAAAACAATCGCGAGCAACGAAAGTAGTTCCCAAGTCTCTTGACCGTCTGGCCTGGATCTCCTGCGGCTACGGCGTCCGTCCCTCTCATACCATTCTCCTGAGCGTCGCCATTATCGTCCTTTTTACGGGCATCTTCTGGGCTGGCAGTGCTCTGGAGCAGGACGCATCGACCGAACAGGGGCACCATGCCGCCGGCATCTCATTGAAGGACTCCTTTTATTTCAGCACCATGGAGTTCCTGGGCAGGACCCCACAGAACCTGAGCATCGTCGGAGCATACGAATATCTGACGGTGATAGAGACACTGCTGGGCTGGCTGCTGATGGCGTTATTCCTGGTCACCCTGAGCAAGGTGATGCTCCGGTAGGGTTGGGGATGGCTACGGTTTCATCTCTTTGGTCCCGAACTCCAATTTCCATCACAGATGGGTAGATAAACAGTTAAATTCAAGGACCATTACCCTTTAACTTGAAGGATTGCGAAGGACGGCACGGGAAGTCCCTGGCCTTCAGGCCGATCTCGCTAACTTCGCAGAGTTTGCGGGAGTTGCGACGCAGTCGCAACGGGATGAAAGCGGAGTCCTTTGCCATTGAATTACTTTCGTGCTGCACTCAACTGATATAAGTAGGGAGCGAGACATAACAGATCAAAGATGATCAGCTACAAGTATCCGATATTTCCCAATAAGGCAACTTTGCAGAAGTTAGCCGAAGCTCTGGATGCTTGTAGGTGGCTTCATAATAAACTTCTTGAAAGGATGAACGATGCTATCGAGATGGGTATCAAGCTTAGGACATATGATACTCAGAACATGATTCCATCTTTGAAACTTGAGAATCCAAAGCTAAACCTTGTCTATTCTAAAGTTCTTCAGATGGTCAACTACACCCTTTGGTCGAGCATCAAGGGGCTCTCGGCTTCTAAGAAGAATGGCCGAAATGTAGGACATATCCGATTCAAGGGTTATGGCTGGTACAAAACCATGAATTATAACCAGTCCGGCTTCAGGCTCGATCAAGATCATGGCCTATTGCACCTTTCTAAGATTGGGGATATCAGGATCAAAATGCATCGCAAGATCAAAGGCTGCATCAAAGCAACTCTAATCAAGAGAGAAGGCAGGCAATGGTTTGCGATTGTTCAGGCAGATCAAGAGCCTGAGCCATTGCCCGAAACTGGAAAATCAATTGGGCTGGATGTCGGCCTAAAATCATTTGTTGTAGATACTGATGGTAATTCTGTAGAGAACCCAAGAGTTGCAGAGAAGTCCGCGGATAAGGTTGCGAATGCTCAAAGAAAATTAGCCAGGACTGAGAGCGGCTCTAACAACCGACAGAAGATCAAGGAGCAGATAAATAAGATCCATGCAAGAGTCAACCACCAGAGAGATGACTTCTTGCACAAGCTTTCCAGGATCTATGTCAACAACTACGACAATATCTGCGTCGAAGATCTCGATGTCAAAGGGCTGAAAGAGAAAGGCCGTAATCAAGGCATGCATCGCGGCATCCATGATGCGTCCTGGTCCAAGTTCTTGTTCATGCTTTCGTACAAGGCTGAAAGTGCTGGTCGAAAGCTGATAAAAGTAGATCCCAGGGACACCACTCAAAGGTGTTCCGCTTGCGGGAGCATTGTGAAGAAAGAACTCTCGGACAGAGTTCATGAGTGCCCTTATTGCGGATTTTCGTGTGATCGAGATTACAATGCTTCTCGGAACATATTTCTGGCAGGGATGGAACAGCCCGTAGCGCCCATAGAGCAAAAACCTCTACATCACGTTTCTGTGACGCAAGTTTTGGCCATGAAGTGGGAAGCCGTGCCCTTCAGGGCGCGGTAGTTCACAGAGTTATGAGGAGAGATTTGATTTGGGTTACAGGGAGCTGACCGATAAGGATTTGAGCGCGGAGGAGAAGAAGGTCTTTGGGAGAATCATAGATATGTGGGCTGCGGGCGACCCAAAGGACCCCTACGCCCACAGCACCGAGACCAGGCTCATAAAACACGCCTCGGAAGATGGGCTCGTCCTGGATAGGGTCTTGAAGATTCTCCAGGACCTGGAAGCGCAAGGATTGATCCACAGAGTCGAGGAGAAGGGTGAGACTCTCATCAAATATAAAGTAGAGGCTGCGCACATCGTCAAAGAGCTTCAGAAGACATCCTATGTCTATGAAGCAAGGGATTTCAAGCCGCCTCATCACTGAATGTCCGGGGCCTTGGGCCTCGATTCGACGCTGGCCCGGGCAAGGGAGGCTTCTGTGAGGGCTTTTTCCGCCTGCCCTTCCGGGGCGGTGGGGCTTTTTCTCTTCAGCCTTTCCATCTTTTAGTCAAAAAGTCCTTCAAAGCATGATCTTTCCAGGAAAACCGTTATAAACCCCTTGATCTGACCGCAGAATGGGAAAATCGCGCCGTTTGGCTGCAGAAGGAGGTCTCTAGGGATGATAAAGCACATTGTGATGTTCAAGCTAAAAGAGTCGGCAGAGGGGTCAGATAAGGCAGTAAATATTCAAAGGCTGAAAGCAAAGCTGGAAGCGCTCTCCGGCAAGATCGACGAGATAAAGTTTTTCGAGGTGGGCATCAACTTCAGCGACAACGGGGTCGCCTACGATCTGGTTCTGGACTCCAAGTTCGAGAGCAAGGAGTCCCTTTACAGCTATCAGAAGAATCCTGAGCATGTCAAGGTGGCGGACTTTGTCCATAAGGTATGCGAGGATCGAGTGGTTGTAGATTATATTATTTGTATGTGTTTAGCTCCCTAAATAGGTCTGGAAACAATTTCGACCAGAAAAATTATATAATATTAATATGATACCGTCTTAATGGGAGTATGCAAGACGAGGAAACCATCAAGCAACCTCAAGACGTGATTGAACAATTAAAGCTTGAGAATAAGTTGCTTAAGGAATACATACGGGAGCTAGAAGCCCGACTAGCCAAATATGAGAATGCACATACTCCACCGAGCCTAAGACGCGGTCGTAATCGCAAAAAAAATCAGAACGAAGGCGGCAACGGAAAACCTGGTCAGAAGATTGGACACAAAGGTGTAACGAGACCGCATGCCAAGCCGGATAGGCAGGTTGATGTCACTGCAGATCGGTGCCCAGATTGTGGAACAGAGCTTGGTAATCCAATCAGAATAGAGTCCCAGATTATCGAGGAAATTCCTGAGCCACAG
>JAPKYD010000029.1 GCA_026394475.1 Methanothrix sp.
CCAACCTCTATGAGGCCTCCAAAGCCCGCCACCCTAGATTGCTCCAGAACGCTGCTAGCCAGCTCAAGGGCAGTGATGGGCACCTCTCTCACATTGGCCAGAATCCTTCCTTCGCCTCTGGAGATCGCATCTGCTACCCTGGTAACTCTGCGGGCCATGAAAACTCTCATAGGATCGAGGGATGAGCCTGCATAGGCTATGAGGTCTGTGAACGCAGCCGGCAGACCTTCCCGCACCTCCACCACTCCCGCGAAACTGGTGTCGACAGGAATGCCCTTCTTCATGAGCAGCCCGTCCAGGGTGATGCTGCAGAGAGTAACGATTCCCAGGCATCCGGCTGGTATCTCTAAGGGTGAATGGCCGTCTCCTTCCTCCAGAACAAGGACGCTCCGACTTATGGCATACCCCGCATCGAAGGCTCTGGCCAGGATCTCGAAGACCTTCTCAGAGTCCGCTTTGTCTATAATACTGGTATTGGCGATTACATCACCAGAGCGAGAGATAGGATCAAAGCTGGTCTTGAACATGAACTCCTCAATCCTGGTGTTCACGAAGCCAATCCTATCGTCCACCAGGGCATCGTTCATCTCTCGCGAGCCTAAAGGAGTGAGCACCCGACCGCTGTAGCCTCGCTTCTTGGTAAATCCCAGCTCATCGAGGATCTTGAGGTTGTACCGGACGGCCCGCTCTCCCAGATCATAACCGCGATTGCAGAGCGAATCTGAGATTGCCCTCGCGCCCATTGGTTTATCCGCGCCTTCGATAACTCTAAGAATCTCTATGCGCCTGCGCTGGCTTATGTGTGCCTTGGTGAGCAGCTTCATCTCCTTTGATCCTCAGGGAAAGCCCATATATATCTTATGCGGATAACATTTCCGTCTCATGAGTCGCACCGGAAGCTTGCAGTCCCGTGGGGTAGCGGTCAATCCTGAGGGCCTTTGGAGCCCGCGACGGCGGTTCGAATCCGCCCGGGACTATTTTATCTCCTGGAGTAAAGGGGCCAAGAAGACCCCGCGCCTTCAGGCCGGGAACGAATTGGCCCCTTTCATGATTACCATCAACTATATATTAAATCAAATCTAATATCTTGCTAACCCTTAGCATCACGTCTAAGGCATAATTCCTCGCCTTCAATAAAATCGAAGGTAGGGCACTGCAAGATATACTTGCAGAAAGACGGTGAACGAGGAATAATCTCTCTGTCGGGTAAAGATTTCGTAAGGAATCGAGATGATCAGGACTATACCCGTCTTGCAAAACGGCGTTAAGCTCTCCCTCCAGAGAAGGCTGCCTGGGCCGAGTGAAAACCGATGAAGCTCTGCGGAAATGTAGATATATCTGGCCAGGCCATGAGGACAGGGCCGGGCGGCCTAAGGCCCAAAGTCCGATGCAAAGTTCAATGCTCCGGTAGTGTAGTCCGGTCAATCATTCCGGCCTTTCGAGCCGAAGACTCGGGTTCAAATCCCGGCCGGAGCATTTTACCATATCTGCGCAAAACGCTTCATAGACAATGCCTTCCATTCCCAGCATTTTGATCTAAATTAGTTCATATGATATCGATTTCTCCCTAAAGTGCTCGACATGTTTATATTCCATTAAATTTCAGAATATCTCCGTGCCTGAGCAAAATACTCAAATATCAGCCGAGAATCATGTGATTCAGGTACTCCACACTGGCAGAAGGGGCTCGATGGCCTTCGTGGCTGCTTAATGCAGCGCGGGCCTTACCGGCAGTCGCTTTGCCTAGGCTGGGCGAAACCTCTGTGGGCCCGTGGGTTCAGTTCCCTTGTCGGGGTGGTGTCCGGGATTTAAGCGTCTTCGGGATAGCTTAGATCCTAAGCATTGATGGTAAACTAAGGAGGTGGGAAAGAAATGAGAAAAGAGATAGCTGTTTTGGTGATTATCGCCATGGCCCTAGTAGGCATGGCCGCTGCAGCTAACTATATGTACGAAAAGGCATCGGTCAAGGGCGTAGGATACAAGAACGTAGAGATGATCATTTCTACCCAGACTGGCTTTGAAGGAGTCAAGCTGGTAGAGAAGGAGTCCGGCTCCGGTAACGTCATCACCGAGAGGACCGAGCTCGAGGCCGAGAGGCAGCTCAAGAGAGGCGGCGGCGTGATTGGTGATGGAACCTGCGTCTGGCCAACCGGCACTGGATGCCCCATGGACTACAT
>JAPKYD010000001.1 GCA_026394475.1 Methanothrix sp.
CCGGGATTCTCGATCTCCAGGCGGTCGGCAAACATGCGCACCTGGATATGGCTCCCGCGCACGAAGTTGCTGTAGTCCCGGTGGGCTACGGCATTGACTATGGCCTCTCGCAGGGCAACTTCTGGGTACTCAGGTATGTCCTGCCTGGTGACACCTCGAATAAGGCTGCCCTTGCGCATGCTGGCCATTACGTAGGCCGTGGCATTGTCGATGATATCCTTGATCGTGCCCTCGAACTTGCGGTTGTCCAGGAAACGCTCTCCAGAAGGCGCCTCCTCCGTAGTTGTGGTGCCGTAATACTGCAGGAAGACGACGATCATCTGCTGCTCGAATCTTTGGGGGTAGGAGCCGAACATCAGCAGCCCGGCAAGAGTGGGGCGCGGAATGCCGTCCACTTCGGCCACTATCCGGAGCTGCTTCAATATCTGCTCAAAGGGCAGGCTCCAGTAGGGTGCATTGGGCCGGGCCTTTCTCTGCTGGGCCAGATACTCCTCCAGCTTGCTCCTGTCCAGGTCCTCCAGGGTGGCTTCGAGGATGGGCTCAGCATCGAACTTGGGCGGAGTGCGGGAGCTGATGAAGCTGTAGATCTCGTAGTCGCTCATCCGGCGTGTGGAGTTCCCCACGCGGATGAAGGATCCTTCATGGAGGCCATGAGGGCGATGGTAGCAGGGCTTCTGATCGTAGGAGACCTCCGGGACTTCTACGGCTACAACGGTCCCTCCCTCGATCTCCTCCACAGAGATGCTGGGGCGCAGGGGCGGCTCCATCTGGGCTGCCAGGCCGCTGAGATCCTCCTGCAGCTTCCGCGGGTTGCCTACGCCCACGACCTTAAAGCCGGTGTCTTCGTCCAGGCCGAAGAGCAGGACACCTCCGCCTGGCCGGTTGGCGAAGGCTGATAAGGGCTTGAAGAGGTCTGCGGGGGTGCCTGTGTGGGCTGCCTTGGCCTCCACGCCTTCGAGCTCTCCGTGGCAGCGGCGCAGTTCGGAGATGAGGCTCTGGATAGCTTCGCGGTCCATGTTGGGTATCTCTTAGGCAGCAGCTTATTTATTTGCATTTGCATCCTGGACTCATGACCGAGCAAAACCGCAATTACATTAAGAAGGAGATCGGCAAGCTTCTTTCCGAGATCTGGCGGGTCAAGGGGCTGGAGGAGCAGGAGTACGGCCCGCAGCACCCGATTACAAAGAAACTAAACAGTATGCATGAGGATGCCCAGGCATTGTTGCAGGAGAAATAGGGAGCTCATAATCGATAGATAACCAGGTTCGCTGTCGAGAAGCACTTTTAGTCAACTGGACAAGGTTGACCTGCCCTAAATCTGCCCTCCACAGTGTGTGTTCTCAATCCACGCCTTCTCGCCTGCGGGACGATCAGGCAGAATCTTCTATCGCCTGCAGCACCTTCTTCGCCGCCGAGCACCTCTCCGCCCGGGACGCATCTGCTGCCATCTCCGCCAGGTCCTCGACGTCGATCTGGCCCATCTTGAACCGGGTAACCAGGATGCCAGTCATGACGGCGTCGCTCTTCACTGCTTTCTTAGCCAATTTTGCCCCATCTCCCTTCTCAGGTCGTTGGAATTAGGATATAAATCCTCTCGCTCCAGCGCAGTGCTAAATTCCAAGTTTTTAGTGATGATTGTCTCTGTCGCAATCGTTTTAGTCTGATGTGTACAGTGGAAGTGTCTATTAATATTAGGAATGCTCTTTAAGGTCCGGAGTGCTAAAATGAGACTTAGAGTAATCAGCACCAGAAATGAGATCCCCAATTTGAACCCCAATGAGAAGACAGTTCATCTTGCCTTCCGGGCCAGCAATGTAGATTTCCTTAACCTGATGCAGAGATGTCCCAGGCTGAGGGTGATTCAGGTTCCGCCATCCTACCGCAAGA
>JAPKYD010000055.1 GCA_026394475.1 Methanothrix sp.
TAGCACCAAGGAACTAAGATCTAATCGTCTTTGAAACTATATTAAATCGAGTAGTGCACAGCGAAAGTAATCATGAAAGGGGCCAATTCATCCCCGGCCTGAAGGCACGGGGTCTTCTTAGCCCCTTTACCCCAAGAGATAGATCTGGTCGCCCATATAGCATCAAGATTGTCCTTTTGTGTTATCCTCCCCGTCAAGGGCATCTCAACGTCATTTAGCTCCTGACTTTGAAGGCTTTCCGCTCTTGCCTCGGCCCCTTGAACTGGGCAGTTGGGGAGATTCATAACAGACAAAAGTTTTTAATAGATTTGATGCCTTCTCATTCTCAGGGGAGCTGCCAATGGAAGAGAATGACCAGGAGTTTCTTCGTGCTCTTCACGAGGAGAAGATTCGCACCCAGAATGAGCGTGCTGAGCTTGTCACCACCAAACTGGCCTTCATCACCGTCCTCTTTGGGCTGAGCTCCGTAAACCTGGGGATAAAGATCGCGGATATCTGCTGGCTCCTCTACTTCGTTCCCCTGGTGGCCATAAGCTACGACCTCTATATCATGTCTGCCGATTCAAGGATTAAGCGCATAGGAATCTTCCTGGGCAGGCATCCCGTCTCCATGGCCGGAAAGGCGGAACGGGCCTGGGAGCAGTTCTGCACCACCTATCGTGATGGCCTGGCCCCTTCTGCAAACATGTTCTTCTCCATAATAGTAACCTTAGGCGCTGCGATCTTCATCCACTCTCAGCAGACCTGGACGCAAGGATATATGCGGTTGTGGTTTTCCGTGTGGCTGGTTGCATCCCTGGCGGTCATCATTGCCCTTTGGATGAGGCACAAGGTTCTTGTAAGGAACATAGGAAACTACAAGCCATTAAAAAGAGAACGCCTGCCTAGCCGCTGATTGCTTTCTATCTTCAATTCCGTAAAGAAACATTAATTAAAGCCTAAGAGAAAGATGATAAGATACGATTTGATTTCGCAAGATGGTTCAGGAATGGTGGGGATATAACGGATGATGAAGGAGAAAGAGATCAAAAGAGCGGTGAGGGAAGGCTACGCCCGCATCGCCAAGCAGGCTACTTCTTACTATGCTTCCCGGAGCTGCGGTGGTTGCGCCGATATTTCAGAGGAGATATGCAAGAAATTGGGCTACTCGGAAGAGGAGATCCAGGCCGCGCCACCTGAATCGAACCTGGGACTGGGCTGCGGAAATCCTGTGGCTCTGGCCTCCCTGAACGAAGGGGAGATCGTCCTGGATATGGGAGCCGGAGCGGGATTCGATTGCTTCCTCGCCTCCGCCAGGGTTGGATCCTCGGGAAAGATCATAGGAGTGGATATAACATCGGAGATGGTGGACAAAGCCCGAGCTAATGCCCGCAAGGGAGGATACTCCAACATAGACTTCAGGCAGGGGGACCTGGAGAACATGCCTGTGGCAGACAACTATGTGGACGTGGTAATCTCCAACTGTGTCATCAACCTCGTCCCCAATAAGAAGATGGTCTTCAAGGAGGCATTCCGGGTTCTCAAGCCTGGAGGCAGGCTGGTTGTCTCAGACGTGGTACTGCAAA
>JAPKYD010000005.1 GCA_026394475.1 Methanothrix sp.
GTCAAGGGGCAGGCTGATCCACCAGGCAACAGCAGGTGCGAGGCTCCAAGATACCAGCAGCGGCCAGACGATGTACAGCAAATCAGGACGCCAAAACGCCAGATAGGAGGCCATGGCAATGGCTACTGTCGGGGCTATCCACATCGACTGGTAGAATCCCGCCAGATCACTGCGCCCACGACTCCCAGAGTTGCTCGAAGAGTTCCATTCCAGCAGCCGCTTATGGGTGAATAGCATTCGCCCTCCGGTGCGCACAACTGCATCCAGGCTGAAGAAGGCCTCATATGGCAGGAAGGTCAGGCTGAGACCTGCCTGGGCCAGGTATCTGACAATTGCTCTCCCGGCAGAATGCAGGTGCTGATCCAGGGGCAGCTCGGCAGGCTTATTCAGGACCACTCGGATGCAAGCTAGCACCGGTGAAGCCAGAACCGCTCCTATGACCACAGAGGTCCAAAAACTCGGCTGCAGCAGCATCAACCATGCCAGGAACAACAGTAAAACCTGGGCGGGGGTCACTAGGCTGCGCCTGAGGTTGTCAAGGATCTTCCATCGGGATAGCCCTGAGATTGGATTATCCATGACCAGGCCTCCTGGGCCTGGCACGCGCATGAGCAGCCAGCTGGCAATCTGCCAGTCCCCCCTGATCCATCTGTGTCTCCGGCTAACGTCTGTGGTGTAGCGGTAGGGATAGTCCTCATAGAACTGCACATCGCTGACCAGTGCCGCTCTGGCATAGCTCCCCTCCAGAAGATCATGACTTAAGATCAGGTTATCTGGAAAGCGCCCACCCAGAGATTGCGAGAAGGCATCCACATCGTAGATCCCCTTGCCGGTAAAGGAGCCCTCCCCGAAAACGTCCTGGTAGACATCCGAGACCTCCCGTGTGTATGGATCAATGCCCGGCTCGCCTCCGAAGAGCCTCACAAACCTCGATCGATCTGCCTCAGGCATGCCTGCGCTCAGGCGGGGATGGAGTATGCTGTAGCCCTCAGCGACATATTGCTTATGCTCATCGAACCTGGGACGGTTGAGAGGGTGAGCCATGGTCTCCACTAGCAGCCGGGCAGAGTCGTAGGGCATCTTGGTATCTTCGTCAACTGTGATGACGTACTTAATCCCGGGCAGGATCGATACGTCGCCCGCGATCAAGGAGAAGCTATTTTCGGATCCGCCTCGTAGCAGTGAGTTGAGCTCCCCGAGTATGCCTCGTTTTCGCTCATAGCCCCTCCAGATCCCCTCCTTAGGATCCCACCTGCGCTGGCGGGGGAAGAGAAAGAAGATCCCATCATGGTACTCTTCGTTCAGAGCCTCGATTCCCTGACGAGCCATAAGCAACAGATGCTCATCCTCAGGCATAACCTCCTGCTCGGCGTCGCGCAGATCCGTCAGAAGGCCGAAGTAGAGGTTCATATCCTGGTTTGCCAGGTATCGAACCTCGAGACCTTCCAGCAGGTCCAAGACGTTTTCAGGGCTGGTCAGCACGGAAGGCACCACCACCAGCGTTCGCAGCCTTTGCGGAATGCCTGAAGAGAAGTCCATTCTGGGAAGAGCATGAGGCCTGACCAGCAGAGTCGCCAGCCAGTTCACCAGGCCGACGGCAGGACTGCTCAAGCAGAACACAAGGAATATGGATGCCAGGACCAGCATCCATCCAATCGATCCCAGCCTAAAAGCCCAAGCCAGCACAGCAGCCGTAATTAAAGCAGTGAGCAGCGTTATTGCACCGAGATAGAAGAGCAGCGGGAATTGAAAAACGGTCCTGCCAAAGGACCCCCTTAGCGACCGGCTCATCCCGGCAGCCCTCTCTAGCTTTGGAAGCCCCTTATCTATCAGGTAGAAACCAACATGTGCACCTCGATCATCGCTTTCTGCCGCCTCTAGCCTCTCCTGGGCCAGTTTTACCGCCATCTGTGCGACCTCTTCCTCAGAGAGCGAGCTTCGCCTTGCAATCCTCTCAACTGTATGGCGGTAGCGATCCCGGGTGGCGAAGTCCATTTGGCTGTAAACGCCTGCAGGGTCCATGTGCAGTGCCCTCTCGACCACGCTTGTCCCTTCCACAAACCTTCGCCAGTCCGTGGACTCAAGAAAGCGGAAGCTTCCAATGCTGTTGACTATGGAGACCTTATCTGCAGCTTCCTGCTGGATATCCTGCTGGACCATCTGCCCGGTGGCCTTCCCCATTTCAGATAGGCGCTCTTCAATCCATGTTAGCGGAAGAGCCAGAGCATGGCTCTGTCCCTTCAGCCTTCGGGCAAATTCGGCAACAAAGGCACTGGACATTGGAGGGGCTGAGCTGGCCATATCAGCCACCACAAGGATCATGCTCTTAGGGTCGGTCTCTGCCGTCTGAATTATCCGGTCAACCCATTGACCTGCTAGATTGCGGTCGTATCTTGCCTTGGCGATGCGCAAAGATATGCGGCGCAGGTTTTCTATCAGCGCCAGACGGAGCATGATCGGAACCGCCCAGAGCTCGCCCAAGTTCAGCACACTGACCGTCTGATACGCATCTACGAAACGCTTCAGGCTTTCTGCATCCACACGGCCATCAATGTGTTGGATCAGCTCCTTGGCAAGGTCGTAAACGCGCGGGTACCCGGCCAGCGGACCTGTGAGCATGTGCGGCAGATTTTTGCTGTAACCTTTCGGCAGGTGCTGCCTGGCCATGCGAATCTGCCCTTCTATCCGATAGAAGTTATCCATTAGCCACTCAGAGGCTGGTGCAATCCTGAGGTTCGATGACACCGCCTCTGTGAGCAGCTCGTGTACCTGCAGCAGGATCTTCTCATTCTCAGAGAGCCTTGGCAGAATCAGATCTTCTCCGGGTTTTAAATCGACCTCATGTCCTTCTGCCAGCGCCTTTGCATGCCGTTCCAACTGGTCGGTGCTGAATAGCTCAGAACGCAGCGGGTGATCATTGCTGCACTGGCCGAGGAACGCATCGCGGTCGACGCGCACCCTGAGACGATTCAAGCTCTTAAGAACGGTATTCTGGCCTATTATAGTCAATACTTGACTCCTGGTTAAGATCCACTATTGGCTGCACTATTGGCACACCATCGGTTGCCGGCCTTCTGGAGGCAGAGAGATCCTCAAACACTACTCTAATTGAATGAGTTCAGGGCTCAAGACAAGCCCTCATGATAATAACGTAATAATATATCGCAGGTATGCCTTAATATATATTAGCGTTTTGCAGCAAGGGTCAATCCAATTCACACCTGTCCCACGAACTGACGTTACTGAAAGCCTTGATTGCAGCTATTGCAGAATCCTATCTACAGGGTGTCTCAACACGACGAGTCCAGGATATCTCTCAAGAGCTGGGCGAAAAGGTTGACGAGTTCCTCAAAAGACCTATAGAACATCCTATACCATACCTTTACGTCGATGCAAGAGCTATCTCAAGGTCCGCGATGGCGCGAAGTATGTAACCAAGGCTTTGCTGGTGGTTACAGGAGTACGTGAAGACGGATATCGTGAGATCTTGGAGCTAAAATCGCTGACAGCGAGGATGAAGGATTCTGGTCCGGACTTTTCGACGAATTGAAGGAAAGAGGTCTAGAAGGTGTCAAGCTGGTAGTATCCGATGGTCATAAAGGCATACAGATTGCAGTTCAGGCGGCTTTCCTTGGCGC
>JAPKYD010000062.1 GCA_026394475.1 Methanothrix sp.
CGGTACTCGGAAACTACATGATAAATCAAGCCCTACACCCCAAGCTGGATGAATGGATCGAAGTCGAAGCGAAAGCAAACCATAAGAGGCAGGCAGCTAGGCAGGCGGGCATCCGAGTAGATGAGATCTCCAAAGTGATTAGCATCCACCAAATCGTGGCAAAGAGCGACTGAAAAAAGAATGATAGCGTCCCGTGGAGGTGATTGATGTGGATGAAGTAGAAAGAAAGCCATGCGAAAACGCTCAATGCGAGCACTACTATAGCGACGGCGAACCTTGCATCAAGATAAAATGTATGGGATGGCCAGGCATCACGGTCGAAGAGATGGGGCCAAAGATCGCCGGAGGGAGGACGATTCGGCCGGAGAGGTGATCATCCAAAACCTTTTTCATCTGAAACGCAAATTCTTAATTAATAATAGTGAGGGATTGAATGAAAATCAAGGCTACGTTTTTTGTTGTCATGGTCGTGGTATTGGCTGCATTTTGCGTTACATTGGCGTTTGGTATTGTTACTACTTTTAAGACAGGGCCGTTCACTGGCAGTATCGATCTGGGTGTACCCTGTAATGATGTAAATATGAGCAAACCCGTATCGAGTGAGTTATTAAGTGGAGATAAATACACCAATTATGATGTGAATATGTGTAATGTTCGTCTCACCTTCACACGATTCGACAAGCCTCTCTTAGATGTAACCAGTGTCATGGGCAACGTGGGCGTTGAAACATCACTTATAATAAGTGGTTGCGACAAGGACACTATTAGTCTATACCCGCGTGAGATCAATAAAATGTCGGGGACAGTCGGAAAGGGTTATAAATCCGAATCGGGTAGCACACTCTACATGGCTAGGTACTATATATCCTCATACGCTTTTGGGGATATCCAGATTTGGGATAACGAAACTATGATGATATCTGCCCTGAAGACCATCCATGTAACGGAAGCTGCTACATAGAAGTGCGTGCAACCCACAATATTCATATTAGTTGTATGGCATAACCTTAACCAAAGCCATACAAATGCATTCAAATTGGTTGTATGGCAAAGCCTTAAGTATATTGCCATACAACTTAATCACATGCTTCTTGAATGTAAGGAGTGCGGCTATAAATGGAATGGTAGCAAAAGAAGTCGTCGATGTCCTAACTGTGACATGCTCTATTTTCATGAATCAGATGGCGAAGGAGAGGCATGCGGCCTAGATGGTGGCACATGCGATCTTTGCGGCTGTTGGTTCACTACAACACTATTGCATGCCAACCATTGCCCCAACTGTGGAAGCAAGAAATGGGATGGTGGCAAACCACAGCCTAAGATGAGAATCCCCAACGTATGGACCAGAGATATAGTCAAAACCACCAAGAACGGCCCTAAAACCTATACTTACTGGATGGCCACATGGAGAGAAGGCGGAAAAACCCGAAATGTCCACCTTGGGAGCTGCGCCAAGATGGGAGCTGAGGAAGCCCTGCAGAAGGCCAGGAAGATGAAGGCGGAAGCGCTTGGGATAAGCCCCTCCGAGTAGTTCTATGACATTTATTTAGATGGCTATGAAAATGTCATAGAGCTATTTGGAGTCATTGTGCCTTTTACCGTTTGCGTTTCTGTCCTATAACTCGCACGCTGCTATCGGTCGGGGGCGATTTTTTCTGATCGCTTTGCCCCTTGTCCTTCTTGTTTTCCTTCTTGCCCATCACTGTCACCTCCGTTCGGTTGAACCAACGGGCCTGCGAGAACGCTGGCATACCGAAGTGGTTAAGATAAATGAGGCTGATTGTATTAACTTGTTCTTCTCAGCAATGAACCAGCAAATGACGGTGTATCGCTATGTTCCATGGAGGATTCATGAACACAAACGACGCTTATGTGAAGGTCGAGGGGATCATTAGGGATAATGAGGGCATCACAAAGATGGGGATCATTAGGGAAGCCTGGAAGGTTGGAATTGGTGAGAGGACGGCCAGGGGAATCGTGCAAGACATGGAAAGGACTGGTAAAATCAACCTGAGGATGGCGAGCTTCGGTAAATATGCGCTAAGAAAGCAGTAGTAATGTTCGGCCCTACAGAATGCCAGGGAGTTGAAGGCCGAGGCCCTGGCGATCAAGATTTAAATAGCAAGAACCCAGAGTAATGTCCATGTGTGAGGTTCTGGAGCGCAAAGACCGAAGGCCGGCTCTTCCCTATGAGTCTGACGCAGACAAAACTGATGAGGAGATCGTAGAGGGTCTGACGGAGATAACGGCCCTTTCGCTCACAGATTTACTGGCAGATGAGCCCGCCTATGAATGAGGACCTGAAAAAAGGCGACATTGTTTTAGCACCTCTTTCTTATTCAGACCTGGTCAATGATAAGCTCAGGCCATTGCTTGTGCTGTATCATGATATGGACGTAATGCAACTCACCGTTGCATACATATCAAGCAAGGTTCCCGCCAGACCAGGACCATATGACATATTGATCCCCTGTGGCACGCCCACGAGCACTAAGGCGAGCCTGGTCTACCCATCCGTGGTTAAGGTCTGTTGGATCGCGATGGTTAAGAGAATCCTGGTGAAAAGGAAGCTAGGCGAAGCCGATGAGGACCTTAGAGAGAAGGTAAACCGGGGGTTGCCTCCGGCTCTTGCCATCTAAGATCAATCAAGTGCGCACAACCGTTACAGAACTCATGGAGATCATCGGCCCGGCCAGCTAACGGGCCTGACTCCAGGGCAATCTTCTTAATCCCCTCGTGGCTGGCAATGTAGGAACATTTTGAGCTTGCGGATATAAGCACATCGGATGAGAAAGATGTGGCCCCGGAGAGCCGAGTTCGAAGAACTCTCCATCCCTACCACCAAGCCAGGAAGGGGCCAGGGCCAAGAGTTGGTGGCATTACGATAAAATCAAGGGGCAAATATTGCCCTTTGATTCTTTTTTACCCCGCCGCCCGTCTGGGTTCCGATCTCCTCCATGTCCACGGCTTTCCACCTGGACATTTTGGCTTTAGAAGCAAGTATCTAGTAGAGATTTTTTCTTTGCTGCCCTTGAATCTCCAGGTTTGATCGGCACTACCTTGATATGTGTCTTGATTTTCTTTTCCACATCAGGTGATATCTCCTTCACACCGTGAGCCATTTCCTGATGCATACGCGCAAGCTCAATTACCTCATCATCAGTCTTCGCACGTACCGCAAATTCGCATCCGGGATATACAAGCTTACACATAAATTCCCTATAACTTTCCTCTGCCATATGTATAATTCTTCACTTGAAGGTTAAATACCTTACCGGAAAATATTAGAGGTACACTTCCCACTTGAAGTGGATGATATGAATAATACGCATCGAATGATCGTGTTCATGAATAATATCTTAGAACTAAATCCAGACCGAAAATGAATAAAGGCGTTTTTATTATGATATACTGAATTAAATACCCGTGCTGCCACACTTCTAAAAATCTTAGAATGGTGGGGTGGTGTAGGATGTCTTATAGAATTTTTAAATTAACTTCTTATCCCTTAGAAGTTGCCGTCCTTTAGCGGCAATACCGACATAATTTATACCATTTAAAAGGCTCATGCCAGGGGCGTAGGTGCCTCTTGCGACTTTTACATATGCTTCGCCATCCATTATCTCTAATCTATCTCCGATCTCCTCGTCAGAGATGCTAAACCTCTCTATGAGGAAGAGAGGGGCAACAAGAGAGTTATGCGACTTCTCGTAGATTGCTTTGAGAATTTCTATATCCATTTTATCCATATCGTATATTCCTCCTTAGATCCAGATATAAAGAACCCGGGAGGATATCAACCCTTTGGGAATCTAAAGAAGTTGGCCTTCGAGCCGATCTTATGTAACCAAGGCCATAAGATATTATCGAATACGTTATATAAGAAAGGTGCTAATGATGTTTAATTAAGCAGAATAAAATAATTTATGTAATGCCCTACAATCGGCGATCTCCCTGGCCAATGAAGGATGGGACCTTACCGGGAATCGCTCGATGGCAGATAGATGGCCGACCTGCTACAATCCCAAGCCATGCCCAAGGTAAAGGGCAAAATGACCTATGATCAGCAGGTCGGATGTATAGACTAGGATTCTGATTGCAAGAGGATCCACTTTCAAGGTTGATTCGCAAAAGGATATCACCCGCAGAGAGATGATGAGCATAAGGACTAACACCAGCATGGCGAGGCAGAAGATAATGAAATGAGCGATTAGGCTTACCATGTAGGGCTCGACGATCAACCAGACCTCTTGGTGAATGCTGGACATCCACCATAGATATATTGGTGTACTCTTTAAATAAATATGCACTAGAACTCGTCATAATCATTTTATAGATTCTTTATAGGAGTCTTATAACGAATGATGAGGGAATCAAGAGGGAAAAATTGGAAGGTATCTTGGTAGAGCTGGATGGATTTTAGGGCATGATACCCCCTTTCCGTGGCATCCTCTACTTTTTCAGGGGCGGAATTTGGTAAGTGTCGCTTTTAATTTTATTTTTTGGCTCTTTCGGTTCTTGTGGTTTTGAGTCTACCGTGCTGGGGATTGTTTTTGCCACGCCCGGGGGCAAGGATTGCCCTACCGCTATGCGAGTGATATCCTCTGCCTTTTTTCGTGCTTTCTTTTCATCATTTTCGTCCATTCTAACACCATCAATTTGTTGGGACTCTTGAGCTTTAAATCTTTTCATAGGTCTTGGGCAGGAGCAAGAACGGCATGGTGGGGTCGGTCCGTTGCAATCCATCCCGAGATGTGGACAGCACCCCCCGTTTCTCGGCGGGGTGGAGTAACGGGGCCGTGTCAATATTGCCCCCTTCAAGTTATCAATTCTCTGAAGATCGACGAAGCCAAAAAACGACGTTTTGGCAATTTAAAGCAGCCCCATTTTCTCAAGCTGCGTCCTGACGATCCGCACGCCTTCTTCGCACTCCTCCGGGCTCTTGCCGCCCGTGATCACCAGTTTGCCGGAGCCGAATATGAGTACTACTACCTTAGGCTGCTTGATCCTGTAGACCAGCCCGGGAAACTGCTCCGGCTCGTACTCTATGTTCTCCAGGCCCAGGGCGACGGCGTTCAAGTTCAAACGGGTCTTCAGGTCTGCGGAAGCCACAATATTCTGAACGTGGATCTCAGGCTCCAGATTGATCTTCTCGAAGCCGATAGACTTGAGCGTCTTGGCCAGGTTTGTGATGACCGTGCGAACATCCTCGACGTTCTTGGCTCCGGTGCATACTATCTTGCCGGTAGTGAATATGAGAAAAGCAGCTTTAGGGGCCTTGACTCTGTAGACGAGACCGGGGAACTTCTTCTTGTTGTACGTTGCGTCCTCCAGCTCGGCTTCGATCTTGGGCAGGTCGAACGCTTCCGCCAGCCTGGTGGATGCTACCACGTTCTCAATATTTATTGTGGACTCCATCCGCAAGTATCTCCAAGCCATTCTTTATAAAGTCCGGCGTTGGGCCTGTGGTAAGCCCTGAATACGCCCGTTGCAATCCACACAGAGACATTGAGGCCATTGCAAGAGCCATCCAAAAAAGAAGAGGCTCGCCGCCAGCTCTTCAGCTTTGACAGCGCCCTATCCACAGTGCTTTAGCGAGCTGGAGCAGATCTGCGCAGTCCTTGGCCGCTCACAGCCTCCACCCTCCCTCCGGCATGGGCGTCCTCTTGCCCGCGCCCCAGTGGCCGCCCTGGATATGCCCAATGACCACATCTTCGCCCACCAGGCCCTGCAGCTTCTCCTGTAGGCTGCCGTCCCCCCACCGCTCCAGTATCTCAGGACGCTGGCATGCATGGCATACCCCCTCTGTCCTGACCAGGATCAGGCCCTCCGGGCCATCCTCGATGCTCAGGAGCCGACCCTGCAGGATGTGGTTCTCTTCGAGCATGTGGGGGGCGGGGTGATCGGGGATAGATGCGACAGCTTCAACCGTCGATGCTTCCAATTTTTTCACCTCCTTTGCCTTTTTTTATTCATGCCATGCATGAGACCACGATCCTATTTGTAATGAACTTGCCTGACTGCCCGAGCATGCTCCAGAAAGTCGCGAAGTCCTGGCCATTGCCGCCTCCGGCCACGAGATCGAGGGCTGATAGCCGCTCAATGCAGTAATCAAGCTTCTCCAGGCCGGTTTCATAGTCGTATTTTTCGTACTCCCTCACCCACGCACGAAAGGCTATCCTATCGCCCTTCCTGGGGTTGAACCTCGCGAATGTCTTTCCCACGGTGACCCAAACATGGTCTATGGGCACTATCACGGTTCCGGTATGCAAAAGGATATCCCGAAGGCAGACGGTGGGCTCTGCGCCTCTGTAGGCCGTGGGCTTGAGGCCGAACTTGGCGACTCTCGCGGAAAAGAGATATTTGCCTCCCAGGAAGAGCATGAGCTGAGCCCTCATGATAATTGCTCCATCCCTTCCCGAGATGCTGCCGCCAGAAGTCTATCCGCTCGATCAATCCTTTCTTGATACTTGGATATTTGAATCTCCGACGCGAGTCGATTTCTGAGCCGATCTGTCAGACCTTCGCAGATGGCTTCAAGACCAAAGGTCTTTATGGCCTCTTCA
>JAPKYD010000034.1 GCA_026394475.1 Methanothrix sp.
GTAGTAGAGGGCCACGGAGCCGCTGGCGGCCATGGCCGCCCACAGGGCCGTCAGCTCATCAGAGGCTGGCAGGCTTCTCAGCCTGAAGATAGGCACGCCGTCCTTGACGATTCTGCCCACCAGAAAACCCAGGGCTCCGTAGTCAGAGCCCTTCAAATCCGCATCAACAGCCACGAGATGGGTAGGCCTGCGGTTCTCATCCAGATGATAGCCGTAAAGGGGAGTCTTTCCTGCAAGCGCCGCCGCCAGCGCCGAAGGCCCGCCCTCCCGGTTGGTCCTGGCTCCGATGACGGAGTTGGCGTAAGAGACGGCCGAGGACTCGCTCCAGGCCAGATGATCGCCCAGGCCAGCCAGGCGGCGGTCGTAGATCTGGTAAGGGGTGCAGGTGCAGTCCACGGTGACGCCCAGGCGCTCGTAGGCTTCTACCACCTTCTTCTGCCAGGCGGCAAAATCTTCACTGATCCCCATCTCCTTCCACCGATAAAGGTCCATGCCCGCCGGGTTGAGGATGCTCGGGACGACCACGCGGCCCCGCAGATCACTGATCCACTCCAGTCCTGCCTCGCCGATGTTCTTGAAGGAGACGCCCGCGATCTGAACGCTTCTGACCGCAACGAGCCGCTCCGCTCCATAGATTTCCCCCAGGGCCACCAGGATCTCCATGGCGCGGCGCAAGGATTCGCCGCGCTCGCCCCGGCAGATGGCCTCCTCCTCGCGGGAAAGGTACATGCTATTGGCTCTGGCTCTTTGGTATAAATCCTTTCTAGACCAACCGCTGCAGAGGATGCCCGGCCGCAGGCCATATATCAAGGTCCCTCACCGCCTCAGCCACCAAAATATCGGCCAATGCTGCTGCGGGAAAGATGAAGTCGGCGTTCTCAATGGGGCCGTAGAGCAGGAAGTCGCCTGCGGAAAGAAGCTGCATGGCAGCGGCCGCGGCGTCGCAGCATCTCCTGGTCGCCATCTCTTTCTGGCGCAGCCAGGGCCAGGCGCTCACAGCGTTGTGAATTCCTGAGCCCACGGGAAGGCCCAGCCTGGCCTTGGCCACGACGGAGAAGCGCAGCGCTGATCCCGCACCGTTGCCCAGGGGGACGACCCCCGGATCGATGAGCAGATTGACCATTCCCAGGTCCCTGGCCTGAGGAATCAACCCATTTTCCCTCACCGATCCTCCGGTCTCCAAAACTCCGAGAGAGCCATCCACACCGGGCTTTGCCGGATTATAGGCCAGGATGATAACCGAATCGATCTCCGATTCCTTGAGGGCCTGCGCTTCCGCCTCATCCGTGCCTAGACTTATGCTGTTGTAGATGGTCTTGTCCGCATATCCCAGCTCCGAGACCAATCGGGCAGCAGCCCCGCGCGTGACGGGATCTGCCGAGTCGATGATCAAAGGGCCGCTCCAGACTTCTTCCGCAAAATCAAGATAACGCAAAAAAGCCTCGATGCTACGAGCGTAGAGGTGCAGGACAGCCGGGCACCCCGTCTCCTCCGACAGCTCCGCCTGGCGGGCCACGAGGCCCTCGGCCGCCGCCCGGTTGAAGAGGCCCCTCTCCTCATCCTGCACTACCTTGTGCCCCTGATAGAATATGGTGCCGCACAGGACCGTGGGCAGCTCGCCCGGCTGGCCGCCGAACTTCACCCCCGCCACATTCACTATAGACTGCTCGCGCTTGAACCGAAACACCAGTCATCCCTCTGACGAAATCAGCCATGCTGATGTATCCATGACCACGCCCGATCCCAAGATAAGATCGCCTTCCCCGAAGAGGACTGGAAGCGGCGCGACCCTCCTCCTGACCACCTGGAAGGGCTCCTCCGGATAAGGCTGGGCGAGGCGGCTATACTCCGCGATCAGCTCCTCGATCTTTTCTATGTCCTCCAGACCGATGCGGTTTATCAGCTCCACCTGCTCCTGGAAGCGCAAAACTGCTTCGGGCGGCAGATTCTGGATGAAGGGGATGGCGCCTTTGGACCCTACAATCCTGCCCTGCTCATCAAGGCCATTTCTGTGAAGAGCGAGAAGAGTGTTTCCAGGCAGATGCCCCTTCGACTCCGCACCGCAGAGGAGAAGAAAGCGTATATTGCAATTGGAGATCACATTGGCCACGATCTTCTCGATCCCCAGGTTCTCAGTCTTACAGGGTCCGCTGATGGCTGCACCCTTCGCGCGAATCTGGCTGGCCAAAGTAACAACCGCTACCCCGGATTCCGGGTTGCCTACCGTGTAGTCTCCCCGCACCGGGGGCCAGGAGTCATCGAAACATCCTGATCTGATGCCGTCGTAGGTCATGAACCTCCTCGCAGTATGCATGGAAAGGCCATTCAGCACTTAAATTTTTTCCAATCCAAAATCCAGACGCTATAGTAATATGAGGCAGTGTAACTTATTTTCTGTAAGTCCCGAAAGTATTCCGGTAACTTCCCCCAAGTCTCGAGCATTGCTTCCGGATAACTGTCGTTCCCATCGCTCGCTATCGCTGGCGGTACTTCAGGATTGCTACGATCTTTGATTTGAGACATCATAGCCATAGCAACCTCTTCCTCGTTCTTTCCGATAGCTCGTCCTACCCTCAGCTTCGTATCAATATCTATGGCAGTACCTCGCCAGAAGCTGCCTCGCTCAGGCTCTTCGGGATGTCCGCTTTTTCCCCTTTATGACTCACATAAGTCCACATGGCATCGAGTTGAACACGGGTCAGATGGTGATTAGCCAACAGCAATGCTTCGATCTCTTCAATGTGATTAGCAGCTTCGCGGAGCCAATCCACAACGGTCTCCTCTTTGATGCCCTTGATTCTATGGATGGAGGCCAGACTGTTCCTTTCAGCGAGCATGGCCAAGCATTCTAAGATCTCTTTTGGACTGTGATGCCGACCATAGGGTCGTGAATTGTTAATAGGTTTTAATTTTGTAATATGCAAAGGTCAATAATTCATGCAGGCTCCAGATATGATCAATTA
>JAPKYD010000064.1 GCA_026394475.1 Methanothrix sp.
CAGTGGGAGCACTCATAATCCTGCTGTGTTTCACAGTGCAGATTACAGCTGCCCAGGGCATTGATGCTAAAAGGTCTCTGGATAATAAATTTGACCCAGGTTTCAAGAATCCAAATGGGGACCTCACCCTGGGGCAGCTTCAGCTCTCCAGCGGGACGGTATATTTCCCGTGGGCGAAGGAAAATAGGGGTGATCGGGGATCTTCTGCCGCCGGTATCATGTCTTCGGGTCGGCCTGAAAAAGAAGAGATAAAAATGGGCGGGTCTCATCCCCAACAGGCGCTGGAGGACTTAACGGCTGTGAATTCTGTCAAGGAGAGAGACGTGGTCTATGATGGAGCTCAAAATAGCGATGCAGATAGCCAAATCCCAGGCAATTCCATGGATATACGTGTATCCGGCAAAGGGCGGGATAATAGCCATGTAGATGAAGGCGATAGCAGTTTTGGGAATGGCATTGAAAGAGTTGTAGATGATGCCCTGGCTTCGAGCATGCATGGCTCTTTTGCTGAAAGATCGTCATCGACTCCAGGTCGGAAAAGCTCAATGAATAACATGAACATAGACGTTAGCGGCATATCTGCCAGTGCTATCAATACTGCGCCCGGAGGGAGCGCTGTGGTAAATAACAACATAATAATAAAGCCTGTCCAGGTCATCCTTGTGCCAACTGATTCCCAAGAACAGATTCCAGCGTAGCATACAAGAGAACCATCTCCATGAGATCGGCATGGAGTTCCTGCAGAGGTCCTTAGCCCATTGCAGCTGATCTGGCGGAAGGTCAGGCGATGGATATGAAGAGGACGACAAAGGAGATGCAATCCGTTTGGGGCACCGCCAGAAAATTTTTTATGAGCTAGACCCCAATACTGTGGATACATGGATTCATAAGGGCAGGGTCCTGGAGGCCGTGGGGCAGAAGGACGAAGCCAAAGCAGGCTAAACGCCCAAGCCAAGACGGTGCTGATGCCTTTTCAGGCGGTGAGAACCTGTGAAGTCCTTGGAAGGAAGACGTCGGATTTCTTTGAACCAACCAAAAGCAAGCTGTGGCGGACTCACGTCTGCTTCGTCCCGGTCATCCCAGCCGCCAATTGACGGCCTCATCCTTTTTTGAGAAGGACTTTCAGCGCAGCCAGTAGAAATGATTCCGCCTGACTATTTTGACTTGGCTCCGAGATGCTTTAGCTGTAGATTTTAACGCCTGACCTACTCTACTAAAGCCCAATTCTTGAAATTCGCAGCCACAGGAGCACGCTGCCCTGCAAAATCTCATGAGAACGCTCTGGCATATTTTTCCAGCTCTGTGCCTGCGGCCGCAGAGTTCCGAAAAATTTCACACTATTACCTAAGAATCCGCCGGCCTTTCCTGGCCATCGCCATCAACTCCCCGCATAACCGCTCTGCCTGTTGGAGCTAGACCTGTACGGCTGGAAGTGGCAGTATCAATGGAGCGGACGGTGTAAGGCAACAAGTCCATTTTTATGCACTTTTCTCACGTTTCTCCTGTCTCAAAGCCTTCAGTTCTGCAAAGAGTCTATCACATATATCAGCTAGAGTCTCTCCGTATTTACCTTCAGACTTCATAAAGTCCACGGACTCCTTGGAAAGCTTAACCGTGGTAGTTGCCATGCTCTTTTAATTCACGCAATTTGCTATTTATGCATGTCGTTTATTGAGTAAACCAAAGTTTAAATAGTATAACACAGTACAACGAGATGACAAAAGGATGTGGTGAGATGGCTGGAAGAAAACTCTTCGGAGGCGCAGGTCGGATAATACGATCATCTGATCGTGTAAATTCATTGATCGACTGCATCCATTGCGTGACCACGCCCAAGAACTGCATTTGCCACCCCGATCAACCTTGCAACGTACCTGCGGAGACCTGACCATGTCCTCCAGCCTTTCCGAGCTGGCGGCAACGCTGGACGAGCTTGAGCCCGCGGCCGCGATGGCGGAGGCCGCACAGAAGGGCCTCCCGGCAGAAGGAGACCCAGGCCCTCCAGGAGATCTTAAGAAGGGTCTGGCTGCTCATGATCTGGCAGGATGCCAAAGACCGGGAAAGCTGCTATCGCAATGAAATAACCCTGCTTGAAATCTCTGAGAAGGCTTACACGGGAGAGAACAGCGGCATTCGCGTCAGCACCAGGCTGGTCTTTTGCGATGATCGGAGGCTCTTTCGCCGCTTCGAGGTCGAGCAGTGGGGCGATTGTGCCTTTCAGATCCAGGAAGAGCAGGAGCTGAGCTGTGAGATGGCAGTGAAATCTTACGGGCTCGATGCCATCTGCAGAGGCCTGCAGGAGGAGCTTCGGTCCAACCCATTAAAAGCGATTCTTTCGAGCTGCCAGGAGCGGCTTTTAGCCGTTACGAAGATTTTGGAGGGCCTGAGATGAGCGACGTCCAAGGAGCCGCCGAAGACCGGGCCGGACATCTTGATCTGCTCGGCTCATATCTTTAGCCTCTTGCGGCGGCAGAGGCGGCCAAAAGCTAGCCTGCCGCCCTTCCAGCAGCGTACGCAGGCACGCGGGGCGCAGGAGGAGCGCACCCGCGGCGAGGCCTGGCAGGGTGCAACCGCTCGACTATTCTGGCGAGCCTTCACGATTCCCTCAGGCCGGATGCTCGCGACTTCAGTCGTGAGAGGAAGGCCGTGCCTATACCAAACCCATTTATATTCATAGATCTATCTCCTCAATACAATGATGCAAACTCTTATGGTTAAGGTCGAAACCAATCCTGAGCAAGCTCAGGCTCTCCGTAAGACCATGCATCAGTTTAATGCAGCTTGCAATGACATTGCCAAAACCGCTTTTGAACTGCGCTGTGCCAACAAAATTGAGTTGCAGAAGACGGTCTATTATCGTGTCCGAGAGCAGTACAACCTGTCTGCTCAGATGGCAGTCAGAGCAATATCCAAGACCGTTGAAGCCTACAAGCGAGACAAGTCTATCCAGGTCGAGTTTGACCTTGATGGGGCCATGCCCTATGATCAACGCATCATGTCCTGGAAAGGGCTTGATAGAGTGTCCTTGCTGACACTTGAAGGCAGACTCATAATGCCTGTACGGATCTGTGAATACTATTCCCCCAGGATGAATCGACCTAGAGGACAGGTTGATCTGATTTTCAGGAATAACACCTTCTATCTGGCCGTTGTAGTTGATGCCCCGGAAGCTTCTGCCATCGATGCTACGGCTGTCCTTGGTATCGATCTCGGTGTCAAGAATATTGCAGTTGACTCTACAGGAGAAGTTTTCTCTGGTGATGCTATCGAAAAGACCAGAATCAAGATTGACTCTATTAAGGCAGATCTGCAGTGCTGTGGCACTCCAAGCGCCAACAGACATCTTAAGAAGATCGGCAAACGCGAATCCAGATTCAGACGCGATGTCAACCATTGCATTTCCAAAAAGATGGTTGTGAAGGCCAAAGACACCTCTTCCATTATTGCTCTCGAAGACCTTGAGGGCATTAGGGAGAGGGCTACGGTTAAGAAAGCCGAGAGGCGCAAGCATCTTTCGTGGGGATTCGATCAACTCAGACAGTTCGTAGACTATAAGGCAGCCATCGCTGGTGTCCCTGTGGTCTACATCGACCCCGCTTATACTAGCCAGGAATGCCACGTCTGCCATCATATCTCCAGATCTAATCGCCCTACACGGGACGATTTTGTTTGTACCTGCTGTGGTTCCTCTGCACCAGCAGACTACAACGCAGCTCTGAACATCAGAGCAAGGGTAGTTGCCAACCTGCCCATCGTAGCCCGACTTTTTGCGGAGCTACAAGCCCCCCATTTGGCGGCGAACATGCCCGCCAATTCATTGGCGGGTAGTTGACTCCGGCAAGTTTAAACAGGCAAAGAGAGAAAAGAGCCAGACAGTCAAAGAACGAGTTGCAGGCGAATCGGCGGAGGATTATGAAGCTAATGGAAATGCTTTTATAAACCTAGAAGATCCTTTCAAATCAAAAGGAGATTTCAATTGGAATTCCAAGAGCGGCTCGTTCTGCTCCTGGCCGTCCTCCTCATCATCCTCTGCGGATTCGGTTCCTGCCGATATTACCAGGTCACAGAGGGAGACACAGGCTGGACCACAGGCCTTCGGCAGAGTAACAACATCTCCCTCGATATCTCCGGTTCAGCTATAGGGGAAGGAACCTTCTATCGCTACACTGAGACAGACTTCAACGATGTGCGCATGAGAGAGAGGATCGCAGCTGCCCATGGCACTCTGGATACGGCAGAGCGCATACGCCTCAAAGCCGATGTGACAAACCCAGTGGAGATCTACTTGGAAAAGCTTCCAGGAGTTCAGGACTATATCCTGACAGCCAACGAGAGCTGGCCGGTGGGCATGCTCGCCCTGAGGAGCTTGAATTACACCGGAAAAGGAATCTCGGATAACGATTTCTTCGGCAATAACCTCGACTACGTGGGGGCTGCCTATTCCTTTGCCAAGGACCTCAAGATGGATCGCTCCTGTCTCCTTTATCTCAATAATGCCTGGTTTGAATTAGCCCTCAACGACACTACCAAGGCGATCTATACCGACAGATTCTTCCCGGCCAAAAGCATGGACTACAAGCTGGATTCCCGCTTTCAGGGACTTGCCAGCTTCAAGTACAGGCAGGCCGGAGACCATACTGCGACCAGAGAGAAACACATGACAACCAGAGAGGGCCTGGAAACCTATGCAGGAAATTTCCAATTAAACCGGCACATATTCATGGCATCCATTGGCAGAAATGCCTCTGTAGATGAGGATGATTGGCTGGTTTGTTGCCCCACGGAGCCTTCATTGGAAGAAAGGATCTTTGCGGTGAGTTCCCCTGCATACTAGTCCCCATTAAGTGACATTCTATCCGATTCAACCATGAAGCATTAGTAGGCAAGAAAACAAGTTCAATATCGTTCTTCTCGCACCATGGTGTTACTTCCTCTTTTATGTGAGGACTAAAGTTATCGAGTATGACACATAGCTTTTCGTTTCTATTTCACATTATGCGGTCAGTTCAGTCGTGTCAGACAGAGATCTTCAGGGTCTACTTAACGCGATTTTCCATACCAGAGGCCCGAAATCCTTTTATATCGACTACCTTAATTAATCCTTAATTAGATTACTGAATCGCGAGGTTCTCCCCCATGGCTGGCAGACTTTCGGACCCGATCCTGAAGTGCCTCATTATCCTGTGCTCTTTTGCGTCTCCAGCTTCAGCCATATCTGTAAGCGTCTCATCGGGAGATGGCAGCGGATCGGTCGCATCCTCGGAGATCTTCAACCTTGATGACACCACATCTTTGCAGGAGGGCATCACCCTTGATGGAGTGAGCATGTACCAGAACCGTCAGGCGAGCGGCGCTGGAGAGAACAGCCTGAAGCAGTCCGTCTCGGGGAAGGATTACTCTTTGCAAAACAACATCAAGAGCGTCGGATCCTTCAGCGCCTATACAGCATCCATCGCCTCGCCACAGGAGGCCTCGCTCAGCCAGAATGTAGCGGGCACGGGGAGCATGAGTCTCGCCCTGCAGAGTACGCAGGAGGCTGCAGAAGCAGGCCAGGAGGCGAGCGTCGTCTCTGGCGCCATCGCCAGCGTGCAGAGCGCTTCGGCGGGGCAGGGAGTCTTTGCCGGCCAGAGCACAAAGATGGCGGGCCAGTTCGGCTATGTGGGATCAGGAGCTTTTTCGAGCAAGAACGCCATGGTGGCCACGGGCAGCTTCCTGGGCGAGAGCAGCCTCGACGCCGCCTTGAGCTCTGGAGCCTCAGGCGATGCTGCTATCGGGGGGGAGGTTGCTGTGAACGGGGCCACTTGGATCGACGACGCCACGCTGAAGGAGATCGGCTCGGAGACCCTGGGAATGAGCCTGCATGGCCTACAGGAGACGCCTTCGGGCATCGGCACCTTCGACCTGGGTGCGGCCAACGTTAAGATGTCGGATAGGACTCAGTCTGGGGAGGGGGAAGAGAGCTCCGTTCTGTACCAGGGAGGGTCGTCCTCCTCATATGTCCTGACGGGATGGAGATGGAACAAGCACGATCCGGAGGTGCAGCTTTACTTAAAGGCAGACACTGTGCCTTCGAATATAAACCAGGAGTCGGCGCGGGCCGCCATCTCCGACGCGGCGAACACCTGGGACGATGCTGTTGCCCAGAACATCTTCGCAGACGGGCAGACGGTAATAAGCGATTCTAGCAAGGACATCGACCAGCATGACGGCTTCAATGTGAACGCCTGGAAATCTCTCGCGGATGCGCCGAGCGCTCTGGCCTACTGCAGAACCTACTATAAACCAAATCAGGTGGTGGACGGGTACTACTCGGCCCTAGAGTCGGACGTGAGCTACAACACGGGTTACGCCTGGTCGACCACCGGAGGCAACTATGATGTGCAGACCGTGGCGCTGCACGAGCTGGGGCACACCATAGGCATGGGAGACCTGTACACCTTGCCCAGCGGGGATCCACGCAGGAATGATTGGGACCAGATAATGAACTCCTACAACGATATTCAGCGAACCTTGGGGAACGGGGATG
>JAPKYD010000105.1 GCA_026394475.1 Methanothrix sp.
ATTTTCCTGTTGGGTACAATTCACATTCGTTAGGTAAAACCATCTCATGCCGTAGTTTTCTGGAAATAATTCAAGCTTGTGCAAAAAAAATACTGATCTTAGATTTTTATTTTCCCTTATTTCTGAAAACAGATAATTATGATCTTTAGATAGGCATATTTCATTGACGAGGCTTTTAGTGCTTTTTTCGCGAAGATCATCAGACATAGTCTCCAATCCTAGTTACATATAAATTTGTAATTTGTAAAATATTTATCTTTTAAACAACCAAGTGTCTCAGCTCCCAGAGCAGCTTCGGGTTCAGCTTGAACAGCACCCGCAGCATGCCGCGCAGGTCCATCTTGGAGATATCCTCCTTGCTGAGGGAGCCGATGAGCTGGTTCAGATCCTTGTCCGAAAGCTTCACGAAGAACTCCTTGAACTCGTAGCTGCGGGCCTGGTGCCGGCCGATGTCCGCCCTCCAGCGGTCCTCGTACTCCTTCAGCCCGGCCTTGCTCAGGTCGCCCGCGGCCAGGGCCTTCGCCGCCACCTCCCCCGCGATTATCCCGGCCTGCATGGCATTGAGGATGCCCCCGCCCGTGAGAGGATCGGTCTGGCGCGCCGCATCGCCCACCAGCATGACGCCGTCCGCTGTGGTGGACTCGATGGGGCCGGAGCAGGGGTCGCCGCCCACCACCATCTCCACCACCTTGCCGTTTGGAAAGTGGGATTTCATGAAGGCGCAGAGCAGGCGTGTAGCTTCTCCGGGCTTGGACCGGGAGCCCAGGATTCCCAGGCCCACATTGGCCAGCTTCTCACCCTTGGGGAAGGACCAGGCGTACCCCGCCGGAGCAATGGTGTTTCCTAAGAAGAACTCGGTGTACTGGTCGTCGATCTTTGGGTCGGAGACCAGGAACTGAGCGCAGATCTCGATGTCCTTCAGCGGAAGGGTGGTGTCGATGCCCGCCCAGCGCCCCACCTTGGACTCCACTCCATCTGCGCCGATGATGAGGGGCGCCTCGATCTGCAGGGGCTCGCCTATGCGCAGCGCAGAGACTCCACAGGGCACGCCGTCCTTCATTCGCAGCCCAAGCGCTCTGGTCTTGACCAGGACCTTAGCGCCCGCTCGCGCCGCTTCCATGGCCAGGCCGCGGTCGAAGACCTTCCTCTCCAGGACGTAGCCCACCTCACTTCCGCCCTTGTCCTCAGACATGACGATGCTCGAGCCGTCCGGCGCATAGATCCTGGCGCCCTTCACCTCTGTCGCTATCCAATCCGGCTCCGGCTTCACCATCTGACAGAAGACTCTCTTGCCCACACCTTCGGCGCATCTCACCGGATCGCCGATCTCCTGGCGCTTCTCCAGCATGACCACCTTCAGGCCTGCTGCTGCTGCGGTCTTGGCCGTCATCGATCCGCCCGGGCCCGCGCCCACTACGACCACGTCGCACTTCATGCTCATGCCCTGACCTCCAGGGCGCCCACCGGGCATATCTTGGTGCAGATGCCGCACTCCTTACAATCAGCCGAGACCTCCAGCCAGGTCTCCACCAGCTCCAGGGCCGCGGCCGGGCATACTCCGACGCAGGCACCGCAGTAGCAGCACTTGTATCTGTTGACGGTAAGCAAGAGATCACATCCTTAAAGATAATTATAATAATATTTTATTAATACTAATACCTTATCTCGAAATCCTGGTAGCCTCTGCACTCCAGCTCCGAGAGCTCCATTCCCAGGACCATGGACCCGGATGGACCGGACTTCATGAATTTAAGCAGCTCTCCGACCTTCTGTCTCTCTCCTTCCAGCACGGCCTCCACGCCGCCGCCGGGAAGGTTTCGCACCCAGCCCTTGATCCCAAGGCCCTCTGCCCTATCCTTGGTGAAGGCGCGATAGAAAACACCCTGCACTCTTCCTGAGACCCGCACGTGCACCGCGATCATTTTTCAAGCTCCGGTAACCAGATCTTCCAGGGCCTTGCGCTGGTTCTTGGCCTTGATGATCCCCGAGGCAAGCAAGACGCCCTCGGAGCCCAGCTCCAGAGCCGCTCTCAGATCCTCGCCATGGGTGATGCCTGCCCCGCAGAGCACGCCTACGCCAGGGGCAATATCCTTCACAGCAGCCACCGACCCGCGCACCACCTCTGGGTCGGCCTTGGACACAGGAATCCCGCTGCCGATCAGCTCCGGAGGTTCCACGGCCACGAAGTCGGGCTGCAGGGCGGCAGCAGCTCGCGACGTGGCCACATTATTGGTGCATACAATGGTCTTCAGCCCCAAGGACCGACAGGCTAGGATGGATGCCTCGATCTCAGCCAGCTTGAGGCGACGTTCGGAGTGGTTGATCAGGGATCCGCTGGCGCCAGCGGCTTTCAGGGAGGCTGCGGTCACATGGCCCGTGAAGCCGCCATATCCGACGCCGTCCACATGCTGGGCATAGACTGGTATCTTCACGGCCATGGAGATGGCATGGATATCCGCAACCTGGGGTACAACCACCATCTGGACAGAATAATCCTTGGATATATCCTCGCAGATCTTTGCCAGTCTCAGAGCCTCTTCGCCCGTCGATTCGCGATACGTCTTGAAGTTGAGCACGATTAAGGTCACATTCTCCCTCGCAAGACTTCTGTAACCTCAGAGGGCATATATATTTTGGCTGCATTCTGAATGCAGCTCATTGTAATATTTTTCATAAACCGTCGCGTGGATGCACTCTCCTGTGAAGATCATCCGTATACGCCCTCGAAAGATCATGGCGACCAAGGGCAGCATCCCTTTATCATGCTGCTGGATCATGTGGTAGAGCAGGCCCTCCGGCTGAGAATAGTCCAGCTTTATCAGCTCCAGATCCCGGTGGTTTTCAAGGAAGCGCTCCAGGTCGGGCTGGCTTCTCTGACAGATGGCGCATTCTTTTCTGCCGATGAAGAGAAGCACGGGATTCTCTTTGCCGCTGATGGCTCCTGCCGCCTTCAGGGCCGGTCCATAGGTATCCTTCAAAAAGGAGTCTACTACGCCGGCCACTTCGTCTTCCGAGACTCCGTACTTCTCAGCCAGCTCCTCGCTAAGCCGCTCCTTCTTCAAGGTCATGAATCCCTGCACCCTGGCCATGAGATCCATGGACGGTGCTGTTTTCATTCATTCCTTAAAATAGTGGTGGTGCAGAGGAGCAGATAATGCCAGGGCGGATGGCAACGAGGATAAGAGGGCTGAGGGGCAGGCGCCTTTGGATCTACGCCATCACCTGCTCTTTCAGGATATATCTGATCAAGTCTTCGGAGAGCTTGGTCTCCCTCTGCAGCCTTTTCACCGTATCATCGATGCTGCTGCCCTCGGCCATGAGGTTGGATATCCTGTTGACGATCTTATCGCCTATGGTGTAGTACTCATCGATATCCTTGCGGTGGCCCCAGACATCTCCCCTCAAGAGCTGTACTCCCTGGATCTCCAGGAACTGCTGGGCAGCCTTGGACATGGTCTCGTGGTATGACGGTGGGATCTGCACGGCTCGCAGGCGCGGACAGGACTGGACCAGGCTCATCACATCCATGTTGGACGCTCTGAAAGCCAGATGAACTACCTGCTCGTTCCTGTTGAGATCGGTTATCTCTTTCTTTGAACTCACTACCCTCAGTCTCATGATACTTACCAATGCTCTTAAAATATTTATAGATAATGGTAATCATAGTAATCCTTAATTAGATATACTGAGATCAGAAACTGGATTCATGAAATATTTATACATAAGCACTGACATGTCAAAATACGGGCTGATTTATGTGAAGTATTTGAATCTGTTTTTATAATACGTCATTTTGTATATTTACAAAATATGGCCGGGGCCAGCCCTCTTTGCGATGATCAGAGCCCCTTCTCCTCGCGAAAGGCTCTAAGCGCCATGGCGCAGTTTGCCAGGGTCCTGCTCGCCAAATCCTGGCTCGGCCAGGACCCCAGGCCGCAGTCGGGGCCTGTGGCTCTTAGCCGTTCTCCAAACTGGGAAAAGGCCGCTGACAATCTCTTTTTCATGACCAGGGGAGATTCCAGGTCTAGGATCTCCTTCTCCAGCCTCGCCATGTCATCCCAGAGATTGATGCCCTTTTGCTCATTCACTCGAGCGGCCATGGATAGAATATCTGTGCGAGCGATGCCAGCCCGAAGGTAGGTATCCGTCTCCTCCAGGAGCTTTCTGTCGATCAGCTTCAGGTAGTCCGGGTGGGCAGCTGACTCAATGCCTACGATGCTGATGCCGGGAACAAGCGCGCAAAGCTCGGCATAGAGAGGCGAATGCAGATGCACCTCGCAGTCCATGCCTTGGCAGGGCAGGCTCGCTATTTCCAGGGCCTTTAGTATCTCATCTTGCGAAAATACGATATTGGAACTGATGCCCAAGGATGGCTCGTCCAGAGAGGCCACGGTAATCTTTCCCAGGTCTTTGGCATTTTTCAGGAACCTGGCCACGCTCTCCGCCAGCCGATAAAGGATGTCGGTGTAGTTCGTGGCTCCGAAGGCGGAGATGTATAGCTCCAGCGGACCGGTGACGCAGACGCGCGCCTTTTGGCCTGGCGGCACCGCCTGAAGCTCCAGGATACTTGCGTTCTCTTTCTTTATCAGGTACGGGCTCTCCACAAGTCTCGGATCTTCTATGGGGTCCATGAACATGCGTATCATGTCCCGAAACTGCGGATAGGTGGGAACCTCCACGCCTGCATCGACTTTTTGGGCCAGGACATCACGCACCAGCTGCAGGTACTGATCGCGAGACAAGCTCTCCAGCCGAACTCCTTTGGGCAGGGGATAGCTGCCGATGTCGTCAAAGAATATGCCCTCGTCACGTAGCAGCATCTTGATCTCTCCTCCGGAAGGGCTAAAGAAAGCGCCCCAGGTACTCCTTCAGGGAAGCGTAGTCGCCCTCTATCCTCTGGAGGTGCTCCTCCCGCTCGTCCAGCCTGGCCATGGCCGCGGGCAAGGGCGGATTTATGCCCGTGGCTCTTATGATCTCCTCAGGGAACTTGGCAGGGTCCGCGGTCTCCAGTGAGATGCAGGGGCTCCAGTCACCGCACTCCTTCAGATACCTCATCAGGCCCGCCCAGCCCACTGCGCCGTGGGGCTCCAGCAGGACGCGATGCTTTTCATAGGTCTCTTTGATGGTCCGGCGGGTCTCTTCGTCGGATACGGAGACGGCGAAAAGGTCCTTATGCATGGCCTGCCGGTCCGGCGGCTTGCTCACCAGGCCTGTCTCGTCCATCCGCCCTCCATAGAGGCGGAAGAGGCGGGCCAGGTTGCTGGGATGGCCGACGTTCATGGCGTTGGAGATGCAGTTCTTGCTTGGCTTGATGGACTGGTAGACGCCAGTACGCATGAAGTTGGGGAACTCGTCGTTCTCGTTGGTGGCTGCCACGAACCTATGCACTGGAAGGCCCATCTTAAGAGCGATGAGGCCGCCCATGAGGTCGCCAAAGTTGCCGCTGGGCACAGAGAAGACCGCATCCTCCCCGTTGGGCGCCGCGCGCGAGTGGGCGAAGAAGTAGTAGACTGCCTGGGGCAGCAATCTGCCGATGTTGATGGAGTTGGCCGAGGAGAGGTTGAGACCTCTCAGATCGGGATCGACAAAAGCCTGCCTGACCAGGGCCTGGCAGTCGTCGAACTTGCCAGCGGTGGCCAGGGGGTAAACGTTTCCGCCTAAGGTTGTCATCTGGCGGCGCTGCCTTTCTGTGACCTCCTTCTCTGGAAATAATACTACTACTTTTATGTTATCCAGGCCAAAGAAGGCATGGGCCACGGCTGATCCAGTGTCGCCGGAGGTGGCGGTAAGGATGAGGAGGCTCTTGCCCTCCTGCTTCAGGAAGTACTGCATCAGCCTGCCCATCAGCCGGGCGGCGAAGTCCTTGAAGGAGCAAGTGGGTCCGCGATCCAGGCGCAGGATGTATTTTCCGTCGAAGACCCGCTCCACGGGAACCTCGTAGTTGTAGGCATCCTGCAGCATGGCTCGCAGGGCGGTGTCTGGAACTAAATCTCCGAGGTATGGCTTGACCACCTCGTAGGCGACCTCTGGATAGGTCATCTTGGGAAATTTTTGGATCTCTTCATTGGGAATTTTGGGGATATGCTCGGGCATGTAGAGCCCCTTGTCAGGGGCCTGGCCCACGAGGAGCGCCTGCCGGAAGTCCACGCGCTCCAGGTGGCCGTTGGTGCTGAAGAACTTGATAAGGGACATGGTCAAGATGGTAAAATTGCGAATCCTCCTTAAAGACTTTGCCAGCAGGATCAAAACTTAAGGGGTAAAGGACCTGTGCTTTTGGGCAAAGTAATCTCGAAAAAGGTTTCATACAAATCAGTAAGACAAAATTTGAAAAAAGGAGACTCGATATGTCAGCAAAATTGATGGAGTATTTCAACAAGCAGCCCAGGCTTGGCACCCTCAGTACGTCGAGCAAGGACGGAAAGGTCGATGCGGCCATCTTCGGCTCCCCTCATATGATCGATGAAGAGACTGTGGTGATGGCAGTGGCCAAGAACCGCACCCTCGCCAATCTTCAAGAGAATCCCCATGCAGTTTTCATGATCATGGAGCCGGGAAAGACGGTCATGGAATGGAAGGGAGTCAGGGTTTATCTGAAGGTGAAGGACATTTCGACTTCGGGTGAGATGCTTGATATGATCAGAACTCAAACCGCAAAATTTGTTGGCGAGTCAGCGGCAAAGATGATGCATGCATCGGTGACCTTCGAGGTCGGTGAGGCAAGACCTCTCATTGATTTCGGGCAGGGCTGGGAGCAATCCATTTGAGTAGTCTCTATTTCCTCACTTTTCCGCAAAAGCCTTCTCCGCCAACTCCCATCCCCGGTCCTTGCGGTAGCTCCAAAAGACCTCCTGCACCATGGCCATGAACTGCTCCTAGCTGTAGTGGAGCTGGGAAGCCAAGCGCTCCACCAGCGGCTCGACGTTCCTGACCTCGTCGCTTTTAATGCTTCGCAAGATTACGGCGGAGAGGGCCATCAGCCTCAGACCCGCCTGGATTTTTTCTTTTTGGACCGCCAGTGCGCCCAGCTGGAAGAAGGCTCCCGCCTCCCCGGGCCTGTCTCCTAGCTGCTGATAAATCTTCAGAGCATCCAGGAATCTCTCGCGGGCCTTCTCCTTGTCCCCTACTTGGGCCTCGATGGATGCCAGGCTGTAAAGTGCTGCGGCTTCGCCCGTCCGATCGCCCACGCGCTGCAGCATATCCAGAGACTTCATGAATAAAGGCCTAGCAGCCTCGTTGTCTCCCCCACGTAAATCCAGCATGGCCATCTCCTGAAGCGTCGAGGCTGTGCCTCCCAGGTCGCCCAGCTGCTCCTGAATCGCTGCGACCGATCGCAGCTTCTCCAGGGCAGCCCCATCGTCTTTTCGCTCCATGTCGAGGAAGGCGAGGCCGTGCAGGGCGGCGGCTTCCCCTGCCAGATCGCCTGCGGCACGGCAGATCTCTGCCGCCTTTTGGAAGCTGTCGCGCGCCAGATCTAGCTTGCCCTGACGCAGGTAAGAAGTGCCCAGGCCGTGAAAGGCTGCGGCATTCGGCCCGGCCGCTAGGGCCTGCTCGTACCATTCCTGCGCTCTTTCGTAATCGCCCTGGCCCAGATAGGCCCGGGCGATCCAGCTCATGGGCTCAGCATGCTTCTCCCGGTCCAGAAGCTCCTGGTTTTGCCTTACCAGCTCCGAGTAGTAACCTCGCCTCTCCAGATAGCCGCTGATGCGACCCGTCACGGCGCGGGCACCCTCCAGGTCTTCGGCAGCCAGATAGTGCCCTCGTGCTTCGAGCAGAGCATCCAGCCGAGATAGCCCCAGCTCCGCAGAGCGCCCCGACTCCGCCAAGTCCTCCAGAAAGCCGGCTGCAGCCTTCTGGGCAGCAAGGCGCTGCTCCGGGCTCAGGGCCTCAAGGAGCCAGGCGCAGATCGAGGAAGGCACCGCCCACAGCTTCCCCACCTGATAGGCCAGGGAAGCCCGCTGCCAATCCCTGGCCTTGTCGAGAGCCTTCTCCTCCGGCCATCCTGCCGCTGCCGCGAGGCCAGCAGGGCTCACTGCCAAGCCAAAGACCGCTGCTTTGCAGAGAGCCAAAAGAGATTGAGGATCTAAAGAGGCGGCGATCTCTGCCAGGACCTCCTCACAGATGCCGATTTCCCACTTCATCCCCCAAACCTGAGAGATCTGGGCCAGGCAGGCGGGATTTCCCGCCACCGAGGAATGAGCCTCCTGGAGTCTTCTGTAAGTGATCTCGCCTCTGCCATATCGTTTGGCAATGGCCTCGTCATCCAGCAGGAATTTTATGAAGGACGCGTCAGAAAGACCAGCCAGCGGCCACTCCCTGGCGCGGGAGGGCAGGGTCGGGGCATCGGCAGGCAGAGCGCGACTGGTAAAGATAACGCGACTGCTTTCCATACCCTGCAGCATTTCAAGATAAATTTTGGCCAGCTCAGGATCTTTTATTTGACCCGTGCTGCTGTCCAGCTCCAGGCCATCCAGGAAGAGCAGGATTCGTCCCTGGTTGAGCCCATCCAGCATGCTCTTTTGCCGTCTAGTCAGAGGCAGAGCGGGGTTCCTCAGCTCCAGGGCCGCCTCGGCTTGCCCGGTTCTGCTCAGAAGGCCGATGACTGCCTCCATAAGGCGAGCTGCAGTGATGGGATTATAGGGAGCCCGCAAGGCGGAACTGAGGCGCTGCAGATCCATTCTTCGATCCACAAAGCCTTTCGCATGGCCCTCGGTCATGCCCGGCAAGGGATGCTGCTCTCTGTCGATGGAAGCGATAACCTCCGCTCTTCTCTGGGGATCGAATATTCGCGGCTGATCGACGCTCCCGTACAAGACAGGCAGGGCAGATATCCCCCCTTGATTATCCTGGCAGGCCCTTTGCATCTCCTGACGCGCCTGGCTCAGTGCTTCGCATAGGGATTTGCCTTGGGTCAGGGCGCGATAGAAGGCGCGGGTGGAGTCGGCCGAAGCATTCCAGCCGATAGCCGAAGGCAGATGCTCCACCAGCCCCTGGCAGAGATGATCCAGTGAGGCAGAAGCCTCTCTCTGGCAGCCGCCAAGGATGACGCACTGCACTCCGTCTCCGGCCAGGGCCGCTGCCAGCTCTTCTGCGGCTCGCAGGTCCGGTCTGCTTCCTTCCCCCGGCAAGGAAAAGCGAGCCTGTCCACCTTTCATCTTTCCCTGCCCTGTCAGGTGCACCAGGTGAGGTCGAAAGGCCAGAGCCAGGCTCTTCAGCTCTTCCCAGGTGCCGGTATTGCCTATCTCCAGGACCATGTCCAGGCCCTCCGCGACCTGGAGCATCCATCGCTCTTCCCGCTCATAGTCAGAGGGCTCGCAGGCCATGAAGAGCACGCGCAGCGGGCCGGGAAGAAGCTCTCCCCTGGTCGGAGGATGCCAGTCGGCCGGCTGCAGATGGCGGAGTATGCAAAACCGCTCATCAAAGCCCAAGACGACCTCATCCGGCAGGCGGAGCTGCTCCCAGGGGAGCTGCAGCACCTCCGAGATCGATGAGGCAACAACCAGGTCCGCTCCCGATGAGAACTTCGAGCCGAACTCCTGCCAGCCCTTCTCCAGAAAGATATGAAAGATTCCTTCTCCCAAGATGGGAAGGTATTCCTGAGCCATGGCCCTGCTGCTCTCTTGGAAGAGGGAGATGTACTGGCGCGCCATATCCCTCACCTCCTGTGACTCGACGAGAGTGAGAGTTCGCTCGCTCACCGCCTCTCCCTCCACCAGAATCTTGTACGCAAAAGTCCTCGCTGCCGGAGTTCCCGCCTCGGAGACGGAGATAGTGATGTTATGTCTCATTCAATCCCTTGCCCTGTCGGCTTTCTAGCTCGCAGTAGTCTTTGGGCTCCATATGCACAACGACGTCATGAACGCCCGGGATGCTGCTCTTTATCTTTTCCTCAACCTCTTCGCCCACTTTGTGAGCCTCTTCCACGGAGAGGGCCGAGTCCACGCCGATGTGCAAGTCCACGTACATCTCTCCCGGTGACCCGTGGGTTCGGACGCGATGACAGTTGCAGACTCCATCCACGGACTCGGCCAGCTTTCTTATCACGCTCTCCTCGATGAGGGCCTTATCCAGCAATATCTTGGAGCTCTCTTTCATGATTTCCAGGCCTGTCAGGATTATCAGGCCGGTAATGAGCAGAGCGATGAATGGATCGGCCAGAGGATAGCCCATCCTGACCGCCACAAAGCCCAGGATCACCCCCAGGGAGGCAAAAATATCGCTGCGCGTATGCATGGAGTCGGCCACCAGGATGCTGCTCTTCAGCCTCTTGCCCAGGATGTACTCGTATGCCGAGACTCCCACATTGACGGCCAGAGTCGCACCCATGATGGCGAAGCTCAGGCTGCTGATCTCGGGCACGGCGGGATTGAGGAAGCGATTTATGGTCGCCTCAATCACCTGGAAGCAGCTGGCGAAGAGGAGCACGGCTATCCCTAAAGAGGCAAAGGTCTCGAACTTGGAGTGGCCGTAGGGGTGCTCTCTGTCGGGCGGCTTTGATGCCAGAGCCAGGCCCACCAGGCCGATGATGTTGGACACGCTATCGAAGAGAGAATGCAGCCCATCCGCGGTCATGCTCAGGGAGTTGGTGAGAAGGCCGTAGGCGCCCTTGATCAGGGCGACTGATATGTTTAATACGAATATTATTATAAGAATGCGCCTGACGGTGTCGTAGTACGTCATCAATATAGATATGCAGCATGCGAGCGATAAATATTTTTTGAACGGAGTTGGTCTCGTGATAGTAACCAGATATCTGGAGTTCGAAACCTTCATTGGCGAAGTGAGGGACATAACGGACGATGTGCAAGAGGCGGTAAAGAGCTCGGGTCTATGCGCTGGCACGGCCACGATCTTTGTGCCCGGAGCCACAGGGGCAGTTACCACCATGGAGTACGAAGACGGGCTGGTGAAGGATCTGGGCGAGGCCCTGGAGCGGCTAATTCCGCAGAGGATCGACTACGCCCATAACCAGAGATGGCACGACGGAAACGGTCACTCGCACATCCGGGCTGCGCTTATCGGCCCCAGTCTCACCGTTCCCTTCTTGAATCAAAGCCTTTCCTTGGGCACCTGGCAGCAGATCATTTTCCTGGAGCTGGACAACCGGCATAGAAGGCGCAGAATAATTGTGCAGGTCATGGGGGAATAGCCAAGTCACGTCACCTGCAGCTGCACGGGCATTCCTTGGCGCAGCAAGTCCATGCGCTGCAAAACCCGGCGGTTGCCTGCCCTATCCGCGAGAGTCAAGTTCTCCAGCTCCCAGTTGCCAATCTCAGATCCCTGAGGCAGGAGCATCCGGGCAACGTAGACTCCGTCCTTGGAGCCGGCAAAGGTGAGATTCTCGGCATCAAAGATCGCCACGGCCTCCTGATCTCCCGAGGGGCTTTGAAAATATGCCGCACAAGCCCATGGGCCGTTCTGGTCGTCGATGATGTTTAGGGTTAAGTTGATGGCTCTCGGTGCCGAGGTCAGGATGGTCCTGGGCTCAAAGTCGAAGCCTGCCAGACGGGGAGGCTGGTCATCCGTCGCGGGGGTTGCGGAAGGCGGGCTCAAGGGATCGCTCGCGCCCGCGGAGGCAAAGCACTCGCTGCTGCTTCCCAGCCTGATGGTCTTCTCCAGGGAGAAGACGCCCGCCAGATCCTCTACGCTTCTGCCGTAGGCTGATGCGCTTCCGGCCGCCGTCAATGAAAGAAGCATCCCCAGAACCATAATCCGAGAAGCCAAAATCCAGGAGATCAAATCCAATCACCCCTGGGGGTTTTTCCCGGCAAGATCCATAAATATTTTCCTTTTCGTTCAAGCCATCCAGAGGAAGGCCAGGAGAAAGACCAGCCGGACCAGGATGCTTATGCTCGTGGATAAGGCCACGACCGATAAACCGAGCCTGGG